>JBAVWI010000228.1:0-50129 GCA_049697735.1 Solirubrobacteraceae bacterium
CAGCTTGGCCTCCTGCTCGCGCGCGGCGGCGAGCCATGCGCGAGTCTCGGCCTCCGCGGCGCGCAGGCGCTCCCGCGCGGCCAGCCGGCCGACGACGAGCGCCGCGATCAGGAACACGACGAGCTCCACCAGGTCCTGGGTGTGAGCGATGGAGAGGCGCTGGCGCGGGACGATGAAGAAGTAGTTGAGCGTCAGCACCGCGAGCACAGCCGTGGTCAGCGCCGCCAGCTCGCCGCGCCGTACCGCCACCTCGAGGACCGCGAGCAGGTAGATCACGCCCAGGCCGGCCGGCGGCGCCGCGGATTGCATCAACGCGACGACCGCGGTCGCCGCCCCGACGGCCAGCACCACTTCGAGCGCGGCCGGCCCGATCGGCGCCAGCCTCCGTTTGTCGCCGCGGCGCCGTGAATCGCGGCCCCGGAAGCCGCCGGGGATGTGATCAAGCGCGGATGGCATAGCGTCGATTTTCCCACCCGTGCGGACACGGGACGACGAGCGTGCTCGTCGCACCGTGCTAATGCCACGCGGGCCGGCAAACCGCCTACCGTGCAACCAGCCACATGACAAGCCCCAGCGATTACGTCCTCCTCTACGACAAGCCCACCGGGATCACGTCCCACGACGTCGTGGCTCGGGTCCGGCGCGGCCTGCCCGGCAAGACCAAGGTCGGCCACGCCGGCACCCTGGACCCGTTTGCCACTGGATTGCTCCTGGTCCTGGTGGGCCGGGCGACCCGCATCCAGCGCTTCCTGATGGCCCTGCCCAAGCGCTATGAGGCCACGGCGCGGTTCGGGGCGGTCTCGACCACCGGCGACCGCGACGGGGAGATCGCCGAGACCGGGGTTGTGCCGGCCGGCGATCTCGTGCTGCCGGCCGGGCGTCTTGGCCAGCGACCGCCGGCATACTCGGCGGTCAAGGTTGGCGGGCGCCGGGCCTATGAGCTGGCCCGCGCCGGCGAGGCGGTCGAGCTGGCGGAGCGCGAGATCGAGGTCTACGGCTTCGCCGAGACCTGGCGCGACGGCGACCGGCGCGGGTTTGTCATCGACTGTTCTTCGGGAACCTATGTCCGCAGCCTGATTGCCGATCTCGGCGATGCCTACTGTGAGGAGTTGCGCCGGACCCGGATCGGAGATTTCGACATCGCCGACGCCGATCCCGAACGTCCGGTCGGACTCCAAGCCGCCTTGGGCTTTTTGCCGGAGGTGCGCCTGGACCGCGAGCGCGGCCGGACGGCCGGGCACGGGGTGGCGATCACCGCTCCCGACCAGCGCGCCGAGCTGGTCCGCCTCAGCGATGAGGATGGTCTCATCGCGCTCGCCCAGCCGGGCCTGGAGCCGGGCACGCTGAAGCCGATCGTCGGCTTTCGCTGAGGCCCGTCCCTTACCCTTCGCGCCATGCAGATCACCAAGCTCGGCGAAGTGGAGCCCCGGCCCCGGCGGGTTGCAGTCGGTGAGTTCGATGGCGTCCACCTCGGCCACCGCGAGGTGATCGCCGGCGCCGACACGGTTTTGACCTTCGATCCGCATCCGCTGGCCATCGTCCGTCCCGAGGCCGCCCCCAAGCTGCTCACCAGCCTCGAGACCAAGGCCGAGCTGATCTCCGAGCTCGGCGTCAGGGAGCTGGTCGTGATCCCTTTTGATCAGACCTTCGCGGCCCAGAGCGCCGCTGCCTTCATCGACGAGATCCTGGTCAACCGCCTGCGGGCAACGCACGTCTCGGTGGGGGAGAACTTCCGTTTCGGTCATGGCGCGGAGGGGGACACGAGCCTGCTCGCCCAGGACACCCGCTTCCTGACCAAGGTGGTGACACTCGTCGAGGTCGACGGGGAGGTGGTCTCCTCGAGCCATATCCGTGGCCTCGTCCTGGCTGGGGACGTTGAGCAGGCCGGTCGCCTGCTCGGCGCTGCCTTCTGCCTGTCCGGAGAGGTGGTGGTGGGTGACCGGCGGGGGCGGACGCTGGGCTTCCCGACCGCCAACCTGGTTCCCGACGAGAAGCTCGTGTGCCCGGGCCACGGGGTTTACGCGGCCCGCGCGGACGGCGCCTGTGCGGCGGTCAACGTCGGTGTCCGGCCCACCTTCGGCACCGGGCGCGCGGTGCTGGTCGAGGCCTATCTGCTCGACCAGGATCTCGACCTGTACGGTCACGTGCTGCGGGTGGAGTTTCTCGCCCGCCTGCGCGGCGAGCGACGCTTTGACAGCGCCGAGGAGCTTGTTACCCAGATGCACAAGGATGTCGAGCTCACCCGCCGGCTGTGCGGGTGAGGTGGCTGGCATCGGCTCTGCTAGCCTCACCGCCCGCATGACGATGACGCAGGAGCGAAAGCAGGAGCTGATCACCAAGTTCGGCGCCAGCCCAACCGACACCGGTAAGACCGAGGTCCAGGTCGCGCTGCTCACCGAGCGGATCAACGAGCTCACCGAGCACCTGCGCTCGCACGGCAAGGACCATCACTCGCGGCGCGGATTGCTGATGCTGGTCGGCCGCCGCCGGCGGTTCCTCAATTACCTGCAGAGCAGCGATCTCGAGCGTTACCGGACGCTGATCCGCGAGCTCGGTCTGCGTCGGTGATCGCAGCCGGGCAACCGGCCCCTGCTTTTACCCTCAAGCGCGGGGACGGCAGCGATTTCAGCAACGCCGACCTCGAGGGCAAGACGACTGTCCTCGTCTTCTACCCGTTCGCGTTCAGCCCCGTGTGCACCGATCAGCTCAACCTCTACGAGGAGGTGCTTGACGAGCTGCGCGAGCGGGGAGCGACCCTGTACGGCGTTTCCTGCGACGCGACCTACTCGCAGACAGCTTTTGTCGAGAAGCTCGGTGTCAGCATCGAGCAGCTGTCGGACTTCGAGCCCAAGGGCGCCGTCTCGACAGCCTTTGACGCTTATCACGAGGGCGGCTTCTCGCAGCGCGCGCTGGCCATCATCGGTCCCGACGGCGTCCTCAGGTGGAGTTACCAGGCGCCGTCCCCGGGAGATCTGCCCGGCGCCAACCTGATCTTCGACGGCCTCGACGCCTGACCGTCGCCTCGCCATGGGCGAGTTGAGCTCCGCGCCGGTCCCCGCCCTCGGGCCCGACGATCACGTTCGCGGACCTGTCGATGCCCCGCTCGTGGTCGAGTACGCCGACTACCAATGCCCCTTCTGCGCTGCCCTGCATGGTCGTCTGATCGCCCTGGATGAGGTGCGATTGGTCTTCCGGCACTTCCCGGTGCGCTCGAGCCATCCGCGGGCGTGGCCCGCGGCGGGGGCGGCGGAGGCGGCAGGCGCCCAGGGGCGCTTCTGGGAGATGCACGACGCGCTGCTCGCCGATCAGGCTCGCCTCGAGGACCCACACCTGTGGGAGCGTGCCCGAACGCTCGGCCTCGATCTCGAGCGGTTTGACGCCGACCGCCGCAGCGATGAGGTGGGCGAGCGGATCAAGCGCGACTTCCGCGCCGGGGTCAGGGCTGGCGTGGTGACAACGCCGACCCTGTTTCTGGTCGTCGACGGGCGCGCCGAGCCGATCGCCGCCGCGGCGCTGGTCCAGCGGCTCAGCCGCTAGCGCGCTTGGCCAGCCGCGGTTCGGCGGTCGTTGCTGGCATTGCGGCGGGGTCGAGATCGCCGAGCGCGGGGGGCCGGCCCCGCAGCGGTCGACACCCGGGGCTGGGCGACAGGGCGGCGCGGACAAGGTCGAGCTGACGGGCTCCGATCGCCGGATCGACGTGCTGGAAGGAGCGGGTGGCCTCGCACACGCCCTTGACCATCATCATCACGTCGACCGCGCCCACATCCTCGCGAACCGCGCCTGCCGCCTGGGCGCGCGCGACGAGCGCGTCGAGCACGCCCATCATCTCCACGTGGGCGGCGTGGATCTCGTCGTTGCTCAGCCATTCGTCATCGAGGGCATCGAACAGCGCTCGGTCGGTCTGTTGCAGGCCGACGGACTCATCGAGCAGGCCGAACAGCGCCTCGCCGGCGTCCTGCGCGTCGAGCTGCGCGCGACCACGGTCGACCATCTGGTGAATCCGTTCGACCACGATGGCGGCGATCAGGTGCTCCTTGGAGGGAAAGTTGCGAAACAGGGTTCCGCGTCCCACCCCGGCCTTGTCGGAGATCTCACCCACGCCGACCTCAAGGCCGCGCTCGCAGAAGATTGCCGTCGCTGCGTCGATGAGCCGGCGGCGGTTGCGCTCGGCATCGGCTCGCAGCGGTCTGCGCTCTGCCTCCATGGCTTGGGGATTCTCCTCCATCGTCAAGGACCCTGCGCCGGTGCCGGCCTAGACCGGCACCGGGGCAACCTGGCCCGCGGCGAGTTCGCGCTCGATTTCCCGCGTGTGTGACTTGCGCAGCGCGAAGGTCATCAGGACGGCGCCTGCGGCGAGCATGATCGCGGCGGCCAGGAAGGCCACGTGATAGCCCGACACGCGTGCGGCCAGCTGACCGGCACTGGCTGCGCCGTGCAGCGCGCTGCTGGTCTGGCTGGCCGCCAGCGAGGCCAGGATCGCCAGCCCCAGCGAGCCGCCGACCTGCTGGGCGGTGTTGAACAGGCCCGAGGCCAAACCGGCGTCCTGCGCCGCGACCCCGCTGGTCCCCAGCAAGGTGATGGGTACGAAGGTCAGCCCCATGCCGATGCTCAGCGGCAATAACCCGACGAGCAGGTCACCGACGTAGCTGCCGTGGACTGGCAACTGGGTGAGGTAGAGCATCCCCGCCGTGGCCACGGTGATCCCGACGATCGAGACCCAGCGCATACCGAGGCGCTTGATGAGCTGCTGGGAGAGGCCGGCCCCGACGATGATCCCGGCGCTGACCGGCAGGAAGGCCAGCCCGGCCCGCAGCGGGCTGTAGCCGAGGATCTCCTGGACGTACAGGGAGGCGAAGAAGAACATCCCGAACATCGCCGAAGCGACCAGCAGCAGCGCGGTGTCGGCCACCGCCAAGGTGCGGATCCGGAAGATGCCCAGCCGCATGAGCGGCGCCTGGCTGCGGCTTTCGATGACCAGGAAGGCGGCTAGGAGAACCAGGGCGATGGCTCCGAGGCCCAGCGTCTTGGTCGAACCCCAACCGTAGGCCTGCGCCTTGACGATCGCGTAGACCAGGACCACCAGTCCGGCCGTCACCGTGAACGCGCCGGCGACGTCGTAGGACCGATGCTCGACCTCGGCGCGCGACTCGGACACGTAGCGCAGAGCCAGGGCCACGGTGGCGACCCCGACCGGAATGTTGACGAAGAACACCCAGCGCCAATTGGCGACGTCGGTGAGGACGCCACCCAGGAGCAGCCCGATGGCCGCGCCGCCGGCGGCGATCGCGCTCCACACGCCGAGCGCCTTGGTGCGCTGCTCGCCGTCGCTGAACGTCGTGGTCACGATCGACAGGGCGGCCGGCGAGACGAGCGCCCCGCCGAGGCCCTGCAAACCGCGGCCGACGATCAGCATGCCCGAAGACTGGGCGACGCCGTTGAGCAGCGACGCGGCCGTGAACAGGATCACGCCGGCCACGAACAGCCGCTTGCGTCCCAGCAGGTCCGCCGCGCGGCCGCCGAGCAGCAGGAAGCCTCCGAAGATGAGCGTGTAGCCGTTGACAACCCACTGCAGGTTGGCCACTGAGAAGTGCAGGCCACGCTGGATCGAGGGCAGGGCAATGTTGACCACGGTGGCGTCGAGCACGACCATGAACTGGGCCAGGCAGGCGATGACGAGTACCAGCCAGGGGTTGACCGCACCCCGCCCGGCCGACGGTTCAGACTCTTTGGGGATGGCGATCGCGCTCATAGTGCTCCTTGGAGGGTAAACTGGACCAGGTGGTCCGCTTACGATAACACAAGCGGACCGCGTGGTCCGTTTACGTTTCGTGAACAAGCCTGAGATGGCTGGCCGACGCATCGGCATCGGCGCGGGCCGAGAGCCGCGCGCGCCGGACCACCCGCTAGCATCTCTTGGGTTCGGAACGAAAAGAATCGAAGAGACTCCGCCGACCGAAGGGCGGAGGAAGAAGGGAATTGAATATATGTCTGACGCCGTCAAGCGCGTCTCCGTCGAGATCGAGGGCAACGAGATCTCATTCGAGACCGGCAAGCTGGCTAAGCAAGCCTCCGGCGCAGTAGTCGTCCGCTCGGGCGACACGATGGTCCTGTGTACAGCGACGCGCGGCAATCTCCGCGAGGTCGACTTCCTGCCCCTCACGGTTGACGTCGAGGAGCGCATGTACGCCGCCGGGAAGATCCCCGGCTCATTCTTCAAGCGCGAGGGTCGCGCGGGGGAGAAGGCGACGCTCACCGCGCGCCTCATCGACCGGCCGATCCGGCCGCTGTTCCCCAAGGGCTGGCGTTATGAGACCCAGCTGGTGGCGCTGCCGATGTCTGTCGATCACGTCAACCCCTACGACATGCTGGCCATGAACGGCGCCTCCGCAGCGCTGATGATCTCCGACATCCCGTTCCCGAGCCCCGTGGGCGCGGTCCGGATCGGCAAGATCGACGGCAACTTCGTCGTCAACCCCGACGAGGAGGCGCTGATGGACGGGGCCGACCTCGACCTGATCGTGGCCGGCACCGAGGATGCCATCCTGATGGTCGAGGCGGGCGCCAACGAGATCCCCGAGGCTGAGATCCTCGACGCGCTCGACATCGCGCACGAGAACATCAAGAAGCTGTGTGCAGCCCAGCGCGAGCTGGCTGCTCAGGTCGGTAAGACCAAGCTCGAGGTGCAGGCGCCGGTGGTCAGCGAAGACCTCTACGCCCAGATCCAGGCCTCGCACGGTGCGGCTCTCGAAGCTGCGACCCAGGTCGAGGACAAGCTCGAGCGCCAGGAGGCGACCAAGGCTGTCGAGGAGCAGATCCTCGAGCGCTACTCGGGTGATCCCGAATCCGAGACTTTCGCCGAGTACCGAAGTAACGCCCAGCGGGCCTTCGACAAGCTCGAGAAGTCGATGATCCGCGAGCGGATCGCGATCCAGAAGAAACGTCCCGACGGCCGCAGCTCAGATGAGATCCGGCCGATCTCGATCGAGGTCGACGTCGCCCCGCGCACGCACGGCTCGGCGCTCTTCACCCGGGGTCAGACCCAGGCCTTCAGCGTCGTCGCCCTGGGCACGACGCGGGAGGAGATGCGCCTCGACACGCTGGGTCTGGAGACGACCAAGCGCTACTTCCACCACTACAACTTCCCGCCCTTCTCGGTCGGGGAGGCGGGCTTCATGCGCGGCCCCAAGCGCCGCGACATCGGACACGGCGCACTCGCCGAGCGGGCGCTGGTGCCGATGATCCCGACCCAGGAGGACTTCCCCTACACGATCCGCGTGGTCTCCGACATCCTGGAGTCCAACGGCTCCTCGTCGATGGCCTCGGTGTGCGGTTCGACGCTATCCCTGATGGACGCCGGCGTGCCCATCACGCGTCCGGTCGCGGGTATCGCGATGGGCCTGATCAAAGAGGGGGATGACTACATCATCCTCACCGACATCGCTGGTGTCGAGGATCACCTCGGTGACATGGACTTCAAGGTCGCCGGGACCTCGGACGGCATCACCGCGCTGCAGATGGACATCAAGATCACCGGCGTGACCTTCGAGATCATGCGCGATGCCCTCGCACAAGCCAAGGTCGCCCGGGAGTTCATCCTCGGCGAGATGACCAAGGTGATCGATACGCCGCGCAGCGAGCTGTCCCGTTACGCGCCGGGGATCTCCTCGGTCAAGATCGATCCCGAGAAGATCGGGCTGCTGATCGGCAAGGGCGGCGAGACAATCCGCGCGCTGCAGGAGGAGTTCGAGTCCCAGATCGACGTCAACGACGAGGGCCAGGTGCTCGTCTACGCGTCCAACCGCGAGCTCGGCGACGCGCTCGTGGACCGGATTCGCTCGATGACCAAGGAGGTCGAGGTCGGTGACGAGTTCACCGGCAAGATCGTCAAGACGACAACCTTCGGCGCCTTCGTCGAGCTGGCCAAGGGCACCGACGGTCTCCTGCACATCTCCAACGTCGCTCCCGGGCGCCGCATCGACACCGTCGAAGAGGTGCTCAACAAGGGTGACGAGATCGCCGTCAAGGTTGTCGAGGTGGATCGCGAGCGGGGCCGGATCGGTCTGCGGCTGGCCGAGGATCCCGAGATCCAGGGCAAGAATGCCGAAGAGCTGCAGGCGATCGCTGCGGCCGAGAACGGCGGCGCTTCGCGAGGTCGTGACCGGCCCCCGCGCGACCGTGACCGCGACCGGGGTCCGCGTGATCGTGATCGTGGCCGGGGTGGAGATCGCGACCGCGGTCGGGTTCGTGACCGCGACCCCGAGCGCAGCTAAGCGCTGAGCACCGCTCAGTGCGCGAAGAGCACCGCCTGACGACGCTCGAGTCGGGCGTCCGGATCGTGACGGAGGCCATGCCCTCCGTCCGATCCGTGTCGCTCGGCTTCTGGGTCGGGACCGGCTCTCGTCACGAGGCCGCTTCCCAGGCGGGGTTGTCTCACCTGCTCGAGCACCTGCTGTTCAAGGGCACGGCCAAGTACGGCTCGCTTGAGATCGACCAGATCTTCGACGGTATGGGAGCCGAGCTCAACGCCGGCACCGGCAAGGAGACCACCTCGGTCTTCGCGCGGGTAATCGACGATCACCTCACCGACGCCCTTGACGTGATGGCCGACATGGTCTTCCGGCCCAGCCTGACCGATCTCGACTCCGAGCGCGAGGTGATCCTCGAGGAGATCGCCATGTACGAGGACGACCCGCAGGAGAAGGTCTTCGATCTGCTCGGCGAGGCGACCTTTGGCGATGACCCGCTGGGACGGGCGATCATCGGCAGCGCTGACGTCGTCTCGCGGACTCCGGCCTCCGAAATCGCCGCCTTTCACGCCGCCCGCTACACGCCGGCCAACGTGGTCATTGCCGCGGCCGGCGCGGTCGATCACGACGAGTTCGTCCGTGTCGCCGCCGAGCGAGTCCCGGGAGCCGCGCCGGCCCGCCCGGCCGGCCCACCGGCACCCGCCGAGCCGCTGCTCTTGCCCCCGGGAGCCCGGCGCAGCTTCGAGCGCAAGGACACCGAACAGTTTCATATCTGCCTTGGTGGATCCGGGATCTCGCGCCACGACGACCGCCGCTTTGCCCTGCGCGTACTCGACACCGTCTTCGGGGGCACCTCGTCGTCTCGCCTCTTTCAGGAGGTGCGCGAGCAGCGCGGCCTCGCCTACGCGGTCTATTCGTTCGCCAGCAATTACCAGGACACCGGCCAGGTCGGCCTCTACGTCGGCACCCGGGGGGAGAACCTGAAAGCCGCCCTGGCCGTGGTGGGCACCGAGCTCGCGCGCTGCGTCGAGGAGCCGGCCACGGCCGACGAGCTCAAGCGGGCCAAGGAGAACCTCAAGGGCCGCGTGGTCCTGGCCCTGGAGTCGACCGGGGCGAGGATGAACCGGCTCGGCTCCGAGGTTCTGGCCGGGGCTGAGCTGATGCCGATCGACGAGGCGATCGAGCGCATCGACGCCGTCTCCCACCAGGATCTGATCGACCTCAGTCGTGAGCTGTGGGCGCCCGAGCGGCTATCGGCGGCCGGGATCGGCGCCGACCAGGCTCGCTTCGACGAAGCCTTGGCCGCCGTGGTGCCAGAACTGGCGCCGAGCCCATCGTGATCCGCGTGGCCGTGGCCGGTGCGGCCGGCCGCATGGGGGCGACAGTCTGCGGCGCTGTCGCGGGTGCGTCGGACATGGAGCTCGTCGCGCGGGCCGACCCGGCTCTGGGGGTCTCGCTCGAGGCGGCGCTCGAGGCGCGACCTCAGGTATTGGTTGACTTCACCGTCCCCGACAGCGCGCTGCCCAACGCGCGCCAGGCCGTCGCGGCCGGGGTACACGTGGTGATCGGGACGAGTGGCTTTCCCGCCGCCGAGCTCGAGGCCTTCCGTGACGCCCGCGCCAACGTCTTCGTGGCCCCGAACTTCGCCATCGGCGCGGTGCTGATGATGCGCTTCGCCGCCGAGGCGGCCCGCCACATGCGTGCCGCCGAGATCATCGAGCTGCATCACGACGGCAAGCTCGACAAGCCCAGCGGCACCGCCGCCCATACCGCGATCCTGATGGCGGAGGCTCGCGGCGAGGACGGCTACCACGTGCCCGTACACTCAGTCCGCCTCCCCGGGCTGGTCGCCCATCAGGAAGTGATCCTCGGCGACGTCGGTCAGACGCTGACCATCCGCCATGACTCGGTCGACCGCGAGTCTTTCATGCCCGGGGTGCTGTTGGCCGTGCGCCGGGTCGGCGGACTCGAGGACTCGCCCGTCGTCGGGCTCGAGGCGCTGCTTTAGTGCCCCGATGAGTTTCCGAACCGCGGCTCTAGTCTGACCGCGCGGCCACCGGCCCGCGTCGGCCGGCGGAGGCAATTGCCGCTTGGGTCAGGCCCACGTACCAGTCGGTGACCTCCTCGCGGCTGACCGCGGGATGATCGAGCCACCAGTTGGCCAGCGATTCGCCGGCCCCGACGATGGCGTGGGCCACGCCGTCGGAGGCGGGCGGCGCCAGCCCGGGCCAGGACCCGGTGCCCGCCTCGAGCATCCGACGTACCTCATCGACGATCTGGGCCCGCAGCTGGGCGACGAGCTTGACCAGCGGACGGCTGGCGGTGACCTCCCCGAAGAGCACCTTCCAGCCGTCGCGATGCTCGGAGACGAAGGACAAAAACTCGGAGATCGGTTCGCGCAGCCGGGCCGCGTGAGCGACCTGCGCGCGATCGCCACGGGCCAGGCGCTGCACGAGCTCGCGGCCGGTCACCTCGATGTAGGCCGAGTACAGGCCCTCCTTGGAGCCGAAGTAGGCGTAGAGCATCGGCTTGGACAGGCCGGCCAGCTCCGCGATGCGGTCCATCGAGGCGCGTTCGTAGCCGTCGGATGCGAACACTTGACCCGCGACCTCGAGGATCAGGGGTTCGCGCACCGACCGCGGGACACCGCGTGTGCCGGCCCGGCGAGCGGCCCGGGAACCCGGCGTGCCGGAGGCTTGTGCCCCTTGCGAACTCAAATCGTGTAGAACTGTATCGAAGCGGATATTACTTCTCAGTAGAAAGAATATGCCGGAGAGAGGAGCCAGGCCAAACGTTCACCCCGTCCAGCGGCGCGTCCTGAATGCGCTCGCGGCGCTGAGCTCTCCCCTGCTTCCGGACGACTATCTGGAGCTGGTCAACCCGCTGTGGTCCACGCGCGAGCTGCGCGGGCGGGTCGAGCGGATCGAGGCTGAGACCCCCGACGCCGCCACCGTGCTGATCAAGCCGGGCTACCGCTGGGGCGGGCACGAGGCAGGCCAGTATCTGCGCATCGGCCTTGACATCGAGGGCGTTCGGCACTGGCGCGCCTATTCGCTGACCTCCGATCCCGCCCGTCCCGATGGTCTGATCAGCATTACGGTCAAGAACGTCGACGAGGGCAAGGTGTCGCCCTACCTGGTGCGACGCGGCCGCCCGGGGACGATCGTCTCGCTCGGTGGGGTGGAGGGCGAGTTCCTGCTCCCCGAGCGGCTGCCCGAGCGGCTGCTGTTCATCAGCGCCGGCAGTGGCATCACTCCGATCATGAGCATGATCCGCCACCTCGATCGGTCCGGCGAACTTGGTGACGCCGTGCTCCTGCATTCGGCGCGCAAGGCGCAAGAGGTGATCTTCGGGGACGAGTTGCGCGAGCTGGCCCAGCGCCACCCCAAGTTCGTCCTGCACGAGCAGCTCACCGCCGACGTGGGGCGGATGGGCCCCGGCGACCTCGACGAGCTCTGCCCGGACTGGCGCGAGCGCGAGACCTTCATCTCCGGCCCGACCGACATGCTCGATGCCTTCGCTGAGCACTTCGAGGCCGCCGGCCTCGAGGAGCACCTTCACATGGAGCGCTTTCAGCCCAAGCTCGGCCTGGGCGACGGCGACGAGGGCGAAGGGGGGACGATCAAGTTCTTGGTCTCCGACACGGAGGCCGAGTCAGACGGGAGCACCCCGATCCTGGTCGCCGGGGAAGAGGCCGGCCTGGATCTGCCCTACGGCTGCCGCGAGGGCATTTGCCACACCTGCGTGGGCGAGCTTCGCACCGGACGGGTGCGCGACCTGCGCACCGGCAAGGTGCATGGCGAGGAGGGCGAGGTAATCCGTACGTGTATTCACGCCCCCGAGGGACCTATCGAGATCGAACTTTGACCTGCGACACCGAGGAGAACGCATGACAACCGCCGTACAGAATGGCCACGGCCCCTCAGCGACGCCGACGGTCGACCCGTCCGAGAACCCCCTGCACCGGCTGACCCCGGAGCAGATCGAGGCCATCGGCAAGGAATTCGAGGAGCTGCACGAGCAGGTCAAGGCCGACCTCGGTGATCGCGACGCGCGTTACATCCGCTCGATGATCGCCCTCCAGCGCCGACTGGCCCTGTTCGGCCGCGCCGAGCTGATCGCCTCGCGCTGGCGGGCGCCGTGGCTGCTGGGCGCCGCCACCCTCGGGCTGTCCAAGATCCTCGAGAACATGGAAATCGGCCACAACGTCATGCACGGCCAATGGGACTGGATGAACGACCCGGTCATCAACTCCAAGACCTGGGACTGGGACACGGCCTCGACGGCCGAAGCGTGGCGCCACTCCCATAACTTCATCCACCACACCTACACCAACATCCGGGGCAAGGACCGCGACCTCGGCTACGAGATCATGCGGATCGATCCCTCGCAGAAGTGGTATCCGTTCTATCTGCTGCAGCCGGTCTACAACCTGATCCTGGCCAGCCTGTTCGAATGGGGCGTCGCCATGCATGACCTTGACTTCGACGCCATCCGCTCCGGCGAGAAGAGCCAGAAGCAGGTGCGCAAGGAGCTCAAGGGGATCGCCGGCAAGGCACGGACCCAGATCGTCAAGGACTACATCGCCTGGCCGCTGATCAGCGGTGCCGTGATGGTCACGATCGAGGCCGGGGTGCTCGCCGCCAAGGCCCGCGACGAGAGCCGGGCCCAGGGCCTCTCCCGCAAGGCGCGGCGGCTGGCCCGCAAGGCCACCCGCAAGACTCCTGGAGGGGCGGGCGGGTCCGATTCTCTCCTCGCCCAGCTCATCGCCCGCCGCTCCTTCCGCGAGCCGTTCAAGCGCACGCTGACCGCGGACGTCGTCGCCAACCTGATTCGCAACGTCTGGTCCTACGCGATCATCTTCTGCGGCCACTTCCCGGATCAGACCTATACGTTCACCCAGGAGGAGACGGCCGACGAGAGCAAGGGCGCCTGGTACGTGCGTCAGCTGCTGGGTGCGGCCAACATCGATGGTGGGCCCATGTTCCACGTGATCAGTGGCAACCTTGGCTACCAGGTCGAGCATCACCTGTACCCGGACATGCCCAGCACCAGGTACGGGGAGATCGCTCCCAAGGTGCGCGAGATCTGCGAGCGCTACGACCTCCCCTATAACTCAGGCCCGTTCGCCCAGCAGCTGGGGATGGTCCAGCGGACGATCTTGCGCCTGGCCTTCCCGGGCGGCAAGCCGCGGCCCAAGCCCGGTCCCTACCGCGGCCCGCTCATCCGCGGGCAGGGGGAGCGCGACGCCCCCGAGCTCCGGGCCGCGTAGGGACCAGGAACTCGAGCCGGTTGCCCCACGGGTCGGCGGCATAGAAGCGGCGAGCCCCGGGCAGCTCGGCGTCCCAGCGGACCGGGGCGCCGGCCGCGGCGAGCCGCTGGGCGAGCATCTCAAGGGCCGTCTCGTCGGCCAGTCGCAGCGCCGGGTGGGCCTTGCCGGCCGGGAGGAAGGGGTCCTCGACGCCGATGTGGAGCTGCTCCGCGCCGAGCGCGAACCAGACGCCACCCCGGGCCTGTAAGGGCTCGGGTTTGGCCAGCTCGACGAGCCCGAGCAGTTCCCCGTAGAAGCGCCGGGCGGCGGGCTCGCAGCCGGGTGGGGCGGCCAGCTGGACGTGATCCAGGCCCAGGACGGCGGGGACGTCGGAGCCGGGCGGGGGCGCGCTCAATGTCGGCGGCGCGGCTTGACCAGCCGGCAGTTGTGTACGCGGACGTTGAAGGCGAGGCGTCGGCCGCGGCGCGGGCTTTCGTGCACGCGCAGAGAGTAGGTCCCCGTTCCCAGATGAGCCAGGGAGACTCGACGTAGCCGGTGACCGCGCCGGAGGAGCAGGCGCCGGTGACCACGGTAGACGGTCACCTTGACGATCCTCTGGTGCCTGGGCACCCGCAGGCTCAGCTTGACCGCAGCGCGGCAGGTCACCGGTGGCTTGCTGAGCACCGGTGGGCTGGGGACTGGCGGTGGCGGTGGGGTGGGGGGCGCGAGCGCGGTCGCGATCGTGTACGCGTTCAGGGTCGTACCAGTGGCCAGGAACAGGCGCCCGTCGGACGCCGCGGGGGTAACGAAGTGCTCCATGGCCGGCGTCGCCTGGGTGATCTTTACCGCACCCGTCAGAGGATCCAGGCCGTAGAGCCTTGCCGACCCCGTGGCGGTCACCCAGACCAAGCCGCCGGCGATGATGGGCGGCCCGTTGGCGTCAGAGGGTCCCGTCCAGCGGGCTGCGAAACGGTGGTTGACGGGGTCGATGTTGAGCGCGTGCAGGCCGTTCGCGCAGGCGACGTAGAGGATCCCGTTGGCATAGGCATCGGAGCCGAAGCTGACGCACACGGGCGCGCTGAACAGTTCACCCCCGATGTGGCCTAGGCTGGTGGTCGAGATCAGATAGCCGTTTCCGTTCTTGCCACCCTGAAAGACGAGGTTGTTGGGCAAGAGCTCGGGCGAGACCGAGCCCAGGTCGGCGTCGTTGGCGCTGTCCTGCGCCCAGCTGGACGGCGCCCAGTAGTCGAGCTCGGCCGCGTCGGGGGTGAGCTTCTCGAGCGTGTCGCCGTGGTCGAACTGGCTCCCGGGACCGTTGGCCGCGTTCCCGGTGGGGACGAACACGTTGCCGGCTGCGTCGACGGCGGGGGCGCCGCCGCCGGACCAGATCGCCCCCTCACGGGCGGTGGGGACGGCGTAGACCTCATTGCCCCCCGTGTTGTCGGCGGGGGCTGACACCAGGTAGCCGCGGTACTGGGCACAGTCTCCGTCGTTGCCGCCGAAGCCGACGAGTACGCGACCGCGGTCGAAGGCCAGGCTTTCGCGCTGCAATTGGTTTAGTGGATTGTCCGCCGCCGGCTCGACGCTGCGCGAGAAGACAAGCGCCCCGGTGCGTGCATTGACCGCGAACAGGGTGTGGCTGGCCGACGAGCCACTGGCCAGGTCGGCGACGGTGTAGAGCGTGGATGTAGCCGGATCGATGACCGGGGTGCTGGTGATGCCGACGGTGGGGGCGATGTCCCCGCAGGGCAGCGCCGAGGCGGACACCGGCGCACCGAGGTTGACGTGCCAGGCCGGAGCGCCCGTGGCCTCGTTGAACGCGTAGAGGTCGTTGGTCTCGGTGGCCACGATGACCAGACCTCCGTACACGAGAGGCTCGGCCCAGATGTTCCCGGCCAGACCCGGTACGTTCCAGGCGGGAGTAAAGGGGACAGCCGCGCCGCTGCTGTGATCGACGCCACTGAGCGCGCCATCGGCGTGGTACGTGGTCCAATCGGCCTGGGCGGCGGTGGCAGGGATCACGCCGAGCAGACAGCCCACGGCGCACACCCACACCGCTGTCAGCCTCCTCCTCACGCATCCATGTATAGCGCCGCCTCCGCTACGGTTCCGCCGAATGTCGATCGAGGTAACCGTCGTCAAGGGGCTCTCAGACCTGCGGGAGTTCGTTGACCTGCCCTTTCGTCTGCACGCCGGGACGCCTTGGATTCCGCCGCTCAAGCTCGAGCGCTACCAGTTCCTGACCCGCAAGCTCAACCCGTTCTTCACCCATGGCCGCGCTGAATACTTCCTGGCCCGGCGGGGGGGCCGCGTGGTGGGGCGGATCACCGCCCAGGTCGATGACGACTACAACCGCTACCACGACGCGCGCTGGGGCATGTTCGGCTTTTTCGAGCTCGAGAACGACCAGGAGGTGGCCGACGCGCTGCTGGCCGCGGCGCAAACGTGGTGTCGGGGGCAGGGGTGCGACCGGATGGTGGGCCCGATGAGTTTTGCCCTCAACGACGAGGCGGGCATTCTCTTCGAGGGCTTCGACCGCGAGCCGCTGATCCGCGAGGCCTGGAACCCGCCCTACTACGGCGACCGGTGCCAGGCCGCGGGTCTCAGCAAGGCCATGGACCTCTACGGCTGGGGCCTTGACATCTCCGACCGGGAGCGGATGAACCCGATTCTGCCCAAGATCGCCGAGCGAGCGGCCTCCAAATACGGGATCACGATCCGCAAGATGTCGCGCCTGCATCTGCGCCGCGAGATGGACGAGTTCGCCGCCATCTACAACGCCGCCTGGTCGGGGAACTGGGGCTTTACTCCCTACTCCAAAGCCGACCTCGACGCCTATACGATCGATATGCAGCTGGTCTTCGCCAAGGACTGGTACATGATCGCCGAGCTGGACGGCAAGACGATCGCCCTGGCGATCACCATCCCCGACATCAACCAGGTCTACAAGAAGATGCGAGGCCGGCTACTGCCCCTCGGCTGGTGGTACTACCTCACCCGAGCCCGGATCATCGACCGGGTCCGCATCGGCTTCCTCGGGGTGCTGCCCGAGTACCAGCACACCGGGGTCGCGGCCAGCCTCTACCTCGAGCACTTCGACATGGCCACCAAGACCCGTCAGTCACGCGGCGAGGCGAGCTTCATCCTGGAGGTCAACACGGCCATGAACCGGGGCCTGGAGGCCATGGGGGCGAGAATCGTCAAGCGGTGGCGCATGTACGAGCGAGAGCTCTGAGACCCACTGACGCCTGGGCGCCTGCGATAATGGCCTTAATGGGAGAGAACTTCGGGTCCGTCCTCACCGCGATGGTGACGCCTTTCGACGAGCGAGGCCGCGTCGATGAGGAGGCAGCTGTGACCCTCATGAACCACCTCGTCGAGCACGGCTCTGACGGTCTGGTCATCTGCGGGACCACCGGGGAGGCCGCCACCCTGGACGACGAGGAGCACCTGGGAATGGTCGCCCTGGCCGTGCGCGAGATGCGCGGCCGGGCTCAGATCATTGCCGGCGTCGGCTCCAACGACACCCGCCATGCCGTTCGCCTGACCGAGCGCGCAAGCGAGATCGGCCCCGACGGACTGCTGTCCGTCAACCCCTACTACAACCGCCCCAGCCGGCGCGGGATCATCGCCCATTACCGGGAGGTTGTGCGCGCCACCCACCTGCCCATCCTGCTCTACAACATCCCCCAGCGCACCGGGGCTGACATGTCCAATGACCTGGTCGCCGAGCTCGGACAGCTCGATCACATCGTTGGGGTCAAGCAGGCCAATCCGGACAACCTGGCTCCGATCGACGGGATGATGATCTACGCCGGCAACGATGACATGCTGGCCGACGTGCTCGATCTCGGCGAGCCAGGGGGGATTCTCACCGGTAGCCACGTGTTCGGTCCCGAGATGCGGCGCATGGTCGACGAGCCCGAGCACCGCCGCGAGATCGACGCGAGTCTCCAGGACGCCTATCGAGACCTGGGCATCGCCCCGCTCGCCTGTACGTTGAAGGCGGCGTTGGGAATGATCGGTCTGCCGGTTGGCGCGCCCCGGCTCCCGTACGTGGAGCTCGATGCCGAGGAGCTGGCCGTCGTGCGTGGCCTGCTGGAGCGCCACGGCATGCTGACTGTGGCCGCGGGATGACGCGGGTCACAGCAAATTGAGCGACAAGTTGCGCGTCCTGCCACTCGGTGGCCTGGGCGAGATCGGCAAGAACATGACTGTGGTCGAGTACGGCGACCGGATCGTCGTCGTCGATACCGGCCTGCGCTTTCCCACCACCGACATGCTCGGGATCGACCTCGTGCTGCCCGACTTCGCCTATCTCCGCGAGCGCGCGCAGGACATCGAAGCGATCGTGATCACGCACGGCCACGAGGACCACGTGGGGGCCCTGCCCTGGGTCCTGCGCGAGCTCGGCGCCGACCAGGCACCGACCGTGTACGGCGGCCCTCTGACCATCGCCATGGCCCGCTCCAAGCTCGACGAGCACAAGCTGCGCGAGGTACCGCTCGAGGACCTGGCCACCGGCGAGGAGGTGGAGCTCGGCCCGTTCAGCCTCGAGCTGATCCACATGACCCACTCGATTCCCGACTCGTGTGCCGTGGCGCTGCGCACCGAGCTCGGCACGGTCCTACTCACCGGAGACTACAAGTTCGACCAGACCCCGGTCGACGGCCTCCCGGCCGACATGGCGAGGCTGGCCGAGCTGGGCTCGGAGGGAGTGCTGCTGCTGTGCGGCGACTCCACCAACGTCGACCGGCCGGGTTTCTCGCCCTCCGAGCGCCAGGTCGGCCCCCATCTCGAGGAGGTGTTCGCCCGCGCCGACGGCCGGATCATCGTCACCAGCTTCGCCTCCAACATCCACCGCGTGCAGCAGGTGGTCGACGCCGCCGGGGCCCTGGGACGCAAGGTTGCCCTGGTCGGCCGCTCGATGCGCAAGAACGTCAACATTGGCCGCACCCTGGGTCATATCGAGGTTCCCGAGGGGATGCTCATCGCGCCCCACGAAGTCGAGGACTGGCCTGACCACAAGGTGGTGGTGATCTCGACCGGATCCCAGGGCGAGCCGCTCTCGGCCCTGCGCCGCATGGCCTACAACGATCACCGCCAGATCACGCTGCACGGCGGTGACACGGTCGTCTTCTCGGCCACCCCGATTCCGGGCAATGAGCGAGCCGTCAACGAGACCGTCGACCGCCTGTACCACATCGGCTGCAGCGTCATCACCCCGCGGGAGGCGCCGATCCACGCCTCAGGCCATGGCTACGCCGAGGAGGTCAAGCTGATGCTCAACCTTGTCCGGCCCCGCTACGTGCTGCCGGTACACGGAGATCACAAGCGCATCCAACTCCACTCCGAGCTCGCCGACGCGGTCGGAATCCATCCCGACGCCGTGTTCAAGGGCGAGAACGGTCTGCCGCTGGAGATCGACGGCTCGGGGGCGCGCTTCGGCCCGCTCGAGCAGGCGGGCATGATCTTCGTGGACGGAGTGGACATCGGCGATCCGGCCGACGTGGCCCTGCGCGACCGGCGGATGCTCTCCGCCGACGGGATCTTCATCGTCGTGGCGACTGTCTCAGAGCAGACCGGCGAATCCGTGGTCGCCCCGGAGGTCATCTTCCGTGGCGTCCCGTTTGTCGAGCAGGCCGACCAGCTGGTCGAGGAGATCCGCAAGGAGATCGAGCGATCGCTCGCCCGTTCTGCCCAGGAGAAGGTCCGCGAGATCGACCTCATCCAGCAGGAGCTCCACGACGACCTGGCGACGTTCGTCTACGACCGGCTACGTCGCCGGCCGATGGTCCTGCCGGTCGTCGTCGAGGTCTGATCGCTCGCCGGCGCGACGTCCGCCGGCTCGATCCCCTCCGCCGGGATCCTGATCACGAACCGCGTCCCGTGGTCCGGGGCCGGACGCTCGAGCACGACGCTGCCGCCGTGGGATTGCGCCACCGCGCGCACGATGGCCAGGCCGAGGCCAGAGCCGCGACCACCGTCACGGCCGCCGCGGACGAAGCGCTCGAACACGCGCTCCTCGAGCGGGGGCGCGATGCCCGGTCCCTCATCCTCGACGGTCAGCACCGCGTCGCTGCCCTCCACATAGGTGAAGGCGCGGATCGGGGTCCCGGGCGGCGTATGGCGGACCGCGTTTTCGAGCAGGTTGAGGACCAGGCGGTGAAGCTCGTCACGGACCCCGGTGACCACGGCCCGGTCGGGACTGATCGACAGTTCGTGGTGCTCGGCCATCGGACCGAGTTCCCCGGCCGCTTCGACCAGGACCTCGGCCAGGTCGGTCGGGCGCTGGGGCTGCGCGCGGCGCGCGTCGGCCCGGGCGAGCAGGAGCAGGTCACCGACCAGCCGGCGCATGCGCCGAGTCGAACGCAGCGCCGCCTCAGCGGTCTCGGCCTGCTCGCCCTGCAGCTCCTCGGTCAGGAGCTCGAGGTTGGCGAGAACGCTGGTAAGCGGGGTCCTGAGCTCGTGCGACGCATCGGCAACGAATTCCCGCTGACGATCGAGCATGCCCTGGGTGTCGTTGCGGGCCGAGTCCAGGGCCCCGAGCATTCCCTCCAGGGTGCGGGCCAGTTCAGCGATCTCGTCCTCGGCCTCGGGGTGGGGGATGCGGCCGGTGGCGTCGCGCGTGCGCTCGATCTCGCTGGCGGCATAGGTCAGCTCGACGATCGGGCGCATCGCCCGCGCCGACACGAACAAGCCGGCGATCAGGGCCGCGATGGTTCCGCCCAGGACCCCCAGGAGCAGGAAGATCTGGACATCGGCGATCGTGTGGTCGAGATCTGAGAGGGGGAGGGCGTAGAGGAGTACGACTTGACCTGTGCCGGCTGGCTTGAGCTGGAGCTGGCGCACCGCCACCCGGTAGCCGTTGGCCGTGAAGGTCCCGCTTGTCGTGTTGGGCGCGCTGCCGAAATACTGGGGCTTGAGGGGTGCCTTGGTCAGGCGGATGTTGTTCTGCGTGCACAGCAGCTGGCCGTCGGTGGCGTCGAAGATCCGGATCTGTGCGTTCTCGACGTTGGCGAAGTCGCTCAGATGCACCTTGGTCCGGTTGCACGCCAGCTGCCCGGTGCGGTTGAAGGCCAGCTTGTGGTTGAGCTGGCTGGCCAGACGGTCGACCGCGGCGGTCTGCTGAGTCGAGAACTGAGACCGGACCTGGCGGTTGGTCAGCGTGCCGACGATCGTGGCAAAGCCGGCCAGGATCACCAAGGTCAGCGCCGCGGACCCGCCGGCCAGCCGCCAGCGGATGGGGACCGACCTATACGCGGAGAACGTAGCCCGCGCCGCGGATCGTATGTAAGAGCCGAGGCTCCCCATCGGCTTCCAACTTCCTCCGTAGATTGGAGACGAACACTTCGATCGTGTTCGTCATCGAAAAGGGGTCGTAACCCCAGACCTCGTCCAGCAATCGCTGGCGTGAGATTACGATGCGCTCGTTACGCATCAGATATTCCAGCAACTCAAACTCGCGCTGAGTTAAATCAACCGGACGATCACCCCTCGCGACCTCGTGGGTATCGGGGTTGAGGCGCAGATCGCCCACGGCCAGGTTGGCTTGCCCGCGGGGGGGGCGGCGGCGCAGCAGCGCGCGCAGCCGAGCGAGCAGCTCCTGTCGCTCAAACGGCTTGACCAGGTAGTCGTCGGCGCCGGCGTCGAGCCCCTCGACGCGAGATTCGACCGCGTCGCGGGCGGTGAGGATGAGGATCGGTACGTCGTCGGATTGCCGGCGCAATTCCTTGGCCACCTCGATCCCGTCGATGCCGGGCAGCCCCAGGTCGAGCAGGACCAAGTCGGGAAGAAAGGCATGGGCCTGCTCGAGCGCGATCGTGCCGTCCTCGGCCACCCGCACCTCGTAGCCCTCCATGCGCAGGGAGCGCATCAGCACCTGGGCAATCGCGTCGTCGTCCTCGACAACCAGCACGCGGGGGGGACGCTCGAAATCGGCCATCGTGAGGCAGATGGTAAGGCCCGCCACGGCGCCGCTGTCAGCCCCTCGCGGGGAGGATCTGGGCCGCCGACGTCGAAGCCCCGAAATCGGAGATGGCCGCCACCCGCCAGAAGCGCAAGCCGACCAAGCGCAAGCCCAGCCCGCGCAAAGCGCCGCCCAAGCGCGCGCAGCGCTCACTGCTGGCCACGCGACCCGGGCTCCCCACCTTCGCTCCCGAGGCCCATCACATCGACATCCTCGGGCTGGCGCTGGTCGCGGTGGGTCTGTTTCTCGGCGGCGTGGCCTACGCCCACTGGGCCGGAGGGACGCTCGGAGACGGGGCTGTACGTGCCAGCCGGTTCGTGTTCGGTGCCCTGGGCTACGCCGTCCCGGCCGCCCTGGTCGCGGCTGGTGGCCTGATCCTGATCCGTGAGCTGCGGCCGCCGGCGCGGCCGCTGCGGACGGGAACCGTGTGTCTGGTCGCTGCGCTGACGCTGGCTCTGGCGGCAGGAACGCTGGGCCTCGGCCCGGGGCCGGTTTCAGCCCGCCTGTTCTGGCATCCGGCGGCCTTTGAGAGCCGCGGCGGCGTGATCGGCCAGTCCGAACTGTGGGCGGTCTCGCGCCTGTTCTCGATCGTGGGCGCTCACATTCTCGCCGTCTTCTTGTTCATCGCCGGCCTGATCCTGGTCAGCGGCGCCACCCTGGCCGGGATCCTGCGCTTCACCGGGACGGGCGTGGCCGAGACCAGCCGGGTGCTGCGTCGTTCCACCGAGGACCTCAGGGCGACCGTCGCCCGCCGCCCGGCCACCGCCGCCGCCCAGGCGACCGCGACCGGCTCGGGCTATCCAGCCGAGAGCCTGCTGCCGCCTGAGGCGGACACGTCTGAACTGGTGATCCGCGCCACTCACGTCGAGGCCCCCCCGATCGCCTTTACCGACCAGCCGGTCGACGAGCTGCCGCTCGAGCCACTGGATCTCGGCCCGGAGCCCGCCGACCCAGGGGCCGAGCCCGAGCCGCTGTTCGAGGGCGAGACCACCCCGGCCGGTCCCAGCTTCCAGGTCTCAGCCGAGGATCTCACGCCCCAAGGTCGCTACCGCGCCTCGATCACCGACGATCCCGAGTTCGAATGGCGGGTGCCCGGCCCGCGCTTTTTGACCCGCTCGACCTCAGAGGCGGCCAAGCCCGACACCGCCGGCCAGGAGCAGGTGGCCCGCACCCTGCTCGAGACCCTCGGGCACTTCGGGATCGAAGCCAAGGTCATCGGCCGGGTCACCGGCCCGCACATAACCCGCTACGAGATGCGCCTCGCTCCTGGGATCAAGGTGGCCAAGGTCGCCCAGCTCAAGGACGACCTCGCCTACGCGCTGGCCGCGACCGACATCCGCATCCTGGCGCCGATCCCGGGCAAGCAGGCGGTCGGGGTCGAGGTGCCCAACGCCCTGCGCAAGATCGTCCATCTCGGTGATGTGTTCCAGAGCGCGCCCCCGGACTGGTCTCCGCTGACCGTCTGGCTGGGCAAGGACATCGCCGGGCGCGCGATCGGCGCCGACCTGGCCAAGATGCCCCACCTGCTCGTCGCGGGCACCACCGGGGCCGGCAAGTCGGCGTGCGTCAACGCCATGCTCTCGAGCATCCTGTTGCGGGCCACGCCCCACGAGGTGCGCCTCGTGCTGGTCGATCCCAAGCAGGTGGAGCTCAACCACTACGACTCGATCCCGCATCTGCTGACGCCGGTCATCACCAGCCCCCGGATGGCCGCCAACGCCCTCCAGAATCTGGTCAAGGAGATGGAGCAGCGCTACTCGATCATGTCCCTGGCCAGGACCCGCAGCCTGCCCGAGCTCAACCGCGCCCGGGCCAAGCGCGACGAGCCGGCGCTGCCCTACATCCTGTGCGTGATCGACGAGCTCGCGGACCTGATGATGGTCGCCCCGGCCGACGTGGAGGACTCGATCATCCGCCTGGCCCAGAAAGCCCGGGCGGTTGGGATTCACCTCGTGCTGGCTACACAGTCGCCGCGCGTGGACGTGATCACCGGCATGATCAAGGCCAACGTCCCCTCGCGGATCGCTTTCGCGGTCTCCAGCCAGACCGACTCCCGCGTGATCCTCGATACCGGCGGCGCCGAGTCACTGCTCGGCCAAGGCGACATGCTCTTCTCGGCCGTCGGCTCGTCCAAGCTCCAGCGAATCCAGGGTGCCTACATCGATGAGGAGCAGATCTTCGAACTGACCGAAGGCTGGCGCCGGCAGGGCGAACCCGAATTCCGGGAGGAGCTCCTGGCCGAGGTGGCCAACGAGGACGCACCCGCCGAAGACGATGACGTCCTCAGCGCCAACGAGGACCCCCTGCTCGAAGAGGCGATCTCGATGGTGGCCCAGATGGGGACGGCCTCGACCTCGATGCTCCAGCGCCGTCTGCGCCTCGGCTACACGCGGGCCGGGCGCCTCATCGACATGCTCGAGCGGCGCGGGATCATCTCCGGCTACGAGGGTTCCAAGCCGCGTCAGGTTCTCATCACCGAGGCGGATGTGCCGCGGATCCTCGTGCACCTTGCCGAAGCGGACGGCAGCGCAGCCCCGGAGCCGCCGGCCCCTGGCCCCCCGACCGTCCCGCCGCTGCAAGCGCCACCGCTGGAGCCTCCGGACGACCGCTAGTGGCACCACGGGCGGTTTGCGGGACTTTTGCCCCGGCCCCGCGACGGTAGCCTGTCCGCTATGGCAGAGATAGGTGCCCGGCTGCGGGAGGCGCGCATGCACGCCAAAATCGACATCAACGAGGTCGAGGTGAGCACGAAGATCCGCGCCAAGTACCTGCGCGCGATCGAGAACGAGGAGTGGGATCTGCTCCCCGGCGAGATCTATGCCAAGAGCTTTCTGCGCACCTACGGGGAGTTCCTGGGCCTGGACACGCGCCAGCTGCTCGACGATTTCCGTCGCCGCTACGAAAACCCGGCTGACCAGGAGCTGCGGCCGATCGCCCCGTTGGGAAGCCGCGAACGCGAACGCCAGTCCCGGGGCCCGCTGATCCCACCCTGGCTGATCGTGGGGGTGGTGCTGATCATCATCGTCGTGACCCTTTATGTGGTCGGCAAGTCAGCCACATCCAACACCCCAACGCCGACTCACGCCGTCGTCACCCAGCCGGCGCACCCGGCCCGTCGCCACCGTGGCACGACTCCCCGGCGGACGGTGGCGGGCACGGTCAAGCTCCAGCTGGTGCCCACCGGGCAGGTCTACGTATGTCTTGTCAACGCGCGCGGCAAGGTCCTGATTCCGGGTCTCATCTACAACGTCGGCCAGACCATCCCGGTCAAGACCGCACCCAAGCTGCTGCTCACCCTGGGCAACAACGCCGTGACGATGAAGGTCAACGGCAAGGCGATGCCGATCGCGGCCTCTTCTGGCTCGATCGGCTACGAGCTTCTACCAGGCTCGTCGAGAAGGCTGCCGACGGCCAAGCAACCGCGCTGCGCATGAGCCCGTCGCGACAGCTGCGGGCCGGCATCCTCATCACCGGCACCGAGGTGCTGACCGGCATCATCTCTGACCGCAACGGCCCCTGGCTATCCGAGCGGCTCGCAGAGGTGGGGGTTGACGCGGCGATGATCGAGATCGTGGGCGACCGCCCCGACGATCTCCTGGCTGCGCTGCGTTTCATGGCTGATTCGGGGATGGCCCTGATCGTCACCAGCGGCGGCCTCGGCCCCACCGCCGACGACCTCACGGCCGAGATCGTCGGACGTTTCTGCGAGCGCGAGATGGTCTTGGACGAGAAACTCGAGGAACGGATCCATGTGATTCTCGAGCCGTTGATGAAGCGTTGGCCCAACCTCGACGCGGAGGCCGTGCGCGAGTCCAACCGCAAGCAGGCGCTGATCCCGTCCGGGGCCACCGTGCTCGAGCCGGTCGGTACCGCTCCGGGGCTGATCGTGACCCCTGCCGGGAACGGGGGCGCCCGCCCGACCGTGGTCGTATTGCCCGGACCTCCGCGCGAGCTGCAGCCCATGTGGGAGGCGGCCCGCGCGACCGACGCGTTCGCCCAGGCGATCGCGGGGGCAACCAGCTACCGCCGCGAGATCGTGCGTCTGTTCGGCATCCCGGAGTCAGAGATCGCCAACACGCTGCGCGCCGCCGAGGATGCGGGCCTCACGCTCGAGCCGCTGGAGATCACCACCTGTCTACGACGGGGTGAAATTGAGATCGCCACCCGTTTCGAGCCTCCCGCCCAGCCCGCCTACGACGCCCTGCTGGCCTTCATTCGCGAGCGCCACGCCGACACCCTGTTCTCGCTCGACGGCACGACCATCGACGAACAACTCGCGGGCCTGCTGGCCGACGAGACGATCGCCACCGCCGAGTCCTGCACCGGCGGTGGGCTGGCGACGCGTCTGACTGACCGAGCCGGCTCCTCGGCTTACTTCCTCGGGGGCGCCGTCGTCTACTCAAACCAGGCCAAGGTCGACCTGGCCGGGGTTGACCCGGGCCTGATCGAGCGCACGGGCGCGGTTTCGAGCCAGGTCGCCGACGCCCTGGCGGCGGGCATCGCGGAGCGCTTTGCGGCTCGCATCGGGGTCGGCATCACCGGCATCGCCGGACCCGGCGGGGGCACGGACGACAAGCCGGTCGGAACGGTCTGCATCGCCGTCTGGCACCGCGACGAACGCCGGCTGTCGCGCCGCACCCGGTTGCCGGGATCGCGCAGCGACATCCGCGACCGCTCGGTCACCGTCGCCATGCATATGCTGCGCCGGCTGCTGCTGGGGGAAAGCGACCGCGACGGCGCTGGCGAGAGCTCGGAGTCCGGCCGCTCTGAGGCGTGACACCCGAACGGGCGCGACTGTTCGTCGCCCTCGAGCTTCCCGAGCCGGTTCGGGGCGCTCTGCTCAGCTGGCGTGAATTGGCAATCGGCGATGACCGGGCCTGGCGGCCGGTCACACCCGCGGCCCTGCACGTGACCCTCTGCTTCCTGGGTGACCAGCCGGTGCAGGAGATCGGCGCCATTGCCCGGGCCTGCGCGGCCGCACTGTCGCAGGGCGATATGGCCACGCCCCCGGGGCGCGTCCAGAGCTTGGCTGCACCCGTCCTGGCCTTGGCGGCGCCGCGGCTGCTCGGGCCCCGGCGTGCCCGCGTGCTCGCCGTCACCCTCGAAGCTCGCGATCACGCTCTGGCCGTGATCCAGAGGCGCCTGGCCCAGTGCCTGGCTGCGGGTGGCTGGTATGAGCCCGAGTCCCGGCCGTACCTCGCGCACGTGACGGTGGCCCGGGCCCGGCGGGGTGCCCGGGAGCCAGCGGCGCCGGCCCATCCGGACCTGCCGCCGCTCGGCTTCGAGGCGACGACAGTCTCGCTGCTGCGCTCGCGGCTGGGGGGTCAGGGAGCGCGCTACGAGCAGCTGGCCGCGGTCGAGTTGGCTCCGAGTCCTCGGCCCTAGGCAAGCCGGTGAGGATCGGCGTCATCGGCTCGGTAGAGCGCGCCGGGCGGCGTCACGAGCAGCGTTCCGTCCCGCGGGAAGTGGCGCAGGGCCGGTTCGTGGGCCGTGGCGAGAAGCAGGACGCGTACAGCCGCCGGCCCTGGGTTGGCGATCTCTCGCGCCCCATCGGGGCCGAGCGGGAAGCAGACGAGATCGCCGGGCCCGAGTGTGTACTCGCCGTCCGGGGTCCGGACAGTCGGGGCACCGGCTGCGACGATCAGCCACGTCTCGTTGTTCTGATCCCAGTGGTAGGCGTCACCGCGCTCGCCGGCGGCTAGCTCGAGCTCGGTCAAGCGCATCACCGGCCGCCTTGGTCACGGGATCGCCCGGATCGCTCCTCGTCCGGATCTGTCCTCGTTTCGCCGTCCCAGTAGTCGACCGCGTCGCCGCGGCGGAAGTTGAGCCAGTCGCCCGGGTGGTCACGCGGTCGTAGCCCGAGCTTGTCAGAGTCGGGATAGCCCACCATCGACGCCGGGGCGTGGTCAGCGAACATGAGGATCCGGCCCGGGCCGGTGACGGCATGGGCCCCGGCGGGGGTGGCCGGAAAGCAAATCAGCTCACCGGGCGCAAGCGGCCGCTCGCCGGCCGGCGAACGCAGCGTCGGCGCACCGGCGATCACGTACAGCCATTCCTCGATCCCCAGGTGGTAGTGGTAGGGGAACGTCACCTGCCCGGCGTCGAGCTCGTAAATGCTCGCACCGGACATCACGGCTCCCAGCCGCTCGCCGAGCCGGGTCCCGCGCCAGGAGAACCCCGGCTGGGTCCGAACCTCGTCAAGCTCGGCCGTGAACAGGTTGACGCGGTTCACCGGACGGCTCTCATTCGTTGCCGTCGACCCGCTGGTGACCGGTCGAACCGCTGGTGATCGAGGGTGCTCAGCCGACTAGGGCAGCTGTGAGTCGATCCACGTCTCGAGCGCGGGTCCGCTCTCGCAGCTGACGATCAGCGCGTAGCGAATGCCGGGTCCATGGTGGTAGCCACCGTGGTAGAGAAACTCGGAGTCGACCACCGCCTGCTGGTAGCGAGGGAGCGAGATCTTGACTTCGGAGGCCTTGCTGAACTGGTCTCGCCGGACCACGAGCGCACTGGAGTCGTCATCGGTCAGCTCGAGCCAGATCCGGACCACCCAGCCGTTCTCGTCTGGGTTGTTGGCGGCGTTGTTGTTGTCCAGATGCAGCCCCCAGCGGCACTCTCGCATCGTGTTGGGCTTCATCTTGAGCAGCTGCACCCGGCCGAAGCGCGCCCCGATCGACTCCACCCAGCTGACCACCGTCGGGCACTTCTTGGCGTTCTCGGTCCACACGCCGTCGAGGTCGGGCTTTCCGTAGGCCTCAAAGCCCTTGAGCTCGAGCTCGCCCGTGCACGACGTGATCGGCGCGAAGGTGGTTGAGTCATCGGTGGAGTAGGTGGTGTAGGTCAGATCCTCGTACTCGTGCCGGGGGATCTCCGGCCCGTCGTACTTCTTGAGCGGCAGGTAGCCGCCGTTGGCCTGCAGCTTGGGCATCCGGTAGTGCGGAGTCTGGCGCTGCACCAGCGAAGGCCGGCGGATTCCGGTGACGTGCAGGACCCGCTTCAGGTGCTCATTCTTCAAAGATTCGGTGAGAGTGGACATGCCTCTCCAAGGTCGTTTTCGTTTGATTGACGGTGCATTCTCGCAGCCGTGGCGGCGACAGGCAGGCCAGCCGCACGGGTACCCAGCGAGCACCAGCTGGCCGCGGCGGGCACCCAGGCGAGCTCCAGCCGGCCGCTCTTCGCCCCGCTCTGCCGGGTGCGTGCCAAAACCGGCCTATATGGCTGTTTTCCCGCCTCGCATCCCCAAGAGCTGAGCCGGGCCGTCGAGCGCCCCTCGCTGCGGGGCGTACGGTTGCCCTGGGTACGGCGCCGTCCGCGCCCTCGTGCACGATTGAAACCGTCTCGTCGCACTTCTGGCACCAACAGGCCTTGTTCTGTTTCGGTGGCCGGATCTAGCTTGTGCTTCCGTCCGGTCGCCGTCTTACCGTGTCGGGTTCAACGCGCATCAGACAAGGAGCCCAGCGAGCATGAGCGACAACCAGAAAGGCGCCAACGTCAGCGCGTCTGACCCCAAGGCCGAAGCCAAGCGTCAGGCGGCGCTCCAGGGCGCCCTGACCCAGATCGAGCGGCAATTCGGTAAGGGGACCGTGATGCGCATGGGTGACCCGGGTGCGCGCGTGAACTGCGATGCGATTCCCACCGGTGCGCTGTCGCTTGACATCGCCCTCGGAATCGGGGGCGTGCCGCGAGGGCGGATCATCGAGATCTTCGGCCCGGAGTCCTCGGGTAAGACGACGCTCGTCTATCACCTCATCGCCGAAGCGCAGAAGCTCGGGGGGGTGTGCGCGTTCGTGGATGCCGAGCACGCAATGGATCCCTTGTACGCACAGGTGATCGGCGTCGACATCGACGAGTTGCTCGTGTCCCAGCCCGACTACGGGGAGCAAGCGCTGGAAATCGTGGACATGCTGATCCGCTCCGGCGCGGTCGATCTGGTCGCGATCGACTCGGTCGCGGCGCTTACCCCGCGGGCCGAGCTCGAAGGCCAGATGGGCGATCAGACCGTCGGTGCCCAGGCCCGGATGATGTCCCAGGCCATGCGCAAGCTGGCCGGCAACCTCAACCGCGCCCAGACCCTGTGCGTGTTCACCAACCAGATCCGCGAGAAGGTCGGGGTCATGTTCGGCTCGCCCGAGACGCAGCCCGGCGGCCGGGCGCTGAAGTTCTACGCCTCTCAGCGTCTGGACATCCGCCGGATCGAGACCCTCAAAGACGGAACCGAAGCGGTCGGTAACCGGGTGCGCGTCAAGGTGGTCAAGAACAAGGTCGCGGCCCCGTTCAAGCAGGCCGAGTTCGACATCGAGTTCGGTAGGGGCATCTCGACTTCGGGCTGTCTGCTCGACTACGGCATCGAGCACAACATCGTCACCAAGTCGGGGTCGTTCTTCTCCTACGGCGATGAACGGCTCGGTCAGGGTCGGGGCAACGCCAAGGCGTTCCTGGACGAGCACCCGGAGATGGCCGACGAGATCGAAGGCAAGGTCTACGCCGCCCTGGGCCTCAGCCGGGACCTGGTCAAGGAGATCGAGCACGACGAGCCGGCACTGGCTGCGGTCGGGGACAGCCAAGATCGAGCTGCCTGAGACCACCGAGGACGGGCGGCTTCAGCGCGGGCTGGAGCTCAGCTTCGCGTACCTGAACCGGCGCGAGCGCACGACCGACGAGCTGAGGCGTCAGCTCGAGCGCAAGGGGGTCGAAGCCGACACCGCCGACGCGTGCCTGCGCGAGCTCCAAGCGCAGGGTTACGTTGACGACGCCCGCTACGCGCTCATGTTCGTCCACGACAAGCGCGAGCTCGAGGGCTGGGGGAGTGAGCGGATCCGCCGCGGGCTCGCCGAGCGCGGCCTCGACCGTGAGCTGATCGAGGGCGCTCTCAACCAGTACGACAACGAGTGGGCGCCCGAGGAGACCGAACTGGACCGTGCGCTGGCCCTGCTGCAGCGGCGTTTTCCCACCCCCCCGCGGGAACGCCGGGACCGCGACCGCGCTCTTGGGACCCTGATCCGCAAGGGCTTTGAGAGCCAACTCGCCCTCGACGCGGTCTCCGCCTACGCCCGAGGCGACTGATGCCGATCCGGTGATCGGCGTGCCGGTTTGCGCCGACTGGGTGCCGGTACTACGATTGCGACAGCGAACGAACGGTCCTCGGGACCGCAAAAGACCAGCAAATCTCCAGCTATCGGAACCAGAGAATGAAGTGTTGACGGCAATCTGTAACGGGCCGCCCGAACGGCCCAGATCGGCTATCTAGAGGTTCAGCAGCCGCCGCAAACGGTGAACCCACCGTCTGGAGTGCCTCCGTTCGACGGACCGAACGGACCGCTCGGTCGCTCCCCATAAGAAATCTGAGATATGGACCCGCCCGCCCACGGTCTACACGGGTCCAGGGAGAGGAACGACCATGCAAATCATCGGCGCCGCAGCGCTCATCGCGTTCGGAATCGTGGTCGCGGCTGCTCTCTACGGGCGTTCGCATCGGGGCGTGGTTCCGGTCGCCACCAGTGCGGATCGTGAGGCGGCGAGCGTGCTGCAGGCCACTCTCACCGAGCGCAACGCGAGCCTGGATCGACGTGAGGACGCGATCTCGCGCCGCGAGGACACGCTCGGCAAGCGTGAATCGGAGTTGGAGCGAGAACGCGAGGTGCTGGGCGAGGGACGCCTCGAGGTCGAGCACAAGCTCGAAGCGCTGGCCGGCATGTCGGGCGCCCGGGCCAAGCAGCTGCTGCTCGAGGAGATCGAAGATCAGGCCAAGCACGATGCCGCGCGTCGCATCCGCCAGATTGAGGAGGAGACCAAGCGGGAGGCCGAACGGCGGGTCCGCAACATCCTCTCGGTATGCATGCAGCGACTCGCCGCCGCCCACGCCGCCGAAACTACGGTGTCCGTGGTGCAGCTGGCCGCCGACGACATGAAGGGCCGGATCATCGGTCGGGAAGGTCGCAACATCCGTGCGCTCGAGAACCTGACCGGAGTCGACTTCATAATCGACGACACGCCCGGAGCCGTGGTGCTGTCGGGCTTCGACGGGGTGCGCCGCGAAATCGCCCGGCTTACACTCGAGAAGCTGCTCGCCGACGGGCGAATCCATCCCGCTCGGATCGAGGAGACCTACTATCAGACCAAGTCCGAGCTCGAGGACCATATGGTGGAGCTGGGTGAGCAGGGCGTCTTCGACGCCGGCGTCCAGGGCGTCCACCCTGAACTGGTCAAGCTGCTGGGGCGGCTGCGCTTCCGCACCAGCTACGGGCAGAACGTCCTCGCCCACTCGATCGAGGTCGCCCAGCTGGCGGCGATGATGGCCCACGAGCTTGGAGCCAGTGCCAAGACCGCCCGCCGCGCCGCTCTCCTGCATGACATCGGCAAGTCAGTCACGCATGAGATCGAGGGGCCGCACGCGCTGGTCGGCGGTGACCTGGCCCGTAAGTACGGCGAATCCGCCGCCGTCGCGCACGCCATGGAGGCACACCACAATGAGGTCGAGCCTCAGACGATTGAGGCCGTGATCGTCCAGGCGGCCGACGCGCTCTCGGGCGCTCGGCCGGGCGCCCGGGGCGAGTCGCTGGAGCAATACGTCAAGCGCCTGCGCGACCTGGAACAGATCGCCACCCGCCACAAGGGCGTGGATAAGGTCTATGCCATGCAGGCGGGGCGGGAGGTTCGCATCATGGTGGCCCCCGGCGCCATCGACGATGATGCCGCCACCATCCTCTCCCATGAGATCGCTCGCGAGATCGAGAAGGAACTCGAATACCCCGGACAGATCAAGGTGACGGTGATCCGAGAGTCACGCGCCGTCGAGTACGCGCGCTGAGATGCCCGGCCGAATCCTGGTCATCGAGGACGAGCCTGGGATCGTGGACTTCCTGGAGCGCGGCCTGCGCTCCTACGGGTTCGATGTCGAGTCCGCCGGGGACGGCATCCGGGGCACCGAGCGGGCGCTGACCGAACCCTTCGACCTCGTGGTGCTCGACGTCATGCTTCCCCTGCGCGGCGGCCTCGAAGTGCTCGACGAGGTGCATACCAGCCGGCCCGCCCTGCCGGTGATCATCCTGACCGCCCGGGGCGAGGTCGAGGACCGGGTGAACGGCCTCGACGCGGGCGCGATTGACTATCTGACCAAGCCGTTCTCGCTCAGCGAGCTCGCCGCCCGAATCCGTGCCCAGCTGCGCCTGGTCGCCCAGACCCCCACCACGACGCTCTCCGGGGGTGACGTCGAGGTTGACCTGATCACCCGGGAGGTCCGGCGCGGCGATGTCACAGTTCGGCTCTCGACGACTGAGTTCGAGCTGCTCTCCTACCTGCTGCGCAACACCGGCCGAGTCCTCTCCCGCGAGCAGATCCTGCGCGCCGTCTGGGGCTATGAGTACGACCCGGGGACCAATGTGGTCGATGTCTACGTCGGCTATCTGCGGCGCAAGCTACGCCAGCCCGGGGAGAAGGACCCGATCGTGACCGTTCGGTCGGTCGGCTATCGGTTCGATGCGCCTACCTAGCCTCTGGTTTCCGAGCGGCTTGCGCTGGCGGCTGACCGCGTGGGTTGCGGCGGTGATGCTGGTCTCAGTGGCGGTGATCTTCTGGGTCGTCTACACCGACACCGGCACCGAGCTGCGCCAGCAGATCGACCGCGACGTGACCGGGGACACCAGCCAGCTGGCCCAGGCCCTCGGAGCCCGGTCCGACACATCGCCCCGCGGACTGGTCGCCTCGGCCAGGGGCTATCTCGCCGGGCAGCCCTATGGCGCCTCATCGAGCCTGCTCTTCGTCTCGGTCCCGGGGGTCGGCGCTGCCTTCAACCACCCCGAGATCGTTAACGCGGGTGCTTATCCCGACGCCGGCGAGACCTCCGCCGACGAGAGCTCGGAGGGTCAGCTAGCGGCGGCGCTGCTCGTGCCGCGCCTCGGTTACACCGTGCAGCGGGTCCCCGACACCGGTCCGACGAGGATCGTCGAGCGCTGGGCTTCGATCGGTCGCACCCGGGTGCTGGTTGGAGCCGGCGAGCCCCTGTCGATCGTGGATCGGGCCCAGAGCGGGGTGGCCCGGACCTTTGTCCTCGCCGGCACGATTACCCTCGCCCTGGCCCTGCTCGCCTCCTACCTGGCCGGCGCCCGCGTCTCGGCGCCGCTGCGCCGCATGGCCTCCGTGGCCACCCGAGTGGACGGCGGCGAACTCGAGCCCCGGATGGCCACGACCCCAGGCGGGGGCGAGGTCACCGTGCTCGCCGAGGCGTTCAACAACATGCTCGATCGCCTGACCAGCGAGCTCAAGGGCCAGCGCGAGTTCATCGCCGACGCCTCGCACGAACTACGCACTCCGATCACCGTGATCGGCGGCCAGATCGAGGTCCTGGCCGCCGAGCCCAATCCCACCGCTGATGACGTGAGCCGCGCCGCCACTCACGTTCAGCGCGAGATCACCCGCATCAGCCGTCTGGTCGACGACCTCCTGCTCCTCGCCCAGAGCGAGCACGGCGATTTCCTGCGCCCCGAGCGAATCGAGCTGGACACCTTCGTCGAGCAGCTGTGGGACGGCATCAGCCTGACCGCGGAGCGAAACTTCGAACTCGGAGAGGTCCCGGCGGGCACGCTCTTCGCCGACCCCGACCGGCTGGCGCAGGCCCTGCGCAACCTGGCCGGCAACGCGATCCGGGAGACGGCTGAGGGGACCGGCCTGGTGCGACTCGAGGTTGAGGAGGTGTCACCCGGGCGACTGCGCTTCGCCGTCATCGACGACGGTCCCGGGATCCCCGTGTCCGAGCGCGAGCGGGTGTTTGAGCGCTTTCATCGCACCGATCCAGCCCGGAGCCGGGCGGCGGGCGGGGCCGGACTTGGCCTCGCCATCGTTCGCGCGATCGCCGACGCGCACCACGGCGAGGTCCACGCTACCGATCCCCGGGGCATCGCCACCGGCGCTCGGGTCGAGCTGCTGCTGCCGGGCTTTCAGCGCCTCCCGGCTCCCCGACGCGCGGTTCGCGCCCCGGCGGTCTGAGTTCCTAGACCTTGCCGGCGTTCGCGTTGAAGAGCGCGGAAACGCTGCCGCCGAAGACCGCGGCGGCGACGATCACGATGACGGCGATCGCCGCGACCATGATGCCGTACTCGGCCAACGTCTGACCCTCGCTGCGGCGAGCTCCGTGGAGCAGATAAGTGAGCAATTGCGGGAGGGTTGCCAACATGGATGACTAGGTCGGGCCGAGCCATCGGCAACCCCAGCTTCCCCGCGCGGCAGTGGACAGAAGTATGAGTTTCAGGCCGCGCCGACTTTTAGACCCAGCTGATGGCTGGGTTGAACAACGCTGAGGGCTGGCATGATGGTGGGGATATCTCCATTTGAGGCTTGCCGATGCATAAGCGCTACCACGTCACCACCTTTGGGTGCCAGATGAACGCCCACGATTCCGAGCGGATCCAGGGCATGCTCGAGTCACTCGGCTACACCGAGGCGCCGTCGCGCGGCGATGCCGATCTGCTCCTGTTCAACACCTGCTCGATTCGAGAGGCGGCCGATACGCGGCTGGCTGCACATCTGGGGGAGGCCAAGCGCCTCAAGCGCGAGAGCCCGGCCAAGATCGTCGGGGTCGGGGGCTGCTGGGCGCAATCGGTCAAGGAGGAGGTCTTCTCCCAGTTTCCGTTCGTGGACGTCGCCTTCGGCCCCGGCCAGGTGCACCGGCTGGCCGAATTCTTGACCAGCGACTCCCTGACCGCCCAAGGGTTCTTCGAGTTTGAGGGTTTCACCGGGCACCTGCCGGCCAAGCGAGCCCGCGAGTATCAGGGCTGGGTGCAGATCTCGGTCGGCTGCAACTCGGTATGCTCCTACTGCATCGTTCCGTCGACCCGCGGGCGTGAGGTCAGCCGGCCGCCCGGTGAGCTCCTGGCCGAGGTGAGCAGGCTGGCCGCGGACGGAGTTTGCGAGGTCACGCTGCTGGGGCAGAACGTCAACTCCTACGGTCGTGATCTGCCCCGTGACCAGCGCGTTACCTTCGCCGAGCTCCTGGCCATGGTCGACGCTGTCGGCGGCATCGACCGAATCCGCTACACCAGCCCGCACCCCAAGGACATGCGCGAGGACGTGGTTCGCGCCCACGCCGAGCTCGGGGCGCTGTGCGAGCACATCCACCTGCCGCTGCAGTCGGGGTCAAGCCCAGTGCTCAAGCGCATGCGGCGCACCTACACGCGCGAGCGCTACCTCGACCGGGTCGCCTTGATCCGCGAGCACGTCCCCGACTGCGCGCTGACCACCGACATCATCGTCGGCTTCCCGGGCGAGACCGACGCCGACTTCGAACAGACCCTCGAGGTTGCCGAGGCAGTCGGGTACGACGGGGCCTTCACCTTCATCTACTCGCCGCGCCGCGGCACGGAGGCTGCGACGCTGCCCGATCAGGTGCCTCACGGGCTCAAGGTGGAGCGTCTCGACCGCCTGGTGGAAGTGATCCAACGGCGAGCCCGCGAACAGGCCCAGCGGTTCGTCGGCCGCACCCTCGAGGTGCTGGTCGAGGGCCCGTCGCGAACCGATCCCAGCCGGCTGCGCGGGCGCTCGCGCCACAACAAGGTGGTCAACTTCGACGGGCTCGGCGCGCCCGGGGAGATCGTCCCGGTTGAGATCAGCGCCGCGACCAGCCAGACGCTCAGCGGCGAAGCGACGCTGCTGGCGCGCGCCGCCGGCTGAGCGTCGTCAGCGGTGGCTGGGGGCCCCCAGGCCTGGGCGTCATGGTGCCGTCCGCGGCACGTGCGAACATATGTTCGTGCGCTGGAACATGCTCAGCACCGACGCCGAAGAACGAACCCGTCTCCCGGGCTACAGGGATGAGGCTGTGGTTCGGCATTTCGAGGCTCCGGAGGCGATGTCCACCAATTTTTACGAGGTCCGCGCGAAAACGATCCTCAATCACGTGCCTGAGGCCTCGCAGATGCCCTTCCGGTGGACGATCAACCCTTACCGCGGATGCACCCACGCCTGCGTTTATTGTTTTGCCCGCCCAACCCACAAGTACCTGGACTTCGACGCCGGCCGGGACTTCGAGCGCGAAATCGTTGTCAAGGTCAACGCGCCCGAGCGGCTCCGGGTGGAGCTGGCCAAGCCGTCATGGCGGGGCGAGCACATCGCGCTCGGGACCAACACCGACCCCTATCAGTGGGTGGAGGGGCGCTACAAGCTGATGAGGGGGATCTGGGAGGCGATGATCGAGGCGCGTAACCCGGGTTCGGTCTTGACCAAATCGCCGCTGCTGTTGCGCGACCTGGACCTCATGAAGGAGCTGGCGGGGCGGGCGCAGTTCGGGGCCGCGTTGTCGGTCCCCACCCTCGACGAGCGCGCCTGGCGGGCCACCGAGCCTCACACACCGCATCCCCGTGCCCGGCTGGAGGCGGTGGCCGAGCTCGTGCGAGCCGGGATCCCGACCGGGATCCTGATCGCGCCGCTCATGCCCGGCATCAATGATTCTCCTGAACAGCTGGCGCCGCTACTGGAGATGGCCGCGGAGGCGGGCGCCTCGTACGTGACCGGAATCGCTCTGCACCTGCGCTCCGATGTGCGCCGCCTGTTCTTTGAGTGGCTGAGCGAGAACCGTCCCGACCTGTTGAGTCGCTACCGTGACCTCTACCGACACGGAGCGTATGCGCCCGCTCAGGAGCGCCGGCGTCTGGCCAGCCTCGTCCAGGGCCCCGATCTGAGTCCCTGGCGGCGCGGCCGGAGTGCCTTCATGGCTGCTCCCGAGCCCGCAGCTCAACCACGCGAGCACCGCCAGGAGTCGCTGTTCGACACGGGTTGAGGTGAAACCACGCGCGGTGAGCGGTGATAGGTGGATAGGACCCCGATGCCTCCACGAACCTGATGTCGAAAAAATTCCGACCGCAACGACCAGACCTGAACCTCGACCGCATGTTCGAGACCCGCAGCGACGCCTGGGAGAAAGCCGGGCTGAGCTTCGGGACCACGGACGAGAAGCTGGTCTCCAAGGCCCGCCGGCGGGCGCTGCTGCTGATCCCGCTGCTGATCGGCGTGCTCGTCGCCTACCACGAGCGGAGCACGATCTTCGGCAAGGAACTGCTCAAGCACGGCCACGTTGTGGTCAAGAACGGCCAGGTTCAGTACTACATCCCCAACCACCTCCAGACGCCCATCCAGGTCCTCACCGTTATAGCCCTGGTGGCAATCGGTTGGGCCTTGGCTGCCGACATCGGACGGGCCGCCGGCCCGACCTTCCTGCGTCGCATGGATCCCGCCACGGCCGGAACGGTCGGATTCCTGATGCGGCTGGCCACGATCGGGATCAGCCTCCTGCTGGCGCTCAGCACGGCGGGGCTGGGAACTGGCACGATCGCCGCCGGTGGCGCTTTCACGGCCGTGATCTTCGGTCTTGCCGCCCAGCAGACGCTCGGCAACCTGATCGCCGGCATGGTCCTGATCAGCGCACGGCCTTTTCGCGTCGGGGAGCGCGTCCGCTTCCAGGCGGGGGCGGTGGGAGGCTCGGTGGAGGGCATCGTCAGCTCGCTCGGCCTGCTCTACACCACTCTGACCCAGGGTTATGACCGGGTGATGATCCCCAACAACGTCGTGCTGGCCGCGGCGGTGGTACCGCTCAAGGAGCCCGACTCGGTGGACGTCAAGGTGACGCTCACCTCCGGGGTGCGGCCGAGCCAGGTTCAGTCCATTCTCGACAATGAGATCACCACCCCCACGATCCACAGACCATCAGTCCTGCTCGAGGAACTCGAGGGATCCGAGGTCGTGGTCCGCGTCCAGGCCACGCCCGAGGTCGATGCCGATGGCGCCAAACTGGCCGACGAGATCATCGCCGCGCTCGCCTCGGTGACCGGCGAGCACGCCGCGCAACCCAACTAGTTCCTCCACGACATGTCGAGCGCGCAGTGGGCGCGGACGGCCGCCGGCTCAGCGGTGGCGGCGCTGGCCTTCGGACATCTGATGGGCGACGTCGTGTGAGCCCAGCCGCCGGGTGATGGCGGCGACGGGCGCGGGGGCCAGGCCACCCAGGGCGGCGCCGAGGCGCAGCGGCACCGGCGCGACATCGATCTCGGCGCGGTCCTCGGAGATGGCCCGCACGACTGCGGTGGCGACATCCTCGGGCGAGCGGGTGCCGACCCCGGGGCGCAGCCGCACGCCGGCGTCGGCGAACATGCCGGCCTCGCGGATGAAGCCGGGGAAGACCGTGGACACGCCGACTCCGTGTTCACGCAGGTCCTCGCGGGCGCCAAGTGCGAAGCCTCGCAGCCCGAACTTGGTGGCGGAGTAGATCGACGACGCGGGCGACGCGGTCTTGCCCGACAGCGAGGAGATGAACACCATGTGGCCGGCGCCGCGGGAGATCATCATCGGGGCGAGTGCTCGGGCCAGGGCAATCGGCGCCCGTAGGTTGACCTCGAGCATCCGGTCGATCTGATCCTGGCTGAGGTCGGTGAGCAGACCGCTGGCCGGGAGCGCTGCGTTGGCGATCAGGATGTCAGCCGCGGCGGCCTGATCGGCCAGCTGGGCGACGGCGTCACGAGAGGCGAGGTCACAGGCCAAGGCGCGGCCCCCGAGTTCGCCGGCCAGCTCGTCGAGCACGCCGTCGCGTCGGCCGGTGAGGATCAGCCGGGCGCCGAGCTGTGCCAGCGCCCGAGCGATGGCGTGGCCGATCCCGCCGGTGGCGCCGGTCAGAAGCACTGTCGAGCCCGAGATGTCGACGCGGCGGCTGGCCATCAGCCCACGGCTCCCGGCCCGATCGCGTCGCCGGCCGTGAACAAGCAGGCGAAGACCAGCGCGAGATCGGCCTCGCCGCCCAAGGCGCGGCCGGCTTGCGCGGCGGCCTCGGCAGCGGCCGCCAGCTGGTCGTGAGCGGTGGAGACGGCAGCGCCGATGGTGACGGTCATGCCGGCTCCACGATACTGCCCAGGCATGGCCCCGCCCGCCCTCATCGCGCTGTTTGGCCCCACCGGAGTTGGCAAGACCAGCGTCGCCCTGGCCGTGGCCAAGCGCCTGCGTGCCGCGGGCGAAGACCCCGTCGCCGTGTCGGCCGACGCGCTTCAGGTCTACACGGGTCTGGAGATCCTCACCGGCGCCGCCACGCCACGTGAACGGGCCGTCCTGGAACATCGGCTGTTGTCTTTCCTGCCCGTCGACGCGACCTTCAGCGCCGGCCACTACGCCGAACTCGCCCATGCCGAAATCGACAGCCTCCTGGCCGCCGGCCGGCGGCCCATCGTGGTGGGCGGCACGGGGCTCTATCTCCGCGCCGCGCTGACCGAGCTCAGCCTGCGTCCCGCGCCGGCCGAGGGGGTGCGCGAGCGCTGGCTGACCGAGCTCGAGGGGCGCGGGCCCGAAGCCCTGCACGCGATCCTTGCTCGCCGGGCACCCTGGGCGGCAGCCGAGATCGCGCCCTCTGACCGCCAACGCATCGTGCGAGCGCTCGAGCTTCTGGACTCCGGCGAGCTCGAACCGCCGCCCGAGCGCTCGCAGCTGTGGAGCGATGAGGTACGTCATCCCACCCTGTTGGTGGGGCTGGTGATGGAGCGCGAGCGGCTCTACGCGCGTATCGACGCGCGCGTGGACGCCATGGTCGCGGCCGGTGTCGAAGCCGAGGTGCGGCGCGCCAGCGCCGGTGGCGCCTCGCCCACGGCTCGCAAAGCGCTCGGCTTTGAGGAGTTGCTGGCCGGCGATGTCGAGGCGACCAAGCGCCGGACGCGCAACTACGCGCGTCGCCAGCTGACCTGGATGCGCAAACTGGCCGGGGTCACCGTGCTCGACGCGACCGGACGCTCACCTCAGGCCTTGGCCACCGACATTCAAGCCCGGTGGCTCGGGCAGGAATCGCTGTTTTAGAACACGGGCACGAACGGATACATGAGCACCACCGCGGCCAGCACGAGGACACCCCAGACCGCGATCAGCGATCTCACCCAGGTGCGCCGCAAGCGCCAGGCGAGGGTGAGCAGATAGCTCACGGCGACGTAGATCCCGGGCATCACGATCACCATGTAGTAGAGGTAGCTCGTGCGCTGATCGATCAGGCTGAGCAGCGCGAAGGGAAGCCAGGTCCCGACAAACCAGGCCGGGCCGAGCGCGGCCAGCTGGCGATCGGCCGCCGTGGCCGGCATCGTCGAAGGGGCGAGCCGCGGCTGCCGGCGCAGCCACCGATACAGGCCGACACCGAGAGCGGGCAGGGCGAGGAGCAAGATCGGTGGGCTGACCATGCCCAGGAACTTGGAGACCGGATGGATCGCGTACAGGCCACTCCCGGGGAGCGAGGGGTTGATGCGCAGGTAGACGATCGGCTTGAGATCGACCAGCCAGTCCCACGGGTAGGAGGCGATCCCCTGGGGACCGGTGGGGCTGACCTGCTGGGCAGCGTAGGAAACCATGTGGGCGAAATGATCAAACGGTCCGCCGGTGATGAGATGACCGGCGGCGTCGTCATACGGGGTGGCGATCACGTCCATCACGCCGAGCAAACCCATGAATACCCCGGCGCCGGTGAACACGCAGACGATCAGCCGCCGGAGCGCAGGTCCGGGGCGCCAGTCCTCAGGGCTCCCGGGGTCGCGCCAGCGAGCGACCACGCGCGCGAACTCGACCAGCACGAGCACCGCCACTGCGTAGGGGGCGACGAGCTTGAAGGCCGACGCCACCGCGAGCGCCAGTCCGGCCAGCAGCGTCCTGCCCCGCAGGTACAAGGCCAGGCCCCAGATCATCATCGCCACGGTGTAAATGTCCAGCGTCCCGATGCGGCTGTGGACGAGGAGCAGATTGTCGGCGGCCATCAGGGTACCGGCCGCCAGAGCCGCCCAGCGGCCGCCACCCCCGGCCCGGACGAGCGCGAACACGCCCAGGATCGCGACCGAGCCGAAAATCAGACTCCCAAGCCGCCAGGCCCAGGGACCGTCACCGAACAGCTCGATCCCCCCGGCCATGATCAGCTTGGCCAGCTGCGGGTGCTCGGCGTTGGGATCGGTCCCCAGCGGCGAGGCCGCGTAGTGAGAGCCGGCAGGGGGATGGATGCCGGCAATCACGCGGGCGGCATTTACGTAGTAGGCCTCGTCGAAGATCAGGGTGTGCTGGGCGGCCTGGGTGCAGGGCGACTGGCACGGTTGCCCGAGCCACGCGACACGGGCGCCGAGAGACAGCACCGACACGACCGCCAGGAGCAGCAGCGGGACCGACCAAGAGTTGCGCAGACGCCTGACCATGGCCGAGGCGACGGTACACATACACTGCCGCCGCGTGGACTTCGAGAAGTGGCATGCCCTCGGCAACGACTACCTGATCTTGGACCAGTCAGCTCTGCCCTTCCCGCTTACCCCGGCCCGGGTGCGGGCCCTGTGCGCCGGGCACACTGGCGTTTTCGCCGATGGCGTGCTGCTGCTCTCGGCGCCCGATGAGCCCGGTTTCGTCGCCCGCCTACAGATCTTCAACCCCGATGGGTCCGAAGCCGAGCTGTCGGGGAATGGCGCCCGCCAAGCCGCGCTGTATCTGCGGCGATCGGGCTGGGCGCACAGCGACAACTTCCGGATCCAGACAGCGGCGGGAGAGATCCGGCCGACGGTCACCTCAGCCACCACGGCTAGCCTGGCCATTGGCCGGGTGCGCAGGGCGAGCCCCGACTATCCGGGCGGTGCGCCCGACGGGATCGGCGAGCTGTCCGACGGAGACCGGACATGGGCCTTTCAGCACGTGCAGGTCGGCAACCCCCAGTGCGTGATCCGGGTCCCCGACGAAGCCGGGCTGGCCGCGCTCGACCTGCCCCTCATCGGCCCCGGGATCGAGAACCACGAGCTGTTTCCCAATCGCACCAACGTCTCCTGGTACGTCCCGCTCGCATCCGACCGGATCCGGGTGCGGATCTTCGAACGCGGCGTGGGGGAGACCTCAGCCAGCGGCACCGGGGCCAGCGGCGCCGCCGTCGCCCACGTTCTGTCCGGGGGGGACTCACCCGTCACGGTGGTGCTCGACGGCGGCGAGCTCGAGGTCGAGGTGGGAGAGGATCTTCACGTAACGTTGACCGGCTGGGCGGTCCCGGTGTTCCGCGGCACGCTCGCCGAAGAGTTCGTCAAGGAGCTGCATGAAGCCCAGTAAGCGTCTGGATCAGATCCCGCCCTACCTGTTCGCCGAGCTCGAGCGCAAGATCGCGGCCAAGCGCGCCGCCGGAGTGGACGTCATCAGCCTCGGGATCGGTGACCCCGACACCCCGACCTACGCCGCCATCGTGACTGCTGCCCAGGCCGCCGTGGCTGACCCGAGCACGCACACCTATCCGTCCAATCGGGGCCTGCCGGCGTTCCGAGAGGCGGTGGCGGCCTTCTATAGCCGTCGCTTCGGCGTCTCGCTGGATCCCGAGACCGAGGTCATGCCGGCGATCGGCGCCAAGGAGTGCATTTTCAATCTCAACCTCGCCTTCCTCGACCCCGGCGATGTCGCCCTGGCCTCCGATCCGGGCTATCCGGTCTATACCGGCGGCCCCCTGCTGGCCGGGGCCGAGCCGTACCTGATGGGACTCGTCCCCGAGCGGGCCTTCGCGCCCGACTTCGACGCCATTCCCGCCGCAACCCTCGAGCGGGCGCGACTGATGTTCATCAACTATCCCAACAACCCCACCGGGGCGATCTTGCCCGACGGCGTGTTCGAGGAGGCGACCGAGCTTGCCCGGCGCGCCGACCTGCTCGTCGTCCATGACAACGCCTACAGCGAGACGACCTTCGACGGATACGTCGCCCCGTCGTTCTTGGCCGCTCCCGGGGCCAAGGAGGTCGGCGTCGAGGTCTTCTCGCTCTCCAAGGGCTACAACATGACCGGCTGGCGGTGTGCGGCGATTGTCGGCAACGCCGAGGCGATCGGCGAGTACTGGCGGCTGAAGTCAAACATCGATTCTGGGCTCTTCGAAGCCATCCAGCTGGCCGGCGTGGCTGCGCTGGCGCCGGAGATCGACGCCGAGGTCAGCGGCATGAACGCCGTCTACCAGCGCCGCCGCGACCTGGTCTGTGAGGCGCTGGCCGCCGCCGGGGTCGACGTGACGCCGCCCAAGGGCACGATCTACGTGTGGGCTCCGGTCCCGCCTGGTTTTGCGTCAGCGGCGGCGTACTGTGAGCACGTGCTCGAGCAGGCCGCGGTGGTGATCTCGCCCGGAAGCGCCTACGGCCCCAACGGAGAGGGGTTCTTCCGGATCTCGTTGACCACGCCCGACGACCGGCTGCTCGAGGCCGTGGAGCGGCTCTCGCGCCTCTAAGCAGGCCCGGGACCCGGCGGACACGCGGCTAACATGCGAGGCAGTGCCGCCTGCCGCCGCTGAGCACAACGGGCGCCCATCACGCGACGTCGATGGGCAAAGGCCTCGTGGCCGGGCGCGCCAGCGGGCCTTCATGATCGCCGCCGTTCCCGCCGGCGCAGAGGACCATCTGGCCGAGCTCAAAGAGCTGCTGCGGACCGCTGGAGTCGCCGTCGCCGGTGAGCTCGTTCAGCGCCGTGAGGCCCCGCACCCCAATTCCTATCTCGGTCCAGGCAAGATCGACGAGCTCAAGGCCGCGATCGCCGAGGCGGACGCCAACCTGGTCGTCTCCGACGACGAGCTCTCACCCCGCCAGGAGCGAAACCTCGAAGCCGCTCTCGGGACGCCGGTGATTGACCGCACCGCGGTCATCCTCGACATCTTCGCCGCCCATGCCCACTCAGCCGAGGGCAAGCTCCAGGTCGAGCTGGCCCAACTCGAGTACAACCTGGCCCGGATGCGTGGGCTGTGGTCACACCTCGAGCGCCTCGGCGGCGGCATCGGCACCCGGGGTCCCGGCGAGACCCAGATCGAGACCGACCGCCGTCTGGCCCGTGATCGGATCGCCGCCCTCAAGCGCCGGCTGGCTCAGGTGCGCTCGACCCGATCGGTGATGCGCGCCGAGCGCGAGCGGGCGCAGATGCCCCAGGTGGCTTTGGCCGGCTACACCAACGCCGGCAAGTCGACCCTCCTCAACGCGCTCACCGGCGCCACCGTTCCGGTTCGCGACCGGCTCTTTCACACTCTGGATCCCACTACGCGGGTGATGCGGGCAGGCGGCAGGGACTATCTGCTCACCGACACCGTTGGCTTCATCCGCAAGCTTCCCCACCAGCTGGTCGACGCGTTTGGCGCCACGCTGGAGGAGACACGACGCGCCGACCTGCTCCTGCACGTGGTCGACGCTTCGGTCTCCGAGGACGAGCTGGGCGAGATGACCCGCGCCGTCGAGGACGTACTGCAGGAGATCACCGCCGACGAGGCGCCCCGCTTGCTGGTCCTCGCCAAGGCCGATCAGATCGAGGCCGACGAGCGGGCTGGACTCGTCCGTCGCCACCCCGACGCCGTGCTGGTCTCCGCGCTCACCGGCGAAGGGATTCCCGAGCTGATCGAGCGGATCGAAACCGAGTTCGCCCGTCGCCTGTCCGAAGTCGAGCTCCTGGTGCCCTACGGCGAGGGCGGGCGCCTGGCCGAGCTGCACGAGCTGGCCGGTGATCTCGAGCGCGAGGACACTCCCGAGGGGGTCCGCGTGCACGCCCGTCTCCCGGCCGGGGTGGCAGCGCGCTACGCCCCCTTCGTGCTCGGGCCCAAGCCGGCAGCCGGATGACCCACGCCACCCCCGGGTTCGGCGAGCTGCGCTTCGTGCGGCTCGATCCGCGCGCGACGCTGCCGGCCCGTGCTCATCCCGGTGACGCCGGCCTCGATCTCTGCGCCCTGGAGCCGGCTCTGCTCGCCCCCGGCGAGCGGGCGTCGATCCCGACTGGGCTCGCCGTCGAGATCCCGGCCGGCTGCGCCGGGCTCGTCCTGCCCCGGTCGGGCCTGGCCGCTCGTCACGGCGTCACGGTGGTCAACGCGCCGGGGCTGGTCGACTCCGGCTACCGGGGCGAGCTGCGGGTGCTGCTCATGAACACCGACCGGGTGGCTCCGTTCGCGCTCGGGTTCGGAGACCGGATCGCGCAGCTGGTCGTGGTCAGGATCGAGCTTCCTGTGCCCGAGGAGGCCGCGCTCCTCACTGAAAGTGCTCGCGGCGCGGGCGGCTTTGGCTCGACCGGCGGCTTTGCCTCCGGCTCCGGAGCGAGCGCCTAGGAGGTCGGAGGGATGACCCCGTGGGTCTCCAAGAAGATCCGAGCGACGGCACTCGGATCCTGGCCGGCGACGTCGACGGCCTGGTTGAGCTGGCGCATGACCGGCGTGGTGAGGAGCGCGCTGACCCGATCGATCGTCACCGCGAAGGCCGGCCCCTCCTTGGTCAGCGCCGCCTGTGAAACGACGGGCACGGCGTTGCCCCAGCCAAGGACGTACTTGGGATCGGTGAGCAGAGCGTAGTTGCCGCTCGCCAGCTGACCGTCGGTCGTGTTGACATCGGCCACTTGGACCGTGTTGGCGTCCAGAGCGGTGTACTGGTCCCCGACCGCGAGGTCCTTGAAGGTCTTGACCTTGAATCCGTACGCTCGTTCCAGATCGGGTAGCCCGGGGCTGAGCTGTTGGAGCTCAGGCGGCCCGCCGACGATCATCGTCGACTGCATGCGGGCAAGATCATGCAGGGTCTGCAGATGGTTGCCCTGGGAGTAACCGACCGTGACTCCGAGGGCCGGAGTGTCGCTGAACGGCGTCGCGGTGAGGAGCGCCAGCCCGTGCGACCCGGCATAGCGCTGCGCGGCCCCGTAGGCGGCCAGCTCGGTCGGGAAGTCGCGACTGTTCCCGGCGACCGAGGAGTTGAAGACGTTGAGGTACTCCGGATACATGTCCAGCGCTCCGGTCCCGAGCGCGCGGAGGGTGACGGCGGTTGGCCCGATGTTCTGATTGAGCGCGACCGTGTAGCCCTGGGCCTGCAGGGCCAGGGTGTAGAGCTCGCCGAGGACGAACTGCTCGGTGTAGTTCTTGTCACCGATCGTCACTTGCGGCCTGCCCGTGCCGGGCAGCGCGGTCGTGGACGTGCCGGTGGTGGCTCCAGAGCTCGCCTGTGCCGTGCTCGTGGCCCCCGAGTGGGCGCTCGACGTTGGGCTGCTCGAACTCGAGGTGCCGCAGGCCACACAAACCGAGGCGGCGAGCAAGGAGACGAGGCTTGCCCCTAGGCGCGAGGCACCTGGGGCAGAGGCAGAGCGAGGCAGGCGCATGAAGACTGAGGCGAGCTTCATGCTAGCCCGCACCCAGGGCTCGAATTCCAGCCGCGCGCCGCGCCTCGGCGTGAGCGGCGTCCTCGAGCCGGTCATCGAGCCCGGCCAGTGGCAGCTCCAGGCTCAACGCGGCAGCGATCAGCCAGTCAGCGAACCAGGCGTTCTTGGGCAGCAGCGGGCCGTGCAGATAGGTCCCGATGACGTTGCCGCGTCGGATCCCCTCGGCCCCGCTGTGGCCATCGTTGCCGTGACCGCGCAGTACTCGTCCGAGCGCCGTCTCGCCGGAGCCCAGGGTCGTGCGACCGCCGTGGTTCTCAAAGCCGGCCAGCACCCGGCGCCGGCCAGGCTCGAGCTCGACCTCGATGGCAACGTTGCCGATCAGACGGCGGCCGTCGGAGCGCACGGTGACCAGATCGACGAGACCGGCACCGGGGAGCAACTCGTCGCCGAGCTGATAGGAGTGCCCAAGCAGCTGATAGCCGCCACAGACACCGAAGATCACCGCGCCACGGCCGGCCGCCTCGTGCAGGTCCTCACGCTTGGTCGCCACGAGATCGCCGGCGCACAGCTTCTGATCGCGATCCTGGCCGCCGCCCATGTAGTAGAGGTCGGCGCCGTGCGGATCGAGCCGGTCGCCGAGGCCGCTGGCCATCAGCCTGAACCCCAGCCCGCGCCAACGACAGCGCTGCTCGAGCAGCCGCAGATTGCCGCGGTCGGCATAGATGTTCATCAGGTCCGGATACAGGGCACAAACCCGGAGCTCGCGCTCAGCCACTGAACATCACCACCCGGCTGCCGACGTGATCCTCGGTGGCGGCGATCTCGGCTCGCCCGACCTTGTTCAGCCCTGCGGCTTGGGCCTCGGCTTCGAGCTGGTCAGCACTGACATCATCGAGCCGGATGCGATCCTGGGCACGCGTGAGGGTCCCGTCGCGGTCCACGATTTCGCGCTCTCGCTCGAGCACAAAGCCGCCCGCGTCGGCCCGAACTGCGGTGGGCAGGCTCGAATACACGACCCCGTCGTGCTCGCACACATCGGGCAGCGGCGCCAGCGCCCCCGTCGCGACATCGAATGGGTCCAATTCATCGGCGATCGCCGCCGCCAACAGGCCGCCGGGGGCCAGGTGCCGGCGGGCGCACTGCCAGAATCCGGCCCGCCCTCCCGCCCCGCCGAGCAGCTGGATGGTCTGCATCGGCGCCAGGCAGAGCGCAAAGCGCTCCGGCAGAGCGAACGCCCGAGCATCGGCGCACACCGTGACCACCGGGAGTCCGCCGGCGCGCCGGCCAAGCTCTGCCAGGAGGTCGGGATCGTTGTCCAGCGCTGTCACCTCGACCCCGGTGCGGGCCAGATCGAGGGTTACCCGGCCGGTGCCGGCCCCGATGTCGAGCACCGGGCCCCCGCGGGCGGAGGCGAGCGTCCGCCAGAAGGCCAGATCGGCCGTGTAGCCACCGCATTCGAGGTCGTGCCAGATCACGCTCACTGGGGTACCGGCGCCGGAGTCGACCAGAACTGGGCCACGTGACCGCGCCGGGCGAGCTCCTCGCGCAGCTCGAGCAGGGCGGTGTAGGTGGGAAGCGCGAACAGCTGGCCGTCGCCGGTGCCGGCCAGCGCGTGGTCCAGCGCCGCCGTCATACCGGGCTCGACATGCAGGCGTTGGCTGGCAATGCCCGCGTACTTGAGGCGCACCGCGAGCTCGGCGGCCCGCGTGCCGGCGCAGGTCACATGTCGCACTCGCCCGGCCAGCAGCTCGAGGTCGGCGTCCCATACCCAGGACACGTCGCGGCCATCGGCGGTCCGGTCGTTGAGGATCGCCAGTAGGTCGAGGTCTCCTGGCTCGAGCGCGAGTGTGCGCGCGACCTCGTTGGCTCCGGCCGGATTCTTGATGAGCAGGATCGAGAGCTCGACGTCGCCGACCGTGACGCGCTCGCCTCGGCCGAAGGCGGGGCTGACGCGCTCCAGCCCGGCGGTGACCTCGGCCAGGGACGCCCCCAGCTCGAGGCACAGGGCGGCGGCCCCGAGGGCGTTGTAGACGTTGTAGAGGCCCGGGAGGGGGAGCGAGACGGAGGCTACGCCGGCCGGGGTACGCAGGGAGAAGCGAGCCCCCCGGGTGCCGTGCAGCTCGATGTCTTGGGCCGCCACGGCCGGCTCAGGGCGCCGCTGACCGCACACCGGGCAGTGATAGCGACCCAGGTGTCCGAGGTAGATCGACTCATAGACGTAGGGCGAACCACACCGGCGGCAGTGCTTTGAGTCCGAGGCGTGCTGCATCTCGGCCATGGCCACCGAGCCGTCCTCCACCCCGAAGTAGCTCACCCCGCTGCGCTCACGGCCGAGATCGGCGATCAGAGGATCGTCGGCGTTGAGGGCCAGGGCCGTCCTGGGCAGCGCTCTGACCAGGGTCGCCCAGCGGTCGGCGATCGTGTCCAGCTCGCCGTAGCGATCGAGCTGATCGCGAAACAGGTTGCCGAGCAGCATCGTCCGAGGCGCGAGCTCAGGCGCGACCCGGTCCAGCCAGAACTCGTCGACCTCGAACAGGCCCAGCTCGCCGCGGATCGTCGCCCCGGGACCCGCCGCTTGCAGCAGCGTCGAGGCAACGCCGCCGGCCATGTTGGCGCCCGCCCGGTTGTGGACCAGTGTCCGCCCACCCTGTTCGAGGATCGAAGCGGCCATGGCGGCAGTGGTGGTTTTGCCGTTGGTGGCTGAGATCACCGCCGTCCCCTGGCGCAGTCTCGCCGCCAGGGCCTCGATCGCGCGCGGCTCGAGACGGGTCAGGACCTGGCCCGGCAGGCTGGTGCCACCGCCTCGCCCCGCTCGCCGCACCAGCTGTCCTACCGCCCGGGCGGCGAGGATCTTCGCGTCCAATGCACTCATCGCGGCGCCGGAACGATCGTCCGTACGGCACCCGGGCGCGCGCTGACGGTGACCGGCAGCTGGGCGATCGGGTCTCCGTCGGCGTACATCTCAAACGGCCGTGAGGCGCTCACACGGGCGCGCGCGGTCCGGATCACCTCGACGTTGGGCTGCCGGACGTGCTGCCCCCTGAACACCGTCGGGAGCAAGCGAAGGAAGCGGTGCCGAGAGACGTGGCCGACGATCACGATGTCGAGCTGACCGTCCTGCAGCGAGGCGTCGGGAGCCATCATCATCCCTCCACCGTAGGCCTTGGAATTGGCCGCCGCCACCGTGTAGCCGGTTACCCGGCGTGTCTCGCCGCTTTCGAGCTCGACCGTGAAGGTGGCTGGCTTCCAGCCCACCAGGGCACGCAGCGCGCCGTAGGCATAGACCAGGTTGCCGCGCACGAGCTTGGTCTCGTTGGCGATCCGGTTGGCCACCGAGTCAAAGCCGCAGCTGGCGATGCCGACGAAGGTTCGGCCGTCGACGTCCCCGAGGTCGAGGGCTTGGATGACGCCGCTGCGCAGCACCTCGCAGGCGGGCACCGGGGCCAGCGGTATGCCGAGCACGCGCGCCAGGTCGTTGCCGCGGCCGCCCGGGAGGAGACCGAGGACACCGTCGACCTCGCTCAGCGCGCCCGCCACCGCTCCGGCCAGGCCGTCGCCCCCGAAGGCCACGGCCGTCTCG
>JBAVWI010000229.1:0-16651 GCA_049697735.1 Solirubrobacteraceae bacterium
GAGCCCGAGCCGCCCAAGCCCGCAGCCACCGAGCCCGAGCCGCCCAAGCCCGCAGCCACCGAGCCCGAGCCGGCCAAGCCCGCAGCCACCGAGCCTCAGCCGGCAACGCCGTCCCCGGCTGCTCCCACTCCCCAGGCAACCCAGCCTGCCGAAGCCGAGCTCGAGCCAGTTGCGCCCGCCGCGGCGCCCAAGCCGTCCAGCTGAGTCCCGTTCCCGTCACGCGGCGGTAATAGCCTCGGCCGATGAACGGCCCAGACCGCAGCGCGCTGATTGCCGTGCTCAGACAGACCCGGCGGCCGTGGCGCGTCTACTCCGAGCGGCTCGAGCAGGGAGAGAAACCGCTCGAGATCCTGCGGCGGGAGCTCACCGAGACCGACGGCGGTCAGACGACACTGATCGGGAGCGATGCGGAGACGCTGCTCGCGGCCGCTGCCGCCGACCTGGAAGCCTGGCAGCGCGAGGGATTCACGCTCGTCACCGTGCTGGACGCCGGCTATCCGATCAACCTGCGGTTCGTGCATGACCGTCCGCCGATCCTGTTCGTGGCCGGGGAGCTCAAGGCGCCAGACCGCCGCTCACTGGCCGTGGTCGGCTCCCGGCGCGCCAGCGCCGAGGGCCTCGAGCGGGCGCGAACGCTCAGCCGTCACCTGGCCATGGAGGGTTACACGGTCGTCTCGGGACTTGCCGCTGGTGTCGATACCGCCGCTCACCAGGGCGCCCTGGCCGCGGCGGGGAGGACGGTCGCCGTCATCGGCACCGGCCTACGGCACAGCTACCCGCCGGAGAACGCTGAGCTGCAGCGCAAGCTGGTCAGGGACACCGCGGTCGTGTCGCAGTTCTGGCCCGACAGCCCGCCCAGTCGCCACCGCTTCCCGATGCGCAATGGCGTTATGTCGGGTCTCGCCCTCGGCACGGCGATCGTCGAGGCGTCCGTGACGAGCGGCGCTCGAATCCAGGCCCGGCTCGCCCTCGCCCACGGGCGTCCTGTCTTCCTGGCCCGGGAACTGCTGCGCCAGGCGTGGGCGCAGGATCTTGCCGTCCGCCCGGGCGTGCACTTGTACGCCGCGCCCGACGAGGTCACGAGCACGCTCGCGCGCGACACCGAGACGGGCGTGCTGACCGCCTGACGGCGCCGCGCGATGCCCACCGTCGCCGAGCTGAGCGCGCCGTACGGAAACTTCCTCTTCGGGCCCCGGCACGCACCGGGGGTCTGCGAGACGTGCTTTGACCTGACGGCGGGCACACCGTTCTGTCGCCACTGCGCCGGTGCCGACCGAGTCCTCGACGCGGTGGCACCCATCTCCTACAGCGTCGCCAACGAGCAGCTGCACCATGCCCTGGCCGGCTACAAGCGCCCGCCAAGCGAGGTGGCGGCCCGGTTTGAACTCGAACTCGCCGCGGTGCTGTGGCGCTACCTGGCCGGTCACGAGGCCTGCATCGCCGCGGCCGCCGGGACAAGCGCCTTCGATCTCGTGACCACGGTGCCGTCGAGCACCCGTGCCCGGGATGCTCGTCACCCGCTGCACCGCATCGCCGGGGAGCTCGTCGGGCCGACCCGGACGCGCTTCGAACGCCTGTTGCGCCGCAGCGAAGCCAGCATCCGGCCTCGGACCATCAGCGCGGAGAAGTTCGCTTCGATCAGCCAGCTGCAAAACCGATCCGTGCTCCTGATCGATGACACCTGGACCACAGGTGCCACCGCCCGCAGCGCTGCGAAGTCCCTCAAGCGGGCCGGCGCGAGCATCGTCGCGGCGGTGGTCATCGGCCGCCATCTCCACCGCGATTGGGGGCACAACGACCGAGTGCTCAGCGCGCTGCCAACCCCCTTTGACTGGCACGACTGCGCGCTGCATGGTGGCCGCTGAGCACGGGTCGCGGCCCCGGCCCGACGCGCGGCCTGTTAGGCCGAACACGGATGGCTTGGTAATTCCCGGCCCGAGGGGGTAGGGTGGCCGTGTCGTGAGGAGAGACACCGGGACTCGCATTTCTGGCTACGGGCGGCCCTGTCTGACGGGACTTGCGGCGGCCGTTGCCGCAATCGCACTAGCTGCCTGCGGCGGCAGCTCCAGCCGGCAAGCGGCCCTGAACTGGTACGTGTTCCCCGAGCCCTCGGGCTCGTTCGCGTCCGCCGCCGCCGGTTGCTCCAAGGCGTCGGGGGGCAAGTACACGATCAACCTGAACTTCCTCTCCACCTCCTCGGATCAGCAGCGCGTTTCGCTAGTGCGCCGGCTGGCCGCCAACGATCCCTCCATCGACATCCTGGCCATGGACGTCGACTGGACGGCCGAGTTCGCGGCCGCCAAGTGGATTGCGCCCGTGCCGGCGTCGCTCGCGGACCAGATTCGCAGCCAGGATCTTCCCGGGCCGGTCAAGACCGCCACTTATAACGGCAAGGTCTGGGCGGTCCCGATCAACTCCAACACTCAGTTGCTGTGGTACCGCAAGGACCTGGTCGCGCAGTTCGGGGGTCCGCCCAAGACGTGGACCCAGATGATCGACGATGCGATCCAGCTGGCCAAGCAGGGCAAGCCCCATTACATCGAGGACCAGGGGGCTCAGTACGAGGGCCTGACAGTCTGGTTCAATTCATTGGTCGATTCGGCCGGCGGCCAGATCATCTCGGGCAACAACAAGGTGGCAATCGGCCAGCCGGCGCAGCTTGCCGCGTCCATCATGCACCGGCTGGCGACCTCCCCGGCGGCAGATCCGTCGCTCAACGTCACCCAGGAGGGTCAGGCCGACGTTGCCTTTGACCAGGGCAACGCGGCGTTCGAAATCAACTACCCGTTCGTTTGGTCCTCGGCCCAGAAGACCGGCCCCAAGGTCTTCAAGGTGATGGGGTATGCGGCCTTTCCCAAGGTCGATCCGAACGTGTCACCACACGTGTCGATCGGCGGCTACAACCTGGGCATCTCGGCTCACTCGCAGCATCAGCAGCTCGCCTTCGCGGCTGCAAAGTGCCTGATCCAGGCCGCCAACCAGAAGACTGATGCCATCAAGGGGGGTCTTGCCCCGGTCGCCACGAGCATCTACAGCGACCCGGCCTTCGACAAGGCCTACCCCTTCCATGATCTGATCAAGACCCAGCTTGAGACCTACGGCCTCCGTCCCCAGACGCCGGCCTACGCCGATGTCACCCTGGCCATCCAGAAGGCGCTGTCTCCGACCTCGGCCATCGCTCCGAACACCGTGGTGAGCACACTCCACAGTGAGATCACGTCCTCGCTCTCCTCGGCGGCCCTGCTGTGAGCGCCGGGGCTGCCGCCGCTCCGGCCTCGGCGGCGCCACCGCGCCGGCGTCATCTCACCGAGCGAACACGGGCCGAGCGGCGTTTGGCGGCGATGCTCGTGGGCCCGGCGGCGATCGTGATGCTCGCCGTTACGGCATATCCGATCATCGACGCGGTCGTGCTGTCCCTGCAGCGGTCAGACCTGCGCTTCCCGAGCCAGAACAAGTTCATCGGCCTGTCCAATTACGGCCACGTGCTCACGGCCTCGGTTTGGTGGCAGGACGTGCTGCACACGGTGATCATCACCGTGATCACGGTCTCGGTCCAGTTCGTGCTCGGGATGTGCCTGGCGCTGGTCATGCACCGGGTGATCTTCGCCCGGGGGCTGGTCCGCGGCGTCGCGCTGATTCCGTACGGGATCGTCGCCGTCGTGTCGGCGTACGCGTGGCAGCTCGCCTTCTCGCTCAATAGCGGCTGGATCCCGAAGCTGCTCGGGCTGACCAGTGACCCGCTGAGTCACTCCTTCGGGCTCTACGTGGCGATCATCATCGCCGAGATCTGGAAGAACACGCCGTTCATGGCCCTGCTCCTGCTGGCCGGGCTGGCGCTCGTACCCGACGAGCTGCTCGAGGCGGCCAAGGTGGACGGCGCCAGCACCTGGCAGCGGTTTATCCGCATCACGATCCCGCTGATGAAGCCGGCCATCCTGGTCGCGCTGCTCTTCCGCACGCTCGACGCCTTCCGCATCTTCGACACCATCTACATCTTTGGCCAGGGCGCACAGAACACGGAGTCGATCTCGATGCTCAACTACTCGACCCTGCTCAACCGGCTCAACCTCGGGCTGGGCTCGGCGGTATCAGTGCTGCTGTTCGTGCTCGTCGCTCTGATCGCGCTTGTCTTCATGAAGGGCTTCGGGGCCGGCGCAACCCCGGGAGCGACTGAGGCATGAGCTATCGCCCGCGCGAAATCGGTGGCTGGTCGCTGGCGGTCTTTGTCGTCGTCGTGGTCTCGCTGGTGCCGGTGGTGTGGATCGTGATGCTGTCACTCAAGACTCCGGCGACGGCTACTGACGGCAGCTTCATCCCCCACGCCTGGACGTTCTCCAATTACTCCGACATCTTCAACACCAGTACGTTCACGGCTGCCCTGCGCAACTCGATCGGCATCGCGCTGATCTCCACCGCCCTGGCCGTGATGCTGGCCTCGGCGGCGGCGTATGCCATCGCCCGGCTCGAGTTCCCCGGCAAGCAGATCATCCTCGCGGTGTCGCTGGGCGTGGCCATGTTCCCGCAGATCTCCCTGGTCGGCCCGCTCTACAATCTGTGGCGCCAGATCGGGCTCTACGACACCTGGCCGGGACTGATCATTCCGTACATGACCTTCGCGCTGCCCCTGTCGATCTTCGTGCTGTCGTCGTTCTTCCGCGAGATCCCCTGGGAGCTTGAACAGGCGGCCCAGATCGACGGGGCAACCCCCTTCCAGGCATTTCGCAAGGTGATCGTCCCCCTGGCCGCACCGGGAATCGTGACCACCTTCATCCTCGTCTTCATCATCTGCTGGAACGACTTCGTGTTCGCGATCTCACTGACCTCGACGAACAGCGCGCAGACGGTGCCCGCGGCGATTTCCTCGTTCCCCGGCGTCTCGCAGTTCACGGTGCCCTACGGCGACATCGCCGCCGCGGCGGTGGTCGTTACCGTTCCAGTGATGATTCTCGTGCTCCTGTTCCAGCGCCGGATCGTCTCCGGCCTGACCGCGGGCGCAGTCAAGGGATAAGGAGAAACCATGGCCCAAATCGCACTCGAGCACATCACAAAACGCTACGGCGACGGCTACGAGGCCGTCAAGGACATGAACCTGGAAGTCGCCGACGGCGAATTCATGATCCTGGTCGGCCCATCGGGCTGCGGTAAGTCCACCGCGCTGCGGATGGTCGCGGGGCTGGAGGACATCTCCTCCGGCGAGCTCAAGATCGGCAACGAGGTCGTCAACGACAAGGCGCCCAAGGACCGGGACATCGCCATGGTGTTTCAGAACTACGCCCTGTACCCGCACATGACCGTGCGCGAGAACATGGGCTTTGCCCTCAAGCTGGCCAAGACGCCGCAGGAGGAGATCGACAAGAAGGTCTCTGACGCGGCCAAGATCCTCGATCTCGAGGCCCACCTGGACCGCAAGCCGGCCAACCTGTCCGGTGGCCAGCGCCAGCGGGTGGCGATGGGACGAGCGATCGTCCGCAACCCGAGCGCGTTTTTGATGGACGAGCCCCTGTCCAACCTCGACGCCAAGCTCCGCGTGCAGATGCGCACCGAGATCTCGCGGATCCAGAGCCGCCTCGAGACGACGACGATCTACGTCACCCATGACCAGACCGAGGCGCTGACGCTGGGCGACAGGATCGCGGTCATGCGCGCCGGCCTCCTGCAGCAGGTGGGCCCGCCGTCTGAGCTCTACGGCCGGCCCAAGAACCTGTTCGTCGCCGGCTTCATCGGCTCGCCGTCGATGAACTTCCTGCCTGGTGAGATCGACGGTGACACGCTCAAGCTCCCGATCGGAGACGTGAACATCTCCGAGGCCCTGCGTGGACGGCTCGAGTCCGGGCCCGGCGGCGCGCGCCGGGGCGTCATCGTCGGCCTGCGCCCCGAGGACTTCGAGGACGCCAAGCTGGTCGGGGAGAAGTCGCGCGGCATCACTTTCAGGACCAAGATCGACGTGCTCGAATCGATGGGCTCGGAGTTCTACGCCTACTTCGTGCTGGAGGCGGAGCGGGTTTCTTCACGCGAGCTCGAGGAGCTGGCCAGTGACGCCGGTGGGATCGACCTGCCGTCCCAGGAGGGAAATCAGGTCGTGGCCCGGCTGGAAGCGGCCAGCCAGGTGCGGCAGGGTGAGGAGACCGAGCTCTGGTTCAACACCGAGCACCTGCATCTGTTCGATCCCGAGTCCGGCCAGAGCCTGCTCGGAGACCAAGACGGGGGGCAAACCAGCCCAGCCGGTGTTGCCACCGGCGCAGTGCCGAGCGCTCAGGAGAGTGGCGCCTCGTCTACCTCTCCCGAGGGCGGCAAGCTGCCCCCTTCGCCGCCCGCCGGTTCGTAGCCGCAGCGGCTGAGCAGATAATCTCGGGCGCCGATGCCCGAGCGGCGCTCAACCGGAATGCCCGGCGTCGACGCGCAGCACGACTTCCTGCGTGCGCGGCGCCACGCGGCCATGGCGCGGGTCGCCGCCCGGCTGCGCGGTGAACCTGACGACGTACGCCACATCCTCCCCTACGAAGAGGTGATCGAGGCGCTTGGCTTTGTCAGCGAGCGACAGCTCGGCGCCAAGGTGGTACCGCTGGACGCAATCGTCGGCACGCTCGACCGCACCCGGGACTTTGACCGCAGCTTCCGGCCTACCTCGGGCCGCGTGCGCTCACGCTGGGAGAGCATCGCCGCCGCGATGCGGCGCGGCGAGCCGATGCCGCCCGTGGATCTGCTTCAGATCGGGGAGATCTATTTCGTGCGCGACGGCCATCACCGCGTCTCGGTTGCGCGGGCGCTGGGCCGGACCGACATCGATGCCTTCGTCACCGAGGTCGTGACACGCGTCGGCGCTGACCATGCCATCACCTACGCTGACCTGCCGTTCAAGTCGCTGGAGCGGGTCTTCTTCGAGCGCGTGCCCCTCCCCGAGGACGCCCGCTCGGAGATCCACCTGTCGGATTCGTGGGACTACGCCCGGCTGGCCGAGAATGTCGAGGCCTGGGGATTTCGCACCAGCCAGGACCGAGGCGAGGCGATCAACCGCCGTGAAACCGCCTTCCTGTGGCTGGAGAATGAGTACCGGCCCGTGGTCGAGATGCTCCGCGAGGCTGACCTGATCGCCGCTTCGACCGAGACCGAGGCGTACATGCGGGTCAGCTCCCAGCGCTACCGCCTGCTGCGCACCCATCGTTGGGACGAGAAGGTCATCAAGGCCATCCTCGAAGACGATCCGCCGCGCCGTCGCAGCTCCCGTCGCCGCTAGCCGTTACCCGTCAGCGCGGCCAGGCGTCGAGCACGCCGGCCCGTCCCTCGCCGCGAAACTACAGCGGTGTAGGTCGCGTGATAGGGTTGCCCGGCTCGCGATGCCGCCTCAACCGCCATCGGAAGCCGCGCCCCATCAGCGCCGCCGGTACGCGCCGCGGATGGCCCCCGAAAAGCGCCGCGAGCAGCTGATTGACGCGGCCCTGAGCGTGATCGTGCAGCACGGCTACGAGGGGGTCTCAATCGAGACCATCGCTCGCACCGCGGGCGTGACCCGGCCCGTCATCTACGACCACTTCCCCAACCTCGGTCAGCTCCTGCAGGCCGTGATCGAGCGTGAGGAGCGCTTCGCTCTGGAACAGCTCGAGCTGGTCGTCCCTGCAGCCCCGTCGACCGACGGTGAGCCGGCTGAACTGTTCGCCGCGGGCGTGCGCCGGTTTCTCGATGTCGTGGTCAGCCGCCCCGACACCTGGCGGATCATCCTGCTGCCGCTCGAGGGGACGCCGGCGATCGTGCGCGATCACGTGGAGCGCAACCGGGCGGCGACCCAACAGCGGATCGAGGCGCTCGTCCGCTGGGCGATCGAGCGCTCGGGCATCCCCCACGACCTCGACGTCGAGCTCAGCGCCCGCGCCATCCGTAGCCTCAGCGAGGAGGCGGGGCGGTCCGTGCTGACCGACCGTGAGACCTACTCGCCCGAGCGCTACGAGCGGTTCGTGCTCGCCGTGATGAAGCTCATCTGGTCCAGCTGATGACCGCTATCACGGGACGCTCGGCGCTGTGGGTAGGGATGGTCAGGCCTCGTCAGGCTTAGTGGCGCAGTCTTAGATCGCTCCTACATCCATGCCACATTCGTCTTCGGCGGCTGGTGGATGCTTCTGTCCCGAGCAACCAAGGAGTCGCAGAATGACCATCGCCCTGAACATCCTGTTCGCCGTCATCGTCTTCGTCAGCGTCGTCGGCCTCTTGGCCTACAGCATCCTCGCCTCCCGCACCCCCGCCCCGCCCAAGGTCCACACCGAGACCGCCAAGGCCCGTGAGGCCGGCCGGGCGCACGGCCACGCCTCGTTCAAGACCATCAACGCGTAAGGGCGATTGGTTTAAACCACGACGGGGACCGCTGGGGTCCCCGTCGTTTGACCCTCCCCTGCCAGACTCACGGCCGGGTTGAGCGCCGGCCGGGGTAGGTCGACCGCTGAAACCCGGGACGTCGGCAAAAGTTTCGCCGCCGGTGAGCGTCGGCTTAGATAAAGGCATGCGTGACTGGGACGCGGAACGAAACTGGGCGGGAAACTACCGCTACGGGGCCACCGTCATCCATCGTCCGCAGCGCGTAGAGCAGGTCCAGGAGCTCGTCAGCCGCCACCCGCGCGTCCGCGCGCTCGGGACCCGGCACTCGTTCACCGGCATCGGCGACTCGGCCGCGCTGATCTCGCTGGCCGAGCTCGAGACCGAGATCGCCGTCGATCGCGAGGCCAGACTCGTCGCCGTGCCCGGAGGAGTCACCTACGCCGAGCTCGCGGACACCCTCAACCACCATCGCCTGGCTCTGGCCAACCTGGCCTCGTTGCCGCACATCTCGGTTGCCGGGGCGGTGGCGACGGCGACCCACGGCTCGGGCGATGCGATCGGCAACTTGGCCACCGCAGTCGTGGAACTGGAGCTGGTGAACGGCGAAGGCGCGCTTGTGCGTGCCAGGCACGGCGAGCCCGATTTCCCAGGGCTGGTGGTCGGCCTGGGAGCGCTCGGGGTGGTGACCGGGCTGACCTTGGCCGTGGAGCCCTACTACGAGGTCAGTCAGCGGGTCTACGAGGGGTTGGGCTGGGAGACGCTGCTGGTGCGGTTTGACGAGATCACAGCTGCCGGCGACAGCGTGAGCGTGTTTCACGGTGCGGGCGAGCAGACCGAGCTGCTCTGGGTCAAGCGCCGCGAGCCCCATAGCGAAGCGACCCCGGAAGAGCTGTTCGGCGCCCGAGCGGCCACGGCGCCCCGCAACCCCGTGCCAGGCGCGGAGCCGGCCAACTGCACCGATCAGCTCGGAGTGCCGGGGCCCTGGTCAGAGCGGCTGTCGCATTTCCGCAGCGGCTTCACCCCCAGCGCAGGCGAGGAGATCCAGTCCGAGCTGCTGGTGGCGCGCGAGCACGGCCCGGCGGCGATCGAAGCAATGCTTGGCTTGGCCGAGCAGATCCGGCCCCTGCTGCTCGTCGGCGAGCTGCGGACGGTGGCCGCCGACGAGCTTTGGCTGAGTCCGCAGTACGGCCGGGCGACGGTGGGGCTGCACTTCACCTGGCGCCGGCGGCCCGCTGAGGTGAGGCGCGTGGTGGGGCTCCTGGAGCAGGCGCTGGCCCCGCTGGGCGCCCGCCCGCATTGGGGAAAGCTGTTCACCGCCGGTGCTCGGGAGATCGCGCCGCTCTACCCGCAACTGGCCGGCTTCCTCGATCTGCGCGCGCGGCTCGATCCCCGCGGCGTGTTCGTCAACGACTGGCTACAGGCCCACCTTCTCGGCGACGTCTGAAGCCTACCCGGGAGCCAAACGGCGCCAGCCCATCGCGCTTGCCATACTGAAAGCCCCGTTCAGGGGGCGTAGCTCAGTTGGTTAGAGCGCCGGCCTGTCACGCCGGAGGTCGCGGGTTCGAGTCCCGTCGCTCCCGTTCCTCTAAGTGCCCGTAGGATCGCGGCGTTCGGACGGCACCATGAGTCTCGAGACTGGCCAAGCGCGAGATCTGCTCTGCCCCAGTGCGGGTATTCCGGCGCGTTCGCGGGTGCGGTCATCGGCGCCGTCGCCGTGACCGGCCGCCCGCATAGGCCGCCCGGTGACTGGTTAGCGTGCTCTCACAGCCTCGGCACCGGAGAGGAGGATCGCGCGGATGGGATCGGGTCCCCAGAGGAGCGCCTGGGTGGTCACGTCGGCGGCTATCTCGAGGTCGCGAGCGAGGCGGTCGACAGGGTAGCCGCGGCTCTCGAGTATCCCTGCCAGCCAGGCAAGTTGGTCGTGGAAGTCGCCCCACCCTGCGGCGGCCATGATCGCCCAGGAGAGCAGCCACTGGTTGTCGTAGACGCACCATTCGAGCCCGCGGTCGCCGTAGCGGTCGGCTTCGTCGGGAAACTCGAATCGGTGGCGGCGGCTGATCTCTCGGGCCAGCGGCGCGAGCTCGACGATCGAGCCGTCGGGCAACGTCGCCGAGTCGGGTGGTGCGCCTCCGCTGGGCGATCCCGGCGGCCGGCTCACTCGGCAATGACCTCGTAGGTGTGGAGGTGCTCGAGGCGCTCAAGCTTGATCAGCTCTTGAACGCTCGGGTCGATCCGGTCGTGCGAGATTGCGTGCGCCTCGCTTTTCATGTACGCCGTGAAGCTAGCGCGGTCGCGCCATCGGCTGACCATGACAAGCTCCCCTGCGTCGCGGTCAGATTGCCAGACCTGGAGGTCCACGAAGCCGTCTGCGTCGTCGACCAGGCGTGCGCGCGCACGGAAGGCGGCGGTCAGTCTTGGTGCACCGTGCTCCTTAACGCGCAGGCGAGACAGCGAGACGTACATCGGAGCGTGAAGGATCGCACGGAACGGTCAGGGCGTGAGCGCAGCCGCGACGTCCACGAGCTCGCCCGCGAGTAACTCGGCGCCCAGCCGGTTGGCCAGAGCAGCGGAAGCGCCCGCGCCGCCGAGCCCGACTCGGATCTGCGCCGCCAGAGCGGTCAGCGCGTCGGCGCTATCGAGGAATCGCTGCGGGGTTATCGCGCCCAGCACGACGATTGCGGGGGCGAGTTCATCCAGCGCAGCGGTGATGTCATCAAGCGGAGTGTCGGCGCCCAGGTAGGTGATCCGCCAGCCGCGCTCGCGGAGGGCAAGGCCGAAGGACAGCAGTCCGAGCTCGTGCAGCTCGCCGGGTGGGCAGGCCAGGATTGCGCGCGGTCCGACGCCTTGCCCCCAGTCCCGAGCCAGCGCGCGGAGGCGCCCGCCGATGATGTTGCTCGCGAAGTGTTCCTGGGCAACGCTTGCCTGGGCGGCGGCCCATCGCACACCTAGCCGGCGCAGGAACGGCAGGATGACCTCCGCAAGGGCCTGCCGAAGTCCAAACGCGACAAGAAGACGATCGAGCGCCGCCTGGGCGGCGGGCTCATCAAGCGCGTCAAAGCTGCGCTCGAGTTCCGCTTCGATGTCGGCTAGGGTCGCCGATGCGGCTTCGGGCTCTGGGTCGTCCGCGAGCTTCGCCAAGCGCGCAGCCTCGGACGCGGAAAGCCCCGCGTTGATGTGCTCCCGCATCGCCCGGACGCGACGTTCGTCCTGCTCGGAATAAAGACGAAGTCCACCCGGGGTCCGCTCAGGTGCCACCAGCCCATAGCGAGTTTCCCACGCGCGTAGGAGCTCAGGGCTCTCCCCGACGCGCCTACTGAGCTCCCCAATCCGGAGTCGTCCCGTCTCGGCCACTACCCGATGGTAGCCGATCTAGGCAAGATCTTGACAAAGGCTAGACAAGATCTGTACATTGAGGGACATGACCACAGCGCCGCTCACCAGGCTCGAAGACAGCGACCTTGTGCGCCGAGTCGCTAGGGGTGACGTCCGCGCCTTCGAGGCGATCTATGACCGGCACAGCGCCCAGGTCTTCGGACTCGCGATGCGGGTCACCGGTCGCCGAAGAGCGGCCGAAGAAGCCACCCAAGACGCCTTTCTCGGCGTATGGCGAGCTGCCCGAAGCTACGACCAGAGCCGGGGCACATGCAAAACGTGGCTCTTGTCGATGGTGCGAAACCGAAGCATCGACTGGCTGCGGCGCGAAGCCCGACACGGTCGTGACGTCGAGATCGATGACGCGCTTTTCGGGCGGCTCGAAGCCGCAGAGCGTACTGAGGAACAGGTGGCCGAGCGCGAGGAATCAGTCCACGCCCGCAACCTGGTGCTCAGCCTTCCGGACGACCAACGCCGGGTTATCGAGCTGGCGTACTTCAAAGGGCTGACCCAGAGCGAAATCTCCGAAAAAGTAGGGATCCCGCTTGGGACGGTTAAGGGTAGACAACGCCTAGCACTGAAAAAGATGCACCGAAATCTCACCAGCGGTCCTGAGTGCGCACTGACCGAATCACGAACGCTGGTCTCGCACGATGGGGCAACACTCGCCACCGCCGTCGTCAATTCAATCCACGCGCGTCCGTAAGCGAGCTGCGGATGCGTTGCCGATGGGCGGCGCGAAGAAGCAACCGCTTCAAGCTGCGGGCGCGGCGCGGAACTCGTCGAGCTCTCGCATGACGCTCCCGTCAGTCGTCCTCGAGAACCTCGCGCAGTTTGCGCGCGAACGCCTCGGGTTGCCCGGGGTAGCCGTACTCCGGGCCGAGGAAGCCGCCGTGGTGGCTCGGGAACACGGTCGCCCGCTGACCGAGCAGGTCGGCCGTGGCCGCAGCCGTGCGCCCAGTGAACATGTTCAGCGACTCCTCGCCAACGGCGATGACAACGCGCGTTGGTGCCGCGGCCAGAGCGTCGATGTCGGGGCGGTAGTCGGTGACCGCCCAGGACCTGTCTGATAGCAGCGGGTCGTCGCGCGAGCCGTCATCCTCGGTCGGCATCCCGAACCCGGCAGGGTCGGGCGTGGGCTGGGTGAAGTACTCAGCGGTGAACTCGCCTCGCCACGACGTCATGGCCATGAACGCTGCCATGCCGGCATTGGACCCCTTGGCCGCGTACACGTCGCGAACGCCGGCGCGGGCGCGCTCAGCCGCGGCGGCGTCGGAGAGCACCGGGATGAGCGGCGGCTCGTGGGCCACCAGGGTAATCACGTCGTCGGGATAGGCCGCCACGAGCGCCAGCGCGGTCACCGCCCCCCCGCTGCTCGCGAACATCTCGACCGGGCCGCTACCGAGCTCCTCGATGACGGCGTGCACGTCGTCGGCCTGGACCGTGGGCGCATTGTCGACCCGCCCGTCCTTGCGTGTGCTGCGGCCGAGGCCGCGCGGGTCATATGTGACAGCGGTGCGCTCAGGGAAGTGCGACACCAACGCGGCGAAGCCGGTGGCAGTCATCGGCTGACCGATCATGAACAGCGGCGGGCGTCCGTCGGGGGTCGGCAGCGGGCCGTGAACGTCGTAGGCGATGTCGGCCTCGGCGGTGTGGAGCATCTGCATTGTCGTCATGCCAGGGTTGACCTCTCCGGTGCCGCAAACTCATCGGCCGCCGGCAAGGAGCTCGTGCTTGAACGTGGCCAGGAATTGGCTGGCGGCGGTGGGGTCGAGCAGCGCGTGGCGGTGGCGCAGGGTGACAAACAGCCGTCCGTCAAGGGTGGCGGCACCGAGCGAGGCGCCGAGCGGCATGCGTCCGGGAGGCGAGAACCACAGCTCGCGGACGGAGCCGGCGTCGCCGAGGGGGGGGACGCTGTGGATCCGTCCGAGGTTGGAGAGCACGGCGGTGTCGACGAGGACGTTGCCGGTCAGGGGGATGAGGTCTTGCATCCGGCGTTTGAGGCTGGTCGGGAGGAGCGTCGGTGCGCCGAACAGGTCGATGATCAGGCCGGCAATCCCGCCGTCCTTGATGCGTCGGGTGCTGGCGGCTGCGGCCTGGATGGCGGCGTCGAGGGTGGTCTGATCGCGTGAGCCGACGCGCACGCTGACGTAGGACGCGAAGTTACCGACGATGTCCTGGCGCCAGGCGGCCGGGCGCAGGTTGATCGGCATCATCAGGTAGATGGTGCCGTTGCCGGCGTCGTGCTGATCGTTCCAGCGCTTCACCGTGCGCGCCAATCCCCCGAGCAGCACGTCGTTGAGGGTCGCCCCTTGGCTTCGGAGCGCGGACAGCCGCTCGACCTCGGGAGCTTGAAATGTGAGGAAGCTGAAGCCGTATCCCGGCTGCGCGCTGGCTCCTTGCGGCGCGATGCGGGTCGGCGTGCTGACACCTCGTGAGAGGTAGTCAAGGCCTGCACGGCCGCGCTCTAGCCGCTCCTTGGCCGAGCCGGGGGCGGTGAGGGCACCGACATTGCGAGGCTCGAGCGAGTCGATGGCCGGCACTGGATCGTCTTCCCCTGCGTAGGCGCGCGCGATCGACCCGAGGAGGCGTAGCGCGGAAAGCCCGTCTCCCGCAGCGTGGTGCAGATTGAGCACGATCACGTCGCCGTCGCCGGTGTGCGCCAACAGAAGCGAGAACGGACCCGGCCGGTCAAGCGACGGCACCCGGTTGAGCAGCTGCTCGCGGGCCCGGGCGAGATCTTCAGGATCCTGGCACGTCATCTCGCGCAGATCGATGCCGGCCAGCTCGTCGGCGACGATCCATTCGTAGTGCAGATCGGTCGCCCGGGACGGGGCCAGCTGGGCGCGAGCCAGCGGGTGGCGGCCGGCCGCATCACGCACCGCGGCCTCGAGACGGGCGACGTCGATCGGTCCGTCCACGCGTATTTCCACGTGCACGCTCCACGGCTCATCGTCGCGATCAAGGTGCAGATACAGCTCGTCGAGGACGTTCAGGGGTGTCGTGGTCGGCATCAGGTCACCCTCACTTGCCGACGAACGCCGATTCGCCGGTGATCGCGAGCCCGACGATCAGCGAGTTGATCTCCCGCGTGCCCTCATAGGAGTAGATCGCTTCGGAATCCGCGACGAACCGTGCCACGTCGTATTCGAGCAGGATCCCGTTGCCGGCCAGCAGCTCCCGTGCCCAGCCCGTGGTTTCACGCATCCGAGCGGTGCAGAACGCCTTCGCCAACGACGCATGTTGCACCCCGGCCTGTCCAGCGTCGGCGAGTTGGCTGAGGCGTAGGGCCAGGCACTGCGAGGCGACGACGTTGCCGAGCATGCGCGCAAGCAGGTCCTGCACGAGCTGGAACCTGGCAATCGGGCGCCCGAACTGCTGGCGCTCACCCGCGTAGCGCAGCGCGATCTCATAGGCGCCCCGCGCGCACCCCACAGCCTCCCAGGCAACGGCAATCCGCGACTGGGTCAGGACGCCCGCGGTGTCCATGAACGTGTTGGCGTTCTGCAGCCGCGCGGTCTCGGCAATCTCGACATCGGTGAGCACGATGTCGGCGCTCTGCACCGCACGCAGGGCAATCTTCTGCGTCATCTTGGTCGCCGCAAACCCGGGCGTTCCCTTCTCGACAAGAAAGCCCTTGACCTCGTCATCGGCCTCGTCGCGGGCCCAGATGACCGTCACGTCCGCGAAGGTCGCATTCCCGATCCAGCGCTTGGCGCCGTTGAGAACCCACGTGTCGCCGTCGCGGCGACACGTGGTCTGCAGCCCGCGCGCGACCCCCGACCCAACTTCGGGCTCGGTCAGGCCGAAGGCGCCGATGGCTTCCAGGCGCGCCATCCGCGGCAGCCACGCTTGCTTTTGCTCCTCGGAGCCGCAGTGGTAGATCGAGCCCATCGCCAAGTGGTTGTGCACCCCCAGCCCGGTCGCGACCGAGCAGTCCACGGCTGCCATTTCCATGGCCACGAATCCGTCGACGAGAACGCCGCGGCTGGCGCAGCCGTAGCCCTCGAGCGCCATCCCACCCATTCCGATCTCCGCCATGCGGGGAAACACCTGATGCGGGAACTCCTCCCGGGACCAGTAGTCGTTGATGATCGGAGCGACCTCCTCGCGCATGAATCCCCGCACGTCCGCCAGCAGCGCACGGTCTCGATCCGGCAGGATCGATTCCAATGAATAGAAGTCGCTCGTCGCCGACAGCTCCGACTGGCTCATGCCGCACTCCTCAGAGATTGAAAGGGATCGTGTCTCTGAGGTACCCCGCCCGACGACAAATGCAACACTAAAGGCTATATGTTGCATTCTGCGCCCGCCCGTGGCAAGCTCCAAGGGTGGCCGTTTCACCCCGCCCGATCCTCGAGGACGCCCTGCGTCTGGGACGCCACAAATTCCTCGTCGGCCAGCGCATCGACATGAGCGCCATCGCCCACGAGCTCGGCATCAACCGCGTCACGCTGTACCGCTGGATCGGCTCGCGCGACCGACTGCTCGTCGAGGTCATCTGGTCCCTCGCCGACCGAACGATCACCGTCGCCGACCAGTCGACAAGCGCTCGAGGGGCTGAACGAATCGTCCAGATCGCCACGCGGTTCATCGACACCGTGATCGCCAATCCCGGCATGCAGGCCTGGCTCGCCGATGAAGGCGAGCATGCCATGCGACTGCTCACCCGCCACGAGACAGACTTCCAGCCCCGCCTCATCGACGCCATCGAGCGGCTGCTCGCGGAGGAGACGGACGCCGGCCGGCTGGACCTTCCCGCGGACCTACATGATCTCGCTTACGTCATGGTCCGCCTCCTCGAGTCATACATCTACCTGGACCTCATCACCGGCGAAGACCCGCAAACCCACAGCGCCGAACCGATTCTCCGCATGCTCCTGCGCTAGCCCCAGCTCGCCCGCTACCGCCGGAGGACCGCGAGCGCCACGGCGGCCGCCGCGGCGGGCAGCGCGAGCAGGGCGGCGGCGAAGGC
>JBAVWI010000230.1:0-11988 GCA_049697735.1 Solirubrobacteraceae bacterium
AGCACATCCAGGACACCCTCCAGACGCAGATGGCCGACTACGGCTACGAGATCATCAAGGCGCTGATCACGAACATCGAACCCGACCAGCGCGTGAAGGATGCGATGAACAACATCAACGCCGCGCGCCGCAACCAGGAGGCGGCCACGGCTCAGGGCGAGGGCGACAAGACGCTGCGGATCAAGAAGGCCGAAGGCGAGTCGGAATCGATGAGACTTCACGGCGAAGGCGTGGCCGCGGAGCGCAAGGCGATCGCACAGGGCCTCAAGGACTCACTGGCACTGATCGTTGGCGAGAACGGCATCGACGCGAGAGAGGCGATGGCGCTGGTCGCGCTGACCCAGTACATGGACACTCTGCGGTCGGTCGGCGAGCACGGGAACATGACGACGCTCCTGCTGCCCCACTCGCCGGCGTCCGTGGGCTCGTTGATGGAGCAGGTCCGCGAGGGCATGCTCACCGGCAACCTCGCCGCGGACGCCGCCAAGAGCGGCGGTAACGGAGTGGCTAGCGGGAGTGGGCCGGTGCGGACGCCGCCCTCAACGCGGGGACCAGGGCAGTCCTAGCGCCCCCGCGGAGGAGTCATGTGATGGCTGACGCCAGCGAAGGCATGGTGGCGTTCCTCGGGGTCGCCCCCGACCGGCGCCTTCTGGACGCGGACCTGAGGAATCTGCCCGAGGCCGAGCAGCGACCCGATCCGGCGATCTCGACGCACAAGCATGACCGGCTCGTCACGGCGGGGTCGGTTTTGACTGGCGCCACCCTGATCGGCGGGGCGGCGATGCTGCTCTACGGCGGCTGGCAGGCGCTTGCCAACGGCGGCGGTGCCGTCGACGTAATCCTGGCCGTGATCGGAATCCTGCTGGTGGGCACACACTGGGGCTGGGTGCACGTAGCCGAGTACGTCGGCCTGACGATCGACGAACGCCAGCAACACGCAGCCGACGCCCGGAGGCGAGCCTGGCTGGCGACGATTCAGCCGTATCCGCGTTTCAGCGTCTCGACGGGCGTGCTCAGCGACGCCTCGACTCGTGTTGAACGCGTCCTTCATCGTCCGCTGCTGACACCGGCGAATACGTTCACCTTCGTTCGCGAGACACAGGCTGAGAAGACCTACGACGCCGACACCCCGGCTGAGGTCATCGCCACCAGCGTCGAGACGATGCGCCGCCAGGCGCGGCTCGAGACGGATCGCCTCCACGAGCTTTGGGAGGCCGCCTCGGGGGCCTACGAAGCAGCGCTGCTCAGCGCCGACGATGATCAGCAGCGCCTGGCCGCGGAGCGGGCCGCCGCCACCGCGCTGTCCGAACACATAAACGCATCGCTGCGCGAGCCACCGCTGGTCGAGTAGAAGCGCACGCGCCCCCGGGTTGGGTGCCCGGGCTCGATCAAGTAGGGGCACACGTGCCCGCGGGTTGGGTCCCCGGGCTGTGACAAATGTCCCGGTTGGGCTCAAACCGAGCTGGGACAGTTCGGGCAAGCCTGATGTGGCCATCGCCCACGTGTCGATTTTTCCACGCTTGGGTTGACCGGGTCCGGCTTTCGGTCGATCATGCAGGCGTGAGGGGCGCTCACAGACCCGGCTCAGCGTGGGGGCGGGGCTCACGCGGAACCGCTCGGCTGCTCTTCACCGCCGCCTCACTGGCCTGCGCCCTGGCGTCCACGGGTGCGTACCCGGCTTCCGCGCAAGCGGATTTCAACCCCATCGGCGTGCACTCGATGCTGGAGGTCAACAGTTCCTACGGGCTGATGCAGACGATGTTCTCCGAGGCGGCGAATCTTCACGCGGGGGCGATCCGGGTCGATCTGGCGCCGGCGCTGATCTTTCCCGACCGCCCGACCGACCCTGACTACGGGGGACTGGATGAGATCATGGGACTCGCCCAGCAGTACCACCTGCGGGTCGTCGCCGACCTGTTCACGGTTCCCTCCTGGCTGGCCAGCTGTCCGCCGGGCAGCCAGTCGGTGGTAGCTCGGTGCGGTAGCGACGATCTCTCCGGCTACGCCTCGGTGGTCAGCCAGATCGTCACACACGCCGACGCCGTGATCCACGACTGGGAGATCTGGAACGAGCCCGACAGCGGGCAGTTCTTCGCCGGCACACCCCAGCAGTACGCGGGGATGCTGCGGGCCGCCCACGACGCCATCAAGCAGGTTGACCCGCTGGCCAACGTGCTGCTGGGGGGCATCTCTAACCCGGCGGGAATGAGCTGGCTGGCCCAGGTGTTGGCCACGCCGGGGATGGACGCAGTAAACGCCTTCGACACCGCCAATATTCACGAGCGCAGCTCTCTGGACGCGCTGCTGACCGACGTCGTCTCGTGGCGCTGGTTCCTGGCCACGCAAGGCTTCCACGGGCCGCTCTGGGTGAGCGAACACGGCTACCCGGCGGACGCGGCTTATCAGTACGACCCGGCCTACGCCTCCGGTCCGGACTCCCAGGCCGGCTATCTGACGGCCTCGATTCCGACCCTGATCGACGCCGGAGCCAGCGAGGTATTCGTGACCGAGCGCGACAACCTGAGCGGCCAGTTCGCCTCCGAGGGCATCCTCGCCGGGGGGGCGTCCGATCCGGTCCCCCCGGGTCAGAGCCTGGGCGAGCGGCCGGCTTATGCAGCCGTGCGGGCGATCGCCGACTGCTACCTGCTGCTGGCGCGCAACTGCCCGTCGTCGCCGCCGGCGGCCACCCCGGCTGCGCTGGCCATCCCGGCCAGCCGGATCGGAGGATCGTCGAGCGGGGCGGTAACGGTCTCGGATCCTGCTCAGTCGCCGCTGCAGCTCAGTCCCACCGTGCTCGCAGCGGGCGCTTCACCCGCAATCACCATCGCACAGGACATGTGTCCGGCGATTCTGGAACCCAACCAGACATGTACGATCCAGCTTCATTTCGCGCCCGTGACCGGCGGAGCCCAGGTGGCCAATCTGCAGCTGCCCACGGACAGCGGCACGCTGACCGTCCCGGTGAGCGCTGTGGCGCCTTCGGTGGCGAGCCTCACCTCACCCAGGCTGGCGAAGCCGGCCTTCGCGGCTGTTCGGGCGGACGGCGTCGGGTACCTCCAGCGTCTCGACCTGAGCCTTGCCAACCCCCTCTCGGCTCCGGTCAGGATCACCACCGCGAATCTGTGGGGAGCCGACTCACACCAGTTCCGCCTGCCGGCCAGCACCTGCACGAGAGCAACGCTCGGCCCCGGCGCGACGTGCCGACTCTCGGTTGTGTTCGAGCCCACCCGCATCGGTACCGCCCATGCCGAGCTCACGCTGCACGGAGACGGGTCCCCGCTTGTCGTCACCCTCCGGGCCACCGCCTACGCACCACCCGCGGTGACGCTGCTTGACACCGTGGGTCCCGTTCTCTGCCTATCGGGCCGGGCGGGCAGCCAGGTGCTGGTGGGCAGCGACGAGCCGGCGACCGTGACCTGGCGCGCCGTCCGCTCACGCTGGACCGCGGCGGGCAGCTGCTCGGCCTCGCCGACCGGCGGGGGTCGGGGCGGCCGATCAGCACGCTCGGCGACGACCGGGCACACGGCGACGGGCGCTCGCCGGTCACGGGTCGGTGGTCACCGCGGCTACATGGCCCGCTTCCGCCTGCCTGTGGCCGGCGGGCGGCACGCCCTTCGCCCCGGGGTCTATGAACTGTCGGTGATCGCCACCAACCGCCACGGCGCGAGCCGGCCGCGTTCGATCACCGTCACCGTCTCCGGTAGGGCCTGAGCGGACTCGCCCGGTCACTCGCTCAGCCTGCGGCCGGCGCGAGCTGGCCATCGGGCGGCGGCGGCGCACCGCTCGGCGGCCTATGGTGCGCCCGTGCGCTCAGACATCCCGGGTGTGGCAGCGGGGCGCCAGCCGGGCCCGCGGAAGATGATCCCGAGCTTGTCGCGCCAACCATGCGCGAGTCTGACGTCGTGCCAGATGGCTATGTACTCGTGGAAGTTCACCTGCACCGGGTTGAAGGTCTGAATGTTTTTGGTCAGCCCGTAGCGGACACGCTCGCCCTCGGGCTCGAAGGTCCTGAACAGCCGGTCCCAGATGATCAACTCGCCGGCGTAGTTGCGGTCCAGGTACTGCTGGTTGGCGCCATGGTGAGCACGGTGGTGGCTGGGCGTGTTGAAGATCACCTCCACCCAGCCGGGCAGCCTGTGGATCCGCTCGGTGTGGATCCAGAACTGGTAGATGAGGTTCCAGCTCTGGGCGAGGAGGACCGTCCAGACCGGAAACCCGACCAGCGGCAGCCACATCCAGAACGGGAAGGTGCTGATTGATATCCACGGCTGGCGGAGCGCCGTGGACAGGTTGTAGTGCTCGGAGGAGTGGTGGACGACGTGGGTGGCCCAGAACACCCGGCTCACATGGTGAACCCGGTGATACCAGTAATAAGAGAAGTCGTCGGCGAAGAACAGCAGGGGCCAGAACCACCAATCACCAGGATGCAGGCGCAGCGGGCTGAGCTCGAACAGACCGGCGTAACCGGCGACGATCGCCACTTTGAGCGCCAGGTCAACGACCACTCGCCCGAGGCCCATGGTGAGGCTCGTCCGCGTGTCGCGGGTCTCGTAGCCGACCAGGCCGGCGACTGACTCCTCGCCGGCGTGCACGAAGGAGACGTACTCGACCACCAGGAGGAGGACGAAAAAGGGGATCGCGTAGATGAGGATCGGGACCATGGGTGCGCGATGAGTGGTTGGACCAGTACGAAAACTGGTTATACCAGTTAGAGTTCCAGGGGTGCAAGCCAAGGTTTCAGACAACGTCCACGCCCATCTGCGCGGCGCGATTCTCGCCGGCGAGCTGGCCCCAGGGGACGCGGTGGCGTCAGAGCGCGAGCTGAGCGAACGGCTTGGGGTCAACCGGCACGCCGTTCGGGAGGCGATCAACCGCCTTCAGCAGGCGCGCCTCGTCCAGGTCAGCCACGGCGGGCCGACTCGCGTGCTCGATTGGCGGGCCACGGGGGGGCTGGAGCTGATCATCGACCTGGTTCGCGATCACAGCGAGCACGTAGACGCCGGTCTCATGCGGGCGATCGCCGAGATGCGTGCTTGCATCGGGATCGACGCCGCGCGGCGCTGTGCTGAGCGGGCCGACGCCGCGACGCGTGAGGAGGCGGCCGCTCTGGCCCTTGCCGCCGCCGCGACGCTTGAGCTGGCCGCACGGACCGCTGCCAACACTGCTCTTTGGGTGCGGCTGGTGCAGGGTTCGGAGAACCTCGCCTACCAGCTGGCCCTGAACACACTTGTCGACGGGGTGGCGAAGTACCCCGAGCTTGACGCGCTCCTCAACGCACCCGGCGAGGACTCCGCCGACTACGAGGCGCTCGCGCTGGCGCTGCGCGCGGGCCACGGCGAGGCCACGGCCACGGCCGCGGCGACGCTGCTCGAGCGCCCGCTCCGCGGTCAGACCGGCGTGGGAACCAATCCCAGCGCCATCGCCTTGGCCTGATCGGCATTCAGGGCTCGCCCGCGCATGGTCGCGCGCTCCCATGACTGCGGACCCATCCGTTTCTCCAGGGCGGCGATCGGCGGCGTGACGACAGCACCCGACATGAGTGATCCGCGTTTCATGCCGACTTCTGCGCCAACCCGCTCGGCGGCCCCGAAGACCCGGGCCGCATCCTCATCGCGTCCGAGGGTGGCGAGCGCGGCTGCGATTCCGACCATCTGCACGGCGATGTTGGCAGCGTCTGTGTTGCGTATCTCGCGCTCCAGCGAGGCCCCGTAGCGCTCGAGTGCCTGCGTCCCCTGGCCCCGGCCCAGCGCACAGTCAGCCAGGTAGCTGATCGCCGCGTTGGCGGCAAAGTCGGTTCGTTCGGGGCGATCCAGGATGGCCTGGAGTCGCTGTTCGGCCTCGTCCCAGTTCTCTTCCACGACGGCCGCGAACGCGATCGTGCCCTCGAGCTGGTCGCGAACCCGCTGATCGGGGATGCCGGCCGCCAGCGCGAGCGCCTCGCCGATCACCGCGCGGGCGTCAGTGCCCCGTCCGGCCAGCGTGAGCATGTGGGCGTGGGTGGTCAGGCTGCTCACCAAGGCGCGGGTGGGTCCCGTCTGGCGATGGCAATCCACCGCCGCCTGTGTCCATGCCGCCACTCGCTCCATGTCGCCGAGCAGGACGGCGGTCATCGCCCGGGAGATGAGCAGCCGCCCCGAGATCTCATCGTCGCGCGGATCCTCGGACACCAGGGCTTCGATCTGCTCGGTAAACGCGGGCAGACGGCCCACGAAGTACAGCGGACGCCCCGCAGCGGCGAGCAGGCGCCGGTAAAGGGGCCGGTCGTGGTCGTAGGTCCAGGTGATGGCCAGCTCGATCTCGTCCAGGACATCGCGCGTACGGGCGATCGTGCCTTCGAGGTCGAGGGAGATCTCGAGGTTGAGGGTCTCGGCCGTCTCGGCCATCAGCCCGGCGTGGAGGACGCGGAGGTCGTGCTCGCGACCGTCGGCGGCGAGGAGCTCTCGGGCGTGGCGTCGGACGCGCTCGGCCATGGTCAGCCGGCCGTCGCCGCGGGTGTGCAGGAGCGAGAAGTCGAGCAGGGCGGCCATCGCCTCCCACACGTCGAGTTCGGCACCGAATACGCGCTCCGCCTGCTCGAGCGTCCAAGCGCCCGCGAACACGCCCAGGCCGGCAAACAGCTCGCGCTGCTCCGGCTCCAGCAGCGACACCGTCCAACCCAGCGCAGCGCGCAACCCGCGCTGGCGCGCCGGCATGTCCCGCGTCCCGCGTCCGAGGGCCTCGACGCCGCGCCCGAGCGCAGCCAGTAGCGCGTCGACGCCGGCCATCCGGACGCGGGCGGCGGCCAGCTCAAGGGCGAGGGGGAGACCATCGAGCTGGCGGCAGAGCTCGGCCACGGCCGCAGCGTTGCCGGGCGCGAGCACGAACGCGGGATCGACGGCGCGGGCCCGCTCGACGAACATAGTCACGGCGGGCGCGTCGGTCACCGCCTCGGGGTCGTGTTCGCGTGGGTCAGGCAGGCCGAGTGGCTCGAGCGGGACGACGGTCTCGACGGCGAGCCGCAGGGGCGCCTGACTGGTGGCCAGGATGCGGACGCCCGGGGCAGCGGCGAGAATTCGGCCGAGCAGCCCGGCGGCGTCGAGCACGTGCTCGAGGTTGTCGATGACCAGCAGGAGCTCGCGACCGCCGAGGTAGTCGAGGATGGCCGCTTCGGGATCGACTTCGCCGCGCGGCATGGCGACGCCCTCGATCAGAGCGGCCGTGACCCCGGCGGCATCGGATACCGGGGCCAGCTGGACCAGGAAGACCCCGTCGGCGAAAGCGTCCCGTAGGGCGGCCCCGCAGGCAATGGCCAGCCGGGTCTTGCCCGAGCCGCCGGCGCCGATCAGGGTGACCAGGCGTTCGGAGGTCTCGGTGAGACGGCGCGTGAGATCGGCCAACTCGGTGTCCCGGCCCAGCAGCGGGGTGGCGATCGAGGGCAGATTGGTGCGAGCGTTCTCCAGCGTCCGCAGCGGGGGAAAGTCGGAGCCGCGAAGGCCCCGGACGACGAGGTGGAAGAGGGTTCGCGGCGCAGGGAAGTCCTTGAGGGCGTGCTCGCCGAGGTCATCCACGTCGGCGTTGGGCACGAGCGCGCGGGTGGCGGCGCTGAGCAGGACCTGGCCACCGTGTGCGGCCGAGCAGAGCCGGGCGGCGTAGTTGACGTCGATGCCCCAGTATGTGCTGTCGTGCACGCGCGGCTCGCCCGTGTGCAGCGCCATGCGAACGCGGACCGGCCGGCCGTGGGGCCACGCGTTGTCGGCCAGCGCCTGCTGAGCGGCGGCCGCGGCGGTGACGGCGGCCGAGACGCTGGCAAAGGCGACGAAGAAGCCGTCGCCTTCGGTATCGACCTCGGTCCCGTCGTGGGCGGCCCAGACTCCGCGCAGCAGGCGATGGTGCTCGGCCAGCACATCGCCGTAGACATTCCCCAGCTCCCGCAGCAGGCTGGTCGAGCCCTCGATGTCGGTGAAGAGCAGCGTCACCACCCCAGCGGGGAGCTCCGTCGCCCGAACTGCGCCCATGGACCGGACTTTAGGGCACACGCGCTCGGCCAACCTACTCAGGAACTACAACTAGATGGTCCCGTGCAGGAAGTACCAGACAAAGAAGCCGCTGAAGGCGATCAGCAGCGGGTTCACCCGGCGGCGGTTGAGGATCTCGCCCGCAGTGTGCAGGAGGATCCCGACCCCGACACCGTTGGCGATGCTGTAGGTGACCGGCATCACGATGATGGTCGCGAACACGGCCAGGGGTGAGGCGTTGTCCCAGCGCAGGTCGCGCACGAGGGAGAACATCATCACCCCGACGATTACCAGCGCCGAAGCCGTGGCCTCGGTGGGGATGATCCCGGCGATCGGAGAGATGAACATGCACAGCAGCAGCAGGGCGCCGGTGACCACAGAGGCCAGCCCGGTGCGAGCCCCGGCGGCGACGCCGGCGTTGCTCTCGATGAAGGTGGTGTTCGAGGACGCGGACATGAAGCCGCCGAGCAGGGCGGCGAGGCCGTCGATCCCCAACGCGGTTCGGATCCGCGGCAGTCGGCCCTGATCGTCGAGCAGGCCGGCGTTACGCCCCACGCTGATCGAGGTGCCGACGTTGTCGAACAGGTCGGACATGATCACGGCCAGGATCACTGCAACCGCGCTTCCGCCCAGCACGCCGAAATGAAAGCCCACGTGTGAGCCGTCGGCGAGGCTCAGATCCGGAGTGGTCAGCCACGCGCCCTGAGGCAGACGCGCCGTTCCGTCGGTCCAGATGTGCTGGCTGTCGATCGCGTTGATGACCGTGGCCACCACGGTGGCGCCCAGGATCCCGAACAGCAGCGCGCCGCGCACCCCACGCTGGACCAAGCCCCAGGTGACGAGCAGCCCGAGCGCGAAGACGAGCATCTTCCACGTCCCGAGGTGCGTGCCGAGCGTCCCCAGCTCGCCGCCTGAGATCACAAAGCCGGCGTTCTTGAGCCCGACGACGGTGATGAAGGCACCGATCCCGATCCCGATTCCGAGCTTGAGGTCGAACGGGATGGCGTCGATGATCCGCTCGCGCAGGCCGAGCACCACGAGGACGATGATCACCGCGCCGTCGATGACGAAGATCCCCATCATCGAGGACCAGGTGACCCGGTGGGCGGCGACCTCAGCAGCGGCGAAGGCATTGAGGCCCAGGCCTGAGGCGAGCGCGAACGGGTACTTGCCGAACACGCCCATGGCGATGGTGAGCAGTCCGCCGGCCAGCGCGGTCACCGCCAGCACCTGGTCAAAGCCGAGCTTGACCCCGCTGAGGTCTGCGGTTCCCGAGAGAATCGACGGGTTGACGAACACGATGTACACCATCGTCAGGAAGGTGGTGATCCCGCCGACGACCTCGGTGCGGTAGTCCGTTCCGCGCGCGGTGACCTCAAACCAGCGGTCGATCCCGCCCAGGCGGGTCGGGCCGGTCGGCGGAGGGTTCGGCGGTGGGGTGGCGGTTGTGGCCAGGCAGCAAAACTTAGCCATCGGCCCGGCGAGACTTCTGCTAGACGTAATGCCATGACCAGGATCGCCGTAACCGGGGGCAGCGGCAAGGCCGGACGCGTCGTCGTCCGCGATCTCGCCGAACACGGGCACGAGGTCCTCAACATCGATCTCGTCCCCTCGCCGGAGTCCTATTCGCCCGAAGCCTCGATCCCCTTCCTGCGCGCCGACGTGACCGACTTCGGCCAGGCGCTGGAGGCCCTGAGCGGTGGCGACACCCTGCCCGGGATCGAGGTGGTTGTCCACCTGGCGGCGATTCCCTCGCCCGCGCACGGCACGGCTGCCCACATCTTCGACGTCAACGCCAACAGCACCTACGCCGTGTTCGCGGCTGCGCAGCGGCTGGGCCTGGAGCGCGTGGTCTGGGCGTCGAGCGAGACGACGCTGGGGCTGCCCTTCGAGCGACGCCAGCCCGATTATGCGCCCCTCGACGAGGCTCACATGTACCCGGAGACCAGCTACGCGCTCTCCAAGGTGGTGGGGGAGGAGCTTGCCCGTCAGTTTCACCGCTGGAGCGGGATCCCGATCATCGGGCTGCGCTTCTCAAACGTGATGGTGCGCGAGGACTACGACCGCTTCGCGAGCTTCCAGTCCGATCCGCACCTGCGCAAGTGGAACCTGTGGGGATACGTGGACGAGAGCCACGTCGCCGAGAGTGTGCGCTGCGCGCTCGCGGCCGAGATCAACGCCGCCGACAGCTTCATCATCGCCGCTGCCGACACCGTCATGCAGCGTCCGAGCCGGGAGCTGATGGAGGAGGTCTACCCAGGTGTGCCGGTGGCCGACAGCGTCTCGGGCCACGACACCCTGCTCGACATCACCAAGGCACGGCAGCGGCTCGGATACGACCCGCAGTTCAGCTGGCGCGAGCTCGCCTAGACCGAGCCCTAGGGGCGAGTCGTCCCCGCGCGCAGCGCGACGGCCGCCTCCGGAGTCGCGACGGTGAAGCTGAAGCTCTCCTCCAGGTAGAAGCGGACCGTATCTCGGTCGTGCTCGAGGTAGCCGATCGAGATGTCCTGCCCGGATTCGAACCGGAAGTCCTCTCCCCGCAGGCTGAGCACAACCGCGCCGTCGACCCCGGGGGCCCATACGATGTCGCCGCCGAGGATCTGCCTCAGGTGGTCGAACAGGGGGTAGCCACCGCGCTCGGCGGTCTCGACCACGCGCTGGTACTCCTCGCCCCCGAGGGCCATGGCGTAGGGCCCAGCGACACCGTTGCGCAGGAGCCGTTGAACGGCCCCCGCCACCGGCTGCGGGTACTCATCGGGCACGTCACCGAGGGCAAATCCGTCGTGGGGGGAGACTTCGGCGATCCCGCTGATCGACGCCTCGGGCCAGCCGTGGAAGATCGTCCGATTCTCGGCCACCGCGATCTGTCGCGCGGCATCGTCCAGGGAGGCGAGGTCGGCGTCCAGAGCGCCGCGATCGTCGTCACGCAGCTCGGCTCGGGACACCTCGAACTCGCTCCGGAGCTCGACCAGAGGCAGCACGCGACGCTGGAGCGCCGACACGCCCCCGGCGGGAGCGGTGGCGATCGCTTGCACCCGACCCAGATTGGTGGCCGAGAACTCCCAACCCCGGGGACCGGCGAAATCGACCAACTTGCGCCCGGCCAGGGCCGCGGTGAGTCGCTCGCGCGCCTCGTCATCGAGAAGCTTCCAGTTCGAGTCGCTGATCGGCGCGTGCGGACGCAGCAGGTGGTTGCTCATCGGGTGACCACCCGGAGGCCCCCGATGCCCAGCGAGCCGCTGCCATCGTCTGCGTAGCCCCCCGCGGCGGGCCCGGCGTCGGAATCGTCGTCGCCCTCGGTCGCCTCGGCCTCAGCCTCCTCTCCATGCTCGACGATGTCGCCGGCTTGGAACAGCACTCCCTGGGCGATCTCGCGCCAGACCGGAGTGCGCCTGAGGAGGAACTCGAGATCCATGCTGAAGTGCTTGAACTCCTCGCCCTGGGCGTCGCGCATGACGGCGAGGGCTTCCGGGTCGGTCTCGACGGCGAGACGTTGCTCATACCAGCCGATGGCCTCGGCCTCCTCGGTCAGCGAGGCACACAGCCGTGCGAACGTGCGGGTAGCGGGCGGAAGCTCATCGGGGGGTTCGTGGTACTGGTCAAAGCCCATGTCTTCTCCTCTAGGAACTTGGCGCTCGCTGGCAACCAGCGGCGCCTCTGGGATGATCCTTCCCATGTCAACCAGTTCCACGCGCACAACTCGGTGGCTTGCCACGGCGCCCACCGCCCCGCTGGCCGCGGCGGGGCTGATCGGTGGCTTCGGTGTCGCTGTGGCCAGCGGCTCACGTCCGCTCGGCGGCGTCGTTATGGCCGGGTGTGGACTCTCCTGTCTCGCCGTCTGGCTGCACCGCGACGGGCGGCGCACGGCCGCCGGCCTGACCGTGGCCGGTCTCGGCGCCTTCGCCGCCTCGCACGTCCTCGGACACGCGATCGGCTCCTGGCCGGCGGTCTTCGTCGTCTCGGCCGTGACCGCCGGCCTGTGCTGGCGCTACTC
>JBAVWI010000231.1:0-56040 GCA_049697735.1 Solirubrobacteraceae bacterium
GCCAGGGCCTGGGGGAGGAGGACCACCTCGGCGCAGCGTGCGATCACCTGCGGCGGGGGGGAGCGGTCAGCGCCGGCCAGGATCTCCCGGCAGGCCTCGAGTGCGGCCCGGACGTCGCCCAGGGTGACTCCGTCGTAACTCGATAGCGGCGCTGCCTCGCCGTGGCCGGTGAGCCCGTCGGAGCTTTCCAACGTGACCAGCAGCAGCTCGCGTTCGCTGACCGCGCCATGGCCGGTCCGCAACGGGCTGCGCAGCCGGGCAAGGACCGGCTGGAGAGACAGTTTCATCGCCTTGCCTCTGCCGAGACCACCAGCAGAGTTTGACCACTCCTTGCGGTGGGGCCCTCCGGTCGATCGCTGTCGAGACTTCGTCTAGAGACCTTGCCGCGCGAAGACCACGCCGACCGTGCGCAGGAGGATCTTGACGTCCAGCCACAGCGACCAGTTGGCCACGTACATGTAATCGAGCTTGATCATCTCGTGGAGCGGGATCCGCGCCGAGCCGAGGATCTGCCAGCTGCCGGTCATACCCGGCGTGATGGCCAGCCGGTGCCGGTCAAAGCCGGTGATGAGCTCGTCCTCGTCGAGGATCAGCGGGCGCGGCCCGACGAGGCTCATCTGACCTCGGAGCACGTTGATCAGTTGAGCCAACTCGTCGAGCGAGGTCTTGCGAAGCAGGCGACCGATCCGGGTGATCCGCGGATCGGCCTTCATCTTGAAGATCCCCTCGGCCTCGTTGTGCGCGCGTAGGCCGCCCTTGAGCGCCTCGGCGTCCACGACCATCGTTCTCAGCTTGAAGATCTCGAACAGCTCCCCATCGCGACCGACCCGCATCTGGCGGAAGAACACCGGACCTGGTGCATCGAGTTTGATGAGCAGTCCGACGAGCGCGAAGAACGGCGCCACGACCACGAGGCCAGCAGCGGCGCCGACGACGTCAAAGGCCCGCTTGACGACGGCCGAGGAGCGCGAGAGGCCGAAGCGGGGGACGCCCAAGAGCGGCATGCCCCAGACGTCGTCCATGACCAGTGAGCTGCCCAGGACGGCGCTCATGCCGGGAGAAATCGTCACCCGCAAGCCGATGGCCTTGGCCGCCCTGACAAGGTCAATGACGTGCTTCTCGGCCACACCGGCGGATGCGGCAACGATGATCCGATGGATCTCAAACTGCTTGACGAGCTCCGTCAGCGCCTCCTCATCAAGCTCGACTTGGCTGGCGGCCGTGGCCCCGACCAGCTCTACGCTCTTTGTGTTCTCGAGTTTGCTGCGCAGCCTCTCGGCCGTCGTGATGTCTCCGACAAAGAAGCACCGCTCGACCGGCGCGGCTCGCGCGGCCATGGAGCGCGCGGCAATGCGGCCGACCATCGTGAAGACGATGAGCAGGATCCAGAGCTTGAGCAAGTCCTTGGTGCCCGGGGCACCAGCGACGATGAAGTGACGCGAGAGCCAGACGAGCATCGTCATCAGGGTGGCCAGATTGACCAGCTTGGGCAGTTCGTCCAGCGTGCTCTTGCGGATGACCAGGTCGTCCTGGTCATACATGCCCTGGAGCTTGGCCACGACGATCATCAGCGGCAGGACGAGCACGAACCCGACTCGCAGCTGGTAGCCGGTCTGGGCGGTGATGGCAATCAGGGCCGCGAGGGCAGCCGCCCCTCCGTCTGCCAACACCAGCAAGCGGCGGAAGATCCGTTCGCGCCGGCGGACGACCGCCATGGCGTCGGTCTCCACGTTGCGCCGATGCGCGGCCCGGCGAGTGCGGACCAGCAGGGACCGCGACGCCGTCGAGACGCGGGTTGCCCCTTCCGTGGGGAGGACATCCTCACGGGTTGACGAATCCTGTACCGGCTCTAGGCCGACATATGACATTCAGACGCCCCTAGCTCGCTCATCGTTGAGCGCTTGACTCTGCTTCGTCCGTTGAAGCAGCACTAGTTTACAGATAACTGATCAGGGGTAAAGGCCTCTGCCTATCTTTCGGTAAACTTCCCCAAACCTGGTGCCGGAAGCTCGGTCTCGGGCTAGCGGTCTAGGCGAGAATCTGCCGTAGCTTCCGGAGCGCCCGATACACGCGGCCTTCCACGGTGGAGAGCTTCTCCCCGGTCGCCTGGGCGATCTCGGGCAGGGTCAGGTCAGCCCCGTATCGAAGAGCTATCGCCTCGCGCTCCTCAGGAGCCAACTCACTCAGCCCGCGGCGGATGAGGTCGACGTTCTCGACGCGCTCGGTCTGGTCGGGGGGGCTGGCCCCGGCGGCGACCGCGTTGCGCTCAGCAGCCCTAGTGCCGGCAGTCACGCGGCGTTGATGGTCGCGGAGCACATTGAGCGCGATCGTGTAGATCCACGTACGTTCGCTCGCCTTACGACGGTTGAACCGTGACCGGGCCTTGAGGACTCGCTCGAACGTGTCGGCCACAAGGTCCTCAGCCAGGGCGCGGTCACCGGTCCGATAGATGAGGAAACGGAGAAGCGGCTGGGCGTGCTCTTCATACACCCGATCGAAGTCGTCCACGGCGTCATGATCGCGGACATTCAGACGACGTGGCTTCGACTTGCCGATTCCCGGCGGGTCAGTCAGGAATTCGCCAGCTCGTCCGTATAAGCCTGTGATGACGCGGTTCGATGAGCCTGACCTGCCCGAAGATCTCCGCGATGTGGACGCGAGGCTGCGCGATGCACGGCTTGAGTTCACTGCGCTGGAGCTCGATCAGCTGAAGCGTCGAGTCATGAACCCCGATGGGGCGCAAGCGCCGATCTTCGGCCGAACGAGAGGCAAGACAATGAAGTCGAGAATCCTGACCTTGAGTGTAGCGGCACTGCTGCTGGGCGGTACCGCAGGGGGGGCCATCGCCGCCGGCGGCGGGGGAGGTAGCTCCAATGCTGCCAAGGCCGAATACAAGCCCGGGAACGGCTGCGGTGACAAGAACCACACCCACACCGGCCCTCCCGGCAACCCGGGTAACGACAAGTGTCCGCCGCAAGCCGGAGGCAACGGCAAAAGCGGTAAGTAGCGTCCTATGATGGCCGCGTGACGCTCGACGCCCCGGAAGCTCACGAGGAGAGCTTGGGGGCCGAGCCCGCGGAGCCCCAGTCGTCACGGATAGAGGAGAGGCTGGCCTCGGCCGCCCTGGCTCTACTGCCGGGCGCGCTGATCGCCTACTTCTCGTTTCAGGGGGGCGGGTTCTTCGCTGGGTCAGTGGGGTTCGCCACCCTCATCGTCCTTCAGGTGCTGGTCGTGCGGGTGCTGCTTGCGGGGCGGCCCTTTGCCGGCATCAGTCGTCGGCATGTCGTGGTCACAGGGTCGTTGGGTCTGTATGCGGGGTGGACGCTGGCGTCAGCGATCTGGTCGCACGCGTTCGGCCGAGCGCTGGTCGAGTTCGACCGCGCGTTGTTGTACCTGCTGCTCTTGATGCTGTTCGGCAGCCTGCCGCGGCGGGTGTGGCGAATGCCCCTGCTCTTGCGAGGTCTCGCCGCCGGATCACTCGTCGTTTGCACGGTTGCGCTGATCTCCCGCGTACTGCCACGGGTCTGGCCGATTAGTCCGGGAGTGGCGACGAGCCGCCTCAGCTATCCCCTGACCTACTGGAACGCGCTGGGCATCCTGGCGGCCCTCTGCATCCTGTTCCTGGTAGGCCTGAGCGCGAGTCCGCGGGAGCCTCGAGCGCTCCGGGTAGTCGCGGCCGCAGGCGTCCCGATCGCCGCCACGACCTTGTTTCTCACCTTTTCCCGTGGAGCGATCGCTGCGCTCGTAGTTGGAACGATTGTCTTCGTCCTGCTCAGCAGATCCTCAGCACTGCCGGGGGCTCTTCTTGCCGTCATCCCGCCAACGGCGATCAGCGTCGTTTTCGCCTACCGCGCAGATCTGTTGGCCACAGTCAATCCGACCACGCCCGCGGCGGTTGCCCAAGGACAGAAGGTTGCAGTGGTCGTGCTGGGCGCTGTTATTGCGTCTGGGGTCCTCCGGGCCCTCCTACTGCCGGTCGACGGTTGGCTTCACAGGTCCGCTCAGCGCAGACAGATCTCCCGGTCCACTCGCTGGACTGCCGGAATCACCGCCCTCACGACCCTGATCATCGTCGCCCTTATCGCGGGCGCCCCCGGGTGGGCCTCCTCGCAGTTTCGACAGTTCATCAAGAGCGCGCCGACGAGCGCCGTGAACCTGCGCTCTCGCCTGACCGACCCCAGCGGCGACAACCGAACGGATAACTGGCGCGCTGCGCTGGACGGATTTGCCACCGCCCCAGTCCTCGGGACCGGCGCTGGTACCTACGAGTTCAGCTGGTATCGCTACCGGCACTTGAAGGGGCTGAACGTGGTCGACGCGCACAGCCTCTATATCCAGACGCTTTCCGAGTTGGGAATCGTCGGACTTGCGTTGCTGAGCTTGACGATTCTGGGGATCCTCTATGCGCTCGCCCGGCGCATCCGCGGCCCGAACCGTGTCGTCTACGTCGCCCTACTGGCTGCAAGTGCGGCCTGGGCAGCGCACGCGGCGGTTGACTGGGACTGGCAGATGCCGGCGGTAACGGCCTGGGTGTTTGCTGTGGGCGGGGGCGCCCTTGCTACAAGTAAGACGCCGCGGGGCGGGGGGACGCCCCTGCTTCGGCGGATCCCGATAGCGGTCGTCCTGGTCATCGCCGCAATCCCACCGGCCTTGCTCATGCTCTCGCAAGCAAAGCTTGAGACGGCAGCCAACGCTTTCCAAATTGGGGCCTGCTCACGTGTGGAGCAGGCGGCACGGGATTCGATCGACGTCCTGTCCGTCCGGCCGCAGCCATACCAAATGCTGGGGTATTGCGACATCTCCGACGGTCGGGCCCAGGCGGCCGTGGTGGCGATGAGCCGAGCGGTCCAAGCCGAGCCCGGCTACTGGCAGTCCCATTACGGCCTCTCGATCGCCCAGGCCTACGCCGGGGAGGATCCACGTCAGCAGCTGAGAACCGCGCTCCGTCTGGACCCCGGCGATCCGCTGATGCAGGAGATGTCGCTCGCCTTGCGCAGGCGAACGCCGGCTGCGTGGCTCTCGATCGCCAGGAGCGCCTACGCCAATACGTTCGCCAGCGGTCGGCTGACGCTGCGCTGAGGCGATTACAAGATGGGACTGCGCCGCCCCGGAGACACCGGACGTTCGTCATTCCGGCCGGGACGACGCCGAAAAGCTGCACGAACTCAGTCGATGCGCTAAGAACACACTGTGGAGCGACACCGACGTCCGCGAATTGGGCTCGACACGGTTCTGCGGCTTCTCGGACTCGTGATCCTGGCTGGGTATGCCGTGGTCCTCGGCCGCTACATGGCGTCTCCCTCGCCGCCCGTGACGGCCGTCGTCGTGGGCGGCGCGCTGGTAGGGATCCTCTCTGTCCTCGTGGCGAGGCGATTCGGCAGCCGTGCGCACGTTAGTGCGCGGTGGTTCCGGCGACGGAGCGGCGTGGCGAGGGCGGCGCCCGCAGGCTTCCCACAATCAAACCGAGCGGTGCTGCGGCCGCCCGGGCACGACGAGAGTGCCGTCTCAACGTCCGCGCCCCCGGAGCTTCTGCCGACCACCACCGGTGCGTCATATCGGGAGTCCGCACGCAGCCAAGATGCGCCGATCCAAGACAAGCCGACCGTGGACGCGGGGGCCACCGCACGCGACGAACGGATCCTGGACCCGCCGGCGTCGGTCCCGGATGAGCCGACCGCGGACCTGTCGGTCCAGGAGGAGCCGGTCCCAGACGAATCTCGTCCCGCTCTGGAGCCTTCCCCGGCCGCGGGTCACGCGGGCCCGGTTGGCGCGATATCCCAGCCTCAGCCCGCGCCCAGTACCGCCCCGCGCCTCGTCCCTCCGCGACCTGAGATCATCCGCCGGCGACGTGGCGGACTCGTCGGACGGGTGCGCAAGCTGATGTCGACCGAGCCTGGGCTTCGGCAGGTCCCCGTGACACGGGCGCTAGAGGAGCTCACTCGGCCGCTTGGTGGCGCGGTTGGTCAGGCGCTAGAGCAGCTGCCACGTGTGGGCCGCGCGGCGAGTAAGGTTGCGCACCACGACGCGAACGGGCGGTTCTCCGACCTTTTGGACCAGCTCCCCGCTGACGGCTTCGCTCGGCAGCGCGTTGCCACCCTCGTTGCGCGAGTACCCCTTTGGCCGGCGTTGCCGTCAATGGCATTACCGCCTCGACTCCGGTCGAGGACGCGGCGCGTGCTCCGGCGCGGATCTTCAGCGTCGTGGATCGCGTCGACGCGCCGAATGGCACAGACACTGCCGGAGGTGGTCCGCAAGGACTACGGCATGTCAGCGTTCCGAGCGTACGTTCCGTCCGTCAAGCGGGCCGTCACTCCGGGCATCGTCCGTGATCTGAGGAATGCGTAAGGGTTCGCTGACCGCCGCAGCAGTCGCCGGCGGGCACTTCCGCGATACAGGGCCGCCATCGGCGCTGGCTGCACCTCTTGCCGGCTGATCTTGGGCTTGTCGACGGTCTCGTCGTCGACGCTGGTGCGAACGTGGGGGACTGGACTGACGCTGCCCTCACGGTGGAGCCTCGGGCTCGAGTGCTGCCTTCGAACCCGGAGCGGACGCGTACAACCGCCTGAGAGATCGGTTCCGGACGGACGCTAGCGTGACGGTACTGCAACGCGGCGTGGGCGCTTGGAACGGCGACGTCGACCTCTACGTGACGCGACATTCGCACAACGTCTCGCTGCGCCCTCCGCGTCGGTCAACAGGAGAGCTTTACGCCGGAGACGGATGGGAGGTCGCGGCGGTACAGCGCACCAACGTCGTGAGGTTGGACGATGTCATCGACGAGCCCGTCTCGGTACTGAGATTGACGCGCAAGGCACAGAACGCGAAGTGCTGGTGGGGGCAGAACGAACGCTCCTCCGGACCGCCGCGTGCGTCGTCCGCGGCGGACGGCCGAGGCTCTGCCGCCGCCCGTCGGGTCGCGCCCAATCGAGATCACAGTCGACGCAGGTGTGCCCAACAGGAAAGCGGGCGATATGCACTTCGCTTCGCGAGCAGTCCTGGGACGCGTGCGAGCGCGAGAATGCGCTTCAGCACGCCGCGCAATGGCCGCGACGCGATCGAGTTAATCCGCCGTTCGAGCGTCGCCGGTTGGTAGGACCGGCCGTTCACGCTCGACACGGCGAGCTGCCACGTCGTAGCGAACGTGCGAATGGGCTCAGTCCTCAGGTCAGCTACCACGAAGCCTCGCCCCTCACTGGCTTGCTTGATCGCGGACGGTGTCCAGCGTCCGACGTGGTTCGGTGGCATATCCCACAACCCGGTTACCTCCTCCTGAAAAGCCGTCGCCTCAGCATTGGGCATTGACAGAAACAGGGATCCGCCAGGCTTGACGAGCTTCCTAAGCAAAGCGAATATTTCGTCCAGCCCCGCCATGTGCTCGAGCGTGTGGAACATGCAGATTGCGTCGAATGGCCGGTCGCCACGCTTAGCGAGATCGCTAAGCGAACCCACGAGCGCGTCGTAACCCTTAGCACGCAGTCGGCTCACCGCGCCCAGATCAAAGTCAGCAGCCACTACGTCGTAACCATCACCCAAGAGGTCGAGGAAGGCGCCATCGCCCGCGCCGGCCTCGGCGAGACGAAGGGGTTTAGAGAAGGCTCTCAGCGCGTAAAGGGTCTTTCCGAACTCCCACCGGCTCGTCGGGTAGTGAGGATCACCTTGATGAGCGAGCGAATAGAACTCCGGATCTCCTCCTGCCCATGGAACGGCGAAGCCAAATCCGCAGCTGGGACACTGCTGTATCTCGACGGTGTCTTGCTTCCAGAGGACATTTCGAAGATGTCTCACGAGCCGTTCGTGTCGCTGCGGGTCTCTGTCGCGCGGTACGAAATGCTCCGCCGCCATCTCGACGCTGTGTCGACGCAGGAGCCGCCCGACTCCGTTCTCGCAAGCGGGACAGACCATGTTTGGCGGACCGTAGCTCACGCGCTGAACCTGCTCAAGACCCCGCTGCGCGAGGCGGTCGAAGGGCTCCGTCGCCCCGCAGTGGGGCGGACCGTGGCCCGCCGTCAGGCTTCGTTTACGTAGACGCCGAAAGCAGTCCCGGCGAGGCGGCGGAGCGAACGGCCTTGCATCTCCTGGCAGATACCTCGGACCAGTCCGTGCCAATAGGGGGCGAAATCATCCCAAACGATTACCCCGTTAGGAGCGACAAGTGTTAGAGCTGTCCGGGTGTCGGCGACCCCGTGCACGTACTCATGACCCCCGTCAACGAGCACAAGGTCGTATTGCCCAGCGTGGGGGGACGAGTCGAAGATGAGCGAGTCGGCGAGGATCTGTGTCACCTTGCCCGCGGCCGGAGAGTCCCGGTAAGCCGTCCCGACATTCTCGCCTCGGAAGTCTCTCGGAGCTTGGCTGGCGTCGAACTCGGCTTGAGGGAGGTCCATCGTCACGACCCGGCCGTCCGGCGGAAGCGCCTCAGCCAAAACGCGTGTGGTGCCGCCGTTGAAGGTGCCGATCTCGAATGCATTATTGATTTCTCTGCCCGAGATGATCGACTGGAGGACCACCTGCTCTGCAGCCCCCAGGCTCCAGCCGTGCCGGCTGGAGCCGGTTGCGAGCTGAGCCTGAAAGGTGATGGCCCCGGTGACGGCGACGAGCTCAACAGTCGGAATCGCCTCGAGCAAGCGCGCAGCTTGGAGTTCCAGCGGCGCGCGTACCACGCTACGAGCCAGGGTCGCCGGAGGAATTGCGCGAACGGCGCGAGTGAGATCCTTCATCGTCGCCATGACCACAGACTACGCGCCGGATCCGTCAGCGCGCCGTGCCAGTGATTGCGGGTCTCGCACGGATCGTCCCGCCGCGAACCGCTCCGTCGCCCTCTACGCTACTCAGATGTCAGCAGTCTCCAGAGTCGAAAGGCACCAGGGCCGATGATCCCGTTCGTGTTGGCAGCCGTGCCGGCGGTGATCGCCTTGCTGCTTTGGTCGATCGTAGACCTCGAGAAGTTCGTTCTTTTCGCGGTTCTCGGAGCGATGATTGTTCCGGCGTCGCTTGCCAAGCCTGGGGGTGCCAATGTTGCCGGTGTCGACGTTCTGCTGCTCGTCGCGCTTGCATCGTGGCTCATATTGAACTCGATCGGGCGCGCTTCGGATCCCTGGGTAAAAAAGAATCCTCTCGTCAAACCCGCGCTGTTGTTCGTTGCGGTGAGCGCGGCTTCGCTGGCTTGGTCGATAAAGCCACGCTCAACCTTCGTGTTCACGATTCAGTTGATCGAGATAACGATCATGTTTCCACTTGTCTTTGCCACACTTCCTCGCTCTGTCGCGAACATCCGGAAAGCGTTCGTGCTGCTCATCGCTCTGACGTCCGTCATGGCCTTGGCCACCCTCGCGGTGTACGCGGCGCATCCGAGCACACACACCCAGGGCACTTACCTGCCGGGCTTGAACAAGAATGCAATCGGGACCTTCGTGACAGCCGGGGCCGTCCTTGCCTACGCACTCCTCATCGGCTCGGAGCGCACCGGGCCAAGGGCGTTACTTGCGCTCCTCTTAGCACTCGACGTCGGAGGATTGGTGGCTTCGGGGTCACGCGGCGCGACGATCGGAGCGGGGGCTGCGGTCCTCGCGGTCAGCTTCCTGCTAGGCCGGCGCCGGCTTCTCGCGGTCGGGGTCATGGCAGCGCTCGCCGTCGTTTACCTAGCCGTGATCGGACCGTCCGCCGCCAAGAAGGCGGACGCGTCTGGCGGCTACGACAGCAGTGTGGTGCGTCAGTATGCCTGGGAGGGCGCGATCAAGAAGATCGAGCAGCGACCGTTCTTTGGCACCGGTGGCAAGACCTACACCGACACGCTGCCGCAATTAGATGGATTCGTTACTTCCGATCCGCTCAACCTTTTCCTGCTCACGTGGGCCGAACTCGGCATCGCCGGTATGGCGGCACTTATCTATCTGCTGTGCAGGTTCGGTCAGCTGCTGGCCAGAGCGAGACGCCTGCCACGCGAGGCGGCCGTTCTCGCTGTGGGAGCTGGCGGCGTGGCAATCTCGCTGATTGCGCATTTCCAGTTCGACGTGTCGTGGACCCGCGGAACGACTTCGCTCGAGTTCGCGATGATGGGGCTCATGGTCGCGCTGACTCGTTTGTCTACGCCGAACGGGGACTTGCCAGCCGCCGAGATGCTAGGTGCGCCGGTCGCCAGCGAGGCGCCCGTGTCCCTCGAACTTGTATGAGGGGCCCCTGCGACTCTGCCAGCTGATGACTTCGGAAGCCACGGGCCTCCGGGTACTGCACATCCTGGGCTCAAACGCATTCGCGGGTACCGAGCGACACGCGCTGCATCTGGTCATGGAGCTCCGCGAACTGGGCTGCGCTGCCGAGCTCGTCTGCCGGCCGTCCGCAGCCTCACTTCGGACCGAGGCCCGCGCGTCACGGGTGCCTGTCCATCCGGTCGTGCGCGGTGCCGGTATCCGTCGCCCAGCAATCGTTCACGTCCACGATGGACGCTCAGCGATCCTCGGCTTGCTGCTCGCCAGGACCGCGCGTGCTTTGTTCGTGCGGACTCAGCACTTCGTACGACCGGCGTCCGTGGAGCGGGAGGGCTGGCGCCGATCGTCGTCCGTGATGCTCCATCGCTCTCTGAATCGCCGTCTCGACGGCTACATCGCCGTGTCGCAGGCCGTAGCCGACGCCGCTCGCAAGCGCCGAGACACGGACGGAGTACCGACGGCGGTCATCCCGCCCGGGATCAGGCTGGCCGCCGATCACGTGGTGGCCATGTCGAGGGCGGGACGTGAGCAGTCGCGGTTCCCCATCGTGACCTCGGTGGGTCGGCTCGAGGCCGAGCGCCGGTTTGATGTCCTGATCGAGGCAATCCCTCGCGTCCTCAGAGCGGTGCCTGACTGCCGGTTCGTCATCGCGGGGTCGGGTAGCGCAGAGGCGGACCTAAAGCGCCGGGCACGCGAGCTTGGCGCGGCGGACGCGGTCACGTGGACCGGGTGGCTACCGGAGATTGCCCCGGTGCTCCGCGAGAGCCATGTGTACGTGAACACATGGCCATGGGAGGGCTTTGGCATGGCGACGGCCGAGGCGATGGGGTTCGCGCTGCCGGTGATCGCGGCAAGCTCCGGTGCCAGTATCGAGCTTGTAAAGGATGGGGTCACCGGCCGGCTCGTCCCGCCAGAGGACCCAGTGGCGCTGGCGGTTACGATCTGCGAGCTGGTGCGGGATCTCCCCCAAGCTGCCGCCATGGGAGCGGCGGGACGCGCGCGCGCCGTCAGCGCTTACTCGGTCCGCCAGACCGCCGTCTCGACGCTCGCGTTTTACCAACGTCTGCCGCGACTGACCCAGCGACCTTGACGGGCATACGGGTACTGCGCATCTATCACAGCGCGGTTGTCGACGAGTATCGGCAGCGCGAGCGGCTATTGCGCGAGCGTCACGGCCACGACGTGCATGTTGTCTGTCCACCGGCTTGGTCCGAGGGCGGCCAGCTCGTCCGCCCAAGCGCCGATTCCGATGTTCCCGTACATGTGGTCGGCGTCCATGGCCCTCAGCATCCAAACCTGTTTTGGTATGCAATGTCAGACTTGCGCCGGACACTACGCCAGGTACGTCCGCAGATCGTGGACCTACACGAGGAGCCATACAGCTTGGCTGTGGCGGGTGCGCTACGCGCAACTAAGCTCGAGGCGCCCCAAGCGCGGATCTGCATCTACACCGCACAGAATCTTTCCAAGCGCTATCCGCCCCCGTTTCGCTGGTTAGAGCGGCGCGCACTTTCCACCGCGACCGCCGCGTACCCCTGCTCGACGGAAGCCGGTGAGATGCTCCGGGCCCGAGGATTCCGTGGCGCCGTCCACGTCCTGCCCCTGGGCGTCACTGTGCTTCCCGAGTCGCCGCGCTTGCCCGGGGCGCCGCGCGTCGGCTTCGTGAGCCGTCTCGAGCCATATAAAGGGGGCTTGATTGCAATTCGGGCATTCGCACGGGCATCGCCGGGGACGGATGCGTCCCTGGAGGTGATCGGGGCGGGCTCGGAGGAAGAAGCACTACGACGCGAAGTCGCAGAGGCTGGGCTTGGCGCCAGGGTCGCGTTCAGGGGCGCGTTGCCCCAAGCCGAAACCCTGACCCATATTGCGAACCTCGATGTACTCCTGGTTCCGTCATTGACAACGCCAGCTTGGAAGGAGCAGTTTGGGCGCGTCGCTGCGCAGGCGATGGCGGCCGGAACGGCCGTCATCGCATCCGACTCTGGTTCTCTCCGAGAGGTCGTGGGGGATGCGGGCGCGCTGGTTCCCGAGGGAGATGTAGACGCGTTCGCGGCACAGCTTCGAGCCCTGCTACTCAAGCCTGCTCGGATAGCTGAGTGGGGGGAACGCGGACGTCGCCGAGCCCTTGAGTCGCTATCGTGGGATTACGTTGCCGACGGTGTTGACGAGATGTATCGTCGAGTCCTAGGCGGCTGACGCGCGGCCACGCATAAACGGCACGGACGACGATCCGCGCGGATTTGTATCGTAAGCCAGAGTCGATGCGGATTTCCGTGGCCACAGCCGGGGATCAGCCGCATCACCGGATACAACGGAACGTTTTCCTCGAGTTGGCACGCGCTGACACGGTCGGCGAGCACGTCTTGGAAGAGGATCCTGGTCGAGCAGACGCGCTGCTCTTTGCAGATCTCCGCCTCGGTACTGTGCGTCTCCGATGACGTCCGCGGCCGAGTTGGTAGCCCATGCTTACACGAGAAGGTTGCTTCCCCGCCGAGTCGCAAACGCGGTGTTCTGTCGAATCGCCGATCCGGGTGCTCTTGAGGGCCGGTTCATCCAGGCCGAGGTCGTGCTCGGCCGCGGAAACTTGGATCTCGAGCTGCGACTTGCTACAAGCGGTACGTGGACCTTGCTGTTCAGCCAAGCAGAGCGAACCCATCACGGCCCCCTCTTGAGAGAGTTTGATCGTTGTCTCGCGACTGCCGAGGGAGTAATTGACATTGGTGCGAATGCGGGCATCTACACCTACTGGTTCGCGGCCAATCGCCCACCGGGATGTCGTCTGGTTGCGGTGGAGCCCCTGCCGGAACTCGCGTCGCAACTGCGGAAGAATCTGGAGGCTAATGGCGTCTCCGGATGTGACGTGATCGAGGCCGTTCTGACGGATTCTCCTGGGGAGAGGGTGTTCCACGTTGGCACAACAGACTCGGTGAGCTCACTTCACGCCGACCATGTCGGGCGGCATGGAGGCTCCAGCCGCTCTATCGCTGTGCGTGGCACGACCCTTGACGAGATGGTTGCGTCGACTGCAATCAAGCCAAGCCTCCTGAAGATCGACGTCGAGGACCACGAACTTGCGGTGCTGCGCGGCGGGCAAGATGTCATTCGTCGCTTTCGGCCCGCGATCCTCGTGGAGGTTACGCCCGGCACGGCGTTCGATGTGCATCGGCTCTTGAGCGGATACGGCTATGAGGGTTTACGGTTCGCGTCAGACGGGAGCTTGAGCACAATCAATGAGCCGCTCGTGCCTCCCGGGCATGCATTCACGGATGTGCTCTATCAGGTGTCGCGTTATGGGTAGCGATAGCGGACGTTCTGGCGTCAACTCCAGTCCGTCCGCGCGCTGAGTCGTGCGAGGCTAGGCTAAGTTGTCAGCGGATACGGTCCAGCCACGCTTGACCAGCTCAGAAGTCCTGATCGACCGGGTACATCGCAGATCTGAGCCGCCTCCGAGCGCCGATTGCGACGGCTCGAATCAGTGTGAGAGGCGAGAGCAAACCCGCGTGCGTCAACGCCAACGCGGCGTCCTTGGGTGACGGTGTGGCGGACCGGTCTCGCGCGGCGTCGATAGCTTGATACGCGTAGTTCCGCCTAGCGCGCCGCCGACCCTCGCGCAGCGCGCGGGAAATGGAACGGTCGCCGGCGACACCGTGTAGCCGGAATGTCGCCAGCATCTCCTGCGCCGTCAACCAATGCTCCCGACTCGCGTTCGAGCCATGCAGCCGATACCGCACCAGTTCGTCGGGCACGTAGTGGAAGCGGCCGAATTGCGCGAGACGCAGGAACAGGTCGAGATCCTGTTGCTTGCGGAGCACCGGGCTGAACCCGCCGACGCGGACAAGCGCGTCCTTACACACCACGGCGCTGCTACACAACACCCCCATCTCGCCTCGGAGCATGTCTTGGTAGTCCACCGCACACCCGTATCCGGGCCCGATGGCCGTGCCATTGCCGTCGATGAGGGTGAAGCCGGTGTGTGACAGCACTACGCCTTGGGTACGCAATCCCTCGAGTTGGTGCTCGAGCTTCTCCTCGCACCAAACGTCGTCTTGGTCGAGAAAGGCGATCAAATCTGCCTCCGCGATCTGTACCCCGACGTTCCGCGCGATCGACACACCGCTGCGCGTTAGGCGAAGCAGCTTGATCCGTGGGTCGAGCACCTTCGTCCAGCTGACATCGTCGCGATCCGAAGCATCATCGATGACGATAACTTCTAGTCGGGGCTCGCTCTGCGCCAGGGCCGACTCAATCGCCTCTCGAAGGTATTCACCCGGATTGTGAACCGGGATGACGACTGATACCAACGGGGGTTGCGTTCTATTCACGACAGATCGTCGTCGAGCCGCATGCGAGGCCGTAGTGTAACCCGAACGCTCGCGGGGTTTTTGACGCGCCGCGGTCTGCGTCTTCTCCAGCCCGCGACGCGCGAGGATTCATCCGGAAGCGACGACCCACGCACACGCGTGCGATAGTTTGGTTTGCGTGATCCGTGAGGCGGACGATCTTGGGTGCGCTGGTTCGCCGCAACGCGCCTGCCGCGATCTTCGAGGTCAGAACCGGCCTAACGACCCGATTCCCCGTGGCGACGTCGCCGTTGGCGGCTTGCCGTCCGTTAGCTCGTTGCGGACGCTGCGACTCAGGCCTGACGGTGTGCCACTGGTCGACTGAGGCGGCCGTCTATGGACCTGTACGCATCCCGTGCCGAGCATGAGGAGTACTCACGGCCGGAGATGGCCGCCCTCGTGCCGACATCGGCGACCAGACTCCTTGACGTGGGGTGTCACTCCGGAGCATTCGGCGCAGCTCTGCTTGAGCAGCGCCCGCATTTGGAGCTGGTTGGGATCGAGCCAGCGGCCGAGGCCGCCGAGCGAGCTAGGAGACGCTACGCCCGCGTGATGCAAGGCACATTTCCAGACGGACTAGACTCTGACGCGAAGGAGTTCGACTGCGTCGTGTTCAACGATGTGCTGGAGCACATGTTCGATCCATGGGGTGCGCTCCGCGCGACAAAACCCCTGCTGAACGACCCGCAGTCGCGCGTGCTCGCCTCGATTCCAAATATCCGGCACGCCGACATCATCGCCGACATTGCCTTGCGCGGAAGATTCGAGTACACCGACGACGGTACGCTCGACCGCACCCACCTGCGCTTCTTCACCAAGCGCTCGATCATCGAGATGTTCACCGGGGCAGGCTTCGAGATCGAGCTGATCGAGCCCATTAACGTGGGTGTGCTCGCGGGTCGTCCTGCGAGGTACGTGAGGCGTTTCGGACGCGTCGGGCGGGAACTCGCTGCGCTGCAGTTCGCTGTGCGGGCGCGCGCGGCCGACGTCTGAAAGAGATCCCTGTGACAGAGATGTCTCCCGCGTCGGTTGCCGCATTTCGTCGGCTGGTGACGGCGCTCTCGGATGAATAATGAAGCGGATACCGATCGTCACGTGGGCCACTATCGCTGGAGTCGCCGACAATCCCATGGGCCTGCAGCGCTACGAGCTGGAAGTTCTGGAAGCACTTCGTAGGGCGTCGCCGAACGACTTGCGGATGCAAACGAGGACGGTGGGGCCCTTTGCGGCGAGGGCAACCGCCGATGTCGCTGTTCCAGCGAAGCTGTTGCAGAGAGCCCCTCTGACCGTAGCGCGCGCAGTCGGTTGCTGGGCATATCGCGGCGTGGGGCTGCTACATCGCCTGGATCTCCGGCTTCCCCCCGCCCCGGTGCCGGAGGTGATCACGGTGCACGACCTGCCACCCTTGCGGTTCTCTGATGAGGGCGAGCTTCCAAGCTGGAGCGTGCGGTCGGCGCACGACGCGCGCTTGATCATCTGCCCGTCGGAGTTCGCAGCGCGCGAGGTACGCGAACTGCTCGGCGTGCAGCGACTCGCGGTGGTCCCCAACGGCGTCTCGCCTCTGTTCCACACGGCGCAGCCGCTCTGCACTGCGCGGCTCGCAGCGTTCAAGTTGTCGGGCCCGTTTGTCCTGCATGCCGGTGGGGCAACCGCCCGCAAGAACCTTGGTGGTCTCGCGCGCGCTTGGGGCCGGCTTGCCGGTGAGTTGCCAGCAGTCTCCCTGGCCCTAGCGGGGCCCGCAGACCCCCGGCGTGACCGCGCGTTCGCAGGCTTGCCACGAGTTCTGCGACTCGGCTACCTGACCCCCGAAGAGATGGCTCCCTTGATGGCCGCGGCACTCGCCGTCGTCGTTCCCAGTCTCTACGAGGGCTTTGGTCTCCCCGCCCTCGAGGCGATGGCCGCCGGGGTGCCGGTCGTCGCCACAACAGCCGGTGCCCTCCCGGAGGTCTGCGGCGATGCTGCGGTCCTCGTCGAGCCCGTGCCCGAAGCGATCGCGCGGGCAGTCCTCGCGCTGGCGAGCGATGCTGACCAACGGAGGAAACTCGCCGCCGCCGGTCGCGCACGCGCCGCCGGCTTCTCATGGGATCGCACCGCCCAAGGTCACCTTGCGGCGTACCGGTTGGCCTTCTCGAACGTCATCTCCGGACCCTGATCGAGAACGAGCCGGGAGGGTCTCCTCCCTGCCCATCGCTTCGCCCACCGGACCATGACCCCTGAATCGTGGTAGTCCCGCATGCATGAAGTGGTAGCTGTCGGGCAGTCACCGCAAAATGGCCCGGATCTGCCGCGCCGGGCTCGTGAACGACCAACAGCCTAGAAAGGCCGCGACCGCGATGGACATCACGGCAAGTACGGGCGGCCCGGTTGGCACGATGACACGACCTGCGCCGAGCACGCCAAGGAACACCACCAGCGGTAGCAAGAGAGGCACGAACACACGGCGCACGAGTGCCGAGATTCGCTTCCCGAGCAGGTTGCAAGTCCGCTTCGGAAGCCAGATCGCCTCGAAGACGGTCACAGCGACCAAGCTTCCGAGCGCCGGACCGACCACGCCGATCGTAGATGTGAAGACGAGGCTGGCGACTATGTTCACTAGCCCACTCGCGACGACGATCCACATCAACTCACCGGTACTTTCCGAGTTCATCAAAAGCGAGTAGCTGTTCTGTCCTGGTATCTGAAGCGGCACGAGAACGCAAAGAATCGTGAGCACCAAGGCTGCGTCTGGCGGCGGGTGGCCCAGCCAGAGGCGTAGGAGAGCGTGAGCGTACGTGCCCACGGCGACCGCGCTGACGAGCGCGAGCGCGAGTGACACGCTGAGGCCGAGGCAGTAAATATCGAATCGACGATCAGAGTCGCCTCGACTGGCTGCGTACCCGTGCGAGGGGCCCAGCGTGCCGGAGACGCCAGTGGCGATACGGGTCAGCAGAGTCGATACCCGTAGCGCGACCGCATACCCCGCGGCGGCGACAGGGTTGATGAGCAATCCGACGACGACAACATCGGAACCGTACGCCAAATAGGAGCTCGTGGACGTGACCGAGTTCCTCCAGGCATGAGAAACGAGCCGCCGCGCGACCGCGCGCTCGCTTCGCCCGGCGGCGACCACCACTCGACGCATAGACCGTCGCACCTGATCGCGGTAGATGTACAACGTGGCGATGCCGCCAAGCGGGAGGACCGCCCCAAGCTCGACGATCCCTCCGCCGGCAAGGACCACCACAGCCTGGGCGATCGTTACGACGGCGGAAACGATAAAGCCGCGCGTGTTCACGAGGTACATTCGGCCGGTCCCGAGGAGAGCAGCGACGTAGACGTTGCCGACGAGGGCGAGTGACTGTGAGGCGCCGGCGAAGAGCACCGCGATCTCCGCCTCGGACCGCAAACTCTGCGGCACGTGGAACAGCAGCGGGAACAGGATGGCCAGCACGACCGTCGCGACTGAGGCCACCGAGGCAATGATGCCAAACAGCCGCATCGACGTGGAGAGAACGGCTGACACGGCCGCGGGTCCCTCGCGTTCGGTGGCAGCCACCCGAGCGATCGTCGCCAGCCCGAGCCCTCCCTCCACAAGGCCGACATAGGACACGACCCCGAGGACGAGCGACCAGGTCCCGAACCCAGCCGTGCCCAGGTGATGGAGGAGGATAGGAGTGACGACGAAACCGAGGAGTGCTCCCAAGCCGAGCGTGGCGAAGCCTGACGCGGCGTTCCTCGCCACGACCCGGGCGTTCGCGTTGAGCGACGACGAGCCCCCGTGGTCGGAGCCCGCGTCATCGTCCGGGATGCCTAGATCGCGTTCTCGTGGCTCGATGGTCGGCAACTTGATTCCCGGCGGATACGCAGTATCTGTCGCCCCCTCCGACCTACATCAGGGCATCGTGAGGCGCTTATGGTGCGCTTGATTCACGCGGATCGTACACGCGAAGCCAGAAGGAGCCTGGTTCTTTGCCGGGCCGAGATGCGAGGACGGGGCATGCCTCCGTCAGAGCCTGCCGTGCCTCGTGGAAGAGGTGATTCACCGCGAGCGCCACTTCGTAGCGGTCGTTGTTGACGAGAAGCGCCTCAAGCACGTATTGCTCGGTCCAGAACCAGCGGCGCTCAAGCCATTGAAGCGGGTAATCGCGCGGTGTGAAGATGTCGTGGACGTGGACTACGACACCAGGGCCTAGATGAGGGAGAACGCGGTGGAAGAGGTGCAAAACGTCGCCTTGCGGCCGCACCACGTGCGACGAGTCGATGAAGAGGATGTCTCCCCGCTCAAGGTTGGCGAAGAATCTGGCATCGAGCGTCTCCACCGGCTTCCGGATCACTTCAACGCCTAGCTGCTCGAGCCAGGGTGATTCGTACGGTTCGATGCAGATCAGGCGTCCGCCGGCGCCTTCGGCGGCGTTCTTGACGAGAGCTGCCTTCGCGAACCTCGTCGAGTGGCCGGCACCGACCTCGACAACCCGCTTCGGTTTGAGATGCCTGATGAGCGCGTAGAAGATCTCCGCGTCGCCCGGTCCGAAGGCCAAGTTGTCGTATGTGGCCGCGAGTTCACCAGCAACACGTCCGTCAAGCTCCCTCAGCTCGGCTTCGTACCGAAGTTTTCCGAGGAGCTCGAGCTGCGCGGGCATGCGCAGGTCGAGGCCTGGAAGCTCGCGGGCGAGCCCCGCGCGATCTTGGTGAATGCTCGTTAGCGAGACTAACGGCTCGTGGTAGTGATCCAACAACGGCCAGACCCCCAGGCGATCGGCCATGGTGTAATTCCATTTGCTGGTCTCATGAAACGACGGCCGATAGAGCTTGATCACGTGCCACGCGAAGACCAAGAGCGGCAACCCGAGAGGTTCGAACAGCCGTCTAACACGAGGGCGCAGCACATGCCCGATGCGAACGATAAGACCCAACGCGACCAAATTTAGACCATAAGGAGGTTGCCGTCGGGTCGAGGTGTGTAGTCGGCCGTTCCCCCACGCGAGTCGTGTGGATTGAACCGGTCCTGCCTGGATCCCGCGCTGCGCGCACAGCCGCAAAGAGAGCAGCCGACCAGGCGAAGGTCGCAGTTGGCTTGGTCTTGATGTGCAGGCACATACGCTGGTTGTGACGATTCGACGGGATCATGCGCGACGCGGAGCGAGCGCTGCGCCTGTTGAACGATCGATTCCCTCCACTCGGTCAGGGTCCCGACCAGCGAGGAGGAGGCGCTGCGCGATGTCGTCGAGGCGCGAGACGCGGTTGGCGGGATCTTGGGAGCGCGCTGCCAGCGCGAGGCCGTCGCTCACCGCCTGGCTGACGAGCATCGACCTCGGGGGCGCGGCGCGCAGATGACGCTGAGGGAGTGGCTTGGCGCGATCGACGTGATCGTGATCCGTCGCGACGCGCTTGGGAGGACCGCCGATCAGCCTGAACAACCCCCCGACGTGACGACGCCCCCGAGCCTCGACGTGAAGAGATTGCGCTAGCTTTGCGACGCGATGGGCGTCAAGCACGCGATCTCGCACCGAATCCGCAGGGGTTTCGACGCCGCGAAGCGCCTGACCTTTCAACGGACCGTAAGCACTGAGAGACTCGGACTGCGCCTAGAGCTCGACCTCCGAGACAACGTTCAGCGCGAGGTGTACAAGACCGGACGCTACGAGCCGGAGTTACTGAACGTCCTGGCCCGGGAGTTGCGGCAGGGAGATGTCTACCTCGACGTGGGTGCGCACGTCGGCCTTCACGCGATGCTGTGCGCCCGCCGGCTGCTCGACCTCGGCGGCGGCACCGTCATCGCCTTTGAGCCCACCCCTGATTCTGCAGGCCGCCTCGAACGAGCCCTCGTCGCGAATGGGATTACAAACGTGACTCTCGTTCGCGCCGCCGTCGGCAATCGCAAGGGAGTTGTCGAGCTTAGGGCTGACCCAGCATTTGGCCGTGATGACGCCGCCGTCCGAAGCGCCTATGGGCCTGGCCGCGTGATAGGTCGATTCGACCAGGTCGCGCTAGATGATCGACCAGACTTGTTCCCGCGACTCGACGTGATCAAGATCGACATTGAGGGAGCTGAGTTCGCCGCGCTTGCCGGCATGCGCGGTCTGCTTGAGCGCCACCAACCGCGGCTCATTGTCGCTGAAGCGAGGGAGTACCTTCTTGACCGGGCTGGATCGTCTCCTCAGGCGGTACGCGATCTGCTCGCTGGGTTCGGCTACCGCGTCGTTGACGATCTCGAGGGAAACCTCGTCTTCCGGCGCGTCCCGGGCTGATGACCGGACTTCAGTCCGTCGTTCTCACGCGGCTCAAGTAGCGAGCGTCGTGAGGAATCGGTCGGCGAGGGCCACGGTCGTGTTCCCCTCGGCCCACCTCCGCGCGCCTTCGCGAAGAGCCGCGTAGCGTCTCTCGTCGAGAGCGCGTACTTGCGCGAGGAGGTCTGCGGGCGTCTGGTATGACACGCAATTGGTTTGATCGAGCCCGTAGGGGGCGCAAGTCGCTGGCTTTCGATTTAGGTGCCTGAAGCACGGGACCGTGCCGTTGGCCGCGATCTCGTAATGCCGCAGACAGTCCCACCCGCTGCGCTTCGTAGTGATGCCGAAACGTGAGCGCTGGAGATCCCAGTAGTAATCGCGCTCCTGCTCGAACGCATACGTGGTAGGCGCCGAGATCAGCTGTGCCACCTCGGGGTCGACGATGTGCATCGCGAAATCCTTCGTCTTCTCAGCTGGCCCACGCGCTATCTTGGACTCGGGTATTGCGAAGCTGATGGCTCTGATGCCTCGTAGATGTCCGCGGCGAGTGACAGGGATTCCATGTGGACGGAGGGTGTGCTGTGTCAGCTCTCGCTTGAATATCGTCGCCGGAACAATGCGATCGCTCGCAAGAGGCCAGTTGCGGGCGTTGCGCAAAGCCTCGCGCCTCCAGGGCCAGAGGTTCTCGGAGTCCGACCCATCAATTATCACCAAATGTGTTCTAGGCTGATAGCGGCGAAACAGGCGTATTGCCGTGAGGTCGTGCCAAGGGGTTCCAAAGATCACGAGGCTCCACCGGCGCCGTAAGGCATCGGCCAAGCTGACTGGCCTCTGAGGCGCCAGATCGTTGAGCAGGCCATAAAGCGTGAAACCACGGCCATACAGAGCCCCCAGATCATCGTAATCGCGATACATGAAATCGCGACGCGGCCAATCCACAATCCGAGCTCCTAGGCGACAGTGTAGGCCATGGAACAGGCTATCGGCCGCGTAGTCGGTGCGTGGATGGCTTACGAAGAGGACTTGAGCCACTGCAGGGAAGGAGCGCGCGCGATCACCGCTCGCTGCGACGTCGACTGCTGGAAGCGCCTCCGGCCGGTCGTGCGAAGCGCTCAGGCAGTTCGTCTACCAAGTCCGCGTGTCGATCGTACTGGTGCACGATAGCCGGGACCGTCCCATCCGTATTCATAACAAATCCTTGAGAGCGACTCACGTGATCCATGCCGCCGACAGTGATGACGCGGCCGAATCCGTTGGGGACGACTCTTACGCCGGGGAAGCGACTTTGCGCCAAGAGGTAGTTGTGCACAGCTTGGTCGAGACTGCCGAGCGGCGTCCGGCGCCAGCAGATAGCCTCGCACATCTCCCTTAGGTAACCGAGTACATCCTCACGGCGACCAACCACCGTGCCTGAACATGACACCGTGCGGTCACCGAGCGCTTTGACAGCGGCGGGACCGTATAGCACCCTGATCCATTCGCGGTTGTAGGCGTTCGTCGCAAAGGTCATCGCACGATCCTCGAGAAACAGCTCCAGCGATTCGACAGGAATGTCGAATGGGTCGGACTGGAATAGGACGTCCCGCACGTCTGCCAACAGGATGACATCAGCGTTTCTGCCGATGCCCTGTAAGATGTCATAATAGTAACCGTACCGTAATGCCTGCAAGCCCTCGAGGTAGAATTCCAGTTCCTGCCATGTCTGCAACGCCAACCGCTCTGGCACAGCTCGCAGCAACAGCTTGAACGCGGGCTTATAGAGGCGGGGGGCCAGTCGCGGGTTTTGGCGAATCGTCCTGAGCACTTGCAGCCGCAGTGAGTTCCTTGCGTTCGCGTAAACCAAGGATGCATCCACCACGAAATCTGCGAGATTCAGCAGTTCTTGTCGCGCTGTTGGCCCATAATGACCTGAAACGAGACCGACCCTGCCTTCGTATCCGCTCGCGCGAAGCGAGTGAACGAATGGCTCGAACGCCGTCGGCGGAAACCGGGAGACCGCTCAGAGGACGAGTGATGTCGCGGTGGAGCTCAACGCGGCGGGGCCGGGGGGCGGTTCGTAGACGCCGCGCCTACGGTGGCCACGTTCCGAGCCGCGCCTGCGCCGCGCTCTTCAAACGCCTTGCCCGGAGTGCCAGCAGCTCTGGTTGCGCCCACCAAGGAACGTGCCGACGCGAATGTTGCTGCAGGTCGGCGAGGGAGGTCGCGTAATGATTCCAGAGACGCGACGGCGAGAAGTGGGCCGCAGTCGCCGCCTGTCCGGCCTCGACCAGCGCTGGCCACCGAGGTTCGAGGTTCTCCAAGACGACCGGAATGGTATCCACGGCATCCTCCCGAATTCGCACGGTGCACGCGTCCCAATCTACCCTAGGCGGCGGTAGCCAGTCGTTGCTGATGACGACCGGGACGCGGCCGGCACACAGGGTCTCGTAGAGCCTGAAGGAGGAGACGCCGCTGCCACGTGGACAGAGGATGAACTTCGACCGCGTCACCAGCTCCGCGTAGGCCAGCTGCGCGGCTAAGTTTGCTTCGCCAAAGCGCTCCGGGCTCCCGTCGAAGAAGTTCACTTCACGAGTATCTTCAAGCACCGCGCGCGGGTGGCTGAGCTCCATCACCGCGCTCCGCACTCGGGAGTTGCTGCCATCCCCACGGAAGGAGAACAGAAGGTCGGGTTCGTGGTGCCTAGGCGTGAGCGGCGTCAACAGGTGCGGATAGGGGCCGCCGACGATGGGGAACCGCCTCGATATCCGAGGCGTTCCGGAGGCGTAGACCCCGGAGAACGTGAAGAACGGCTGATCCCGTTCGTCATAGACATACACTTTGCCGCGGTATTTGCGCACGAGCTCATGGTGGCGCAACTGCGCGAGAACCGGATCGTCGGGATGCTGATGAAGGTCCACGAATAGCAGGGCGTCCGCGCGAGCGGGATCACGCTCGAGCCGGTGGACGGCGACCTCGTCCTGCGTGCCGAGTCCCACGAACAGCTCGCGCGACGCGCGATGCCAGGCTTCGTCGCCGACAGTTGCGATGTGGATTCGCATGCCGCGATGACAGCACATCGAGCCGTTGGCTCGTCACCTCCCTGACGCTGCCAGCGCCGCGAACGCAAGACTAGGCTCGCTTCAGGAGCTACGTGCAGGATTCTGAGTCGCCTGCGACTAGCGCTATAGAGGTCGGTCCGAAGCCGGAGGAAGAGGACGTCGCGGCGGTGACGCTCCAGGCTTTTGCATCGCATACACAGAGTCTCCCGGCGCCGTCCCTGTCGTTCACCACGAGAAAACGAACGCGATTACGTTAGACGGGGCACTCTTGACCCAAGCGAATGTTTTGAAGGACGTGCGCCTTACGCTTGGCCACTCGCAGCGCTACGGGGATTGGCAAGCGATCCTTGAGTACGGCTCGGGCTTGAATAGGGAGTGTCCGGCCTTCTGTGTAGGCATGAGCGAAAAGGAGCCTCATGCCTTCAACAGATCCAAGAAGAATTGATCGCGAGATATCCCGACACCGCGCCCCCGTCTGGGATCCTGGATCAGACGCCCGATGACATCCGCCGCGAGCTTCCGGACGAGGTTGTTGACGAGCTGCGGCCGGGCGCGCGGACCGAGGAGGAGATCGTCGGGCCGGGCGGGCTGCTCTCGCAGTTGACCAAGCGGCTGGTGGAACGCGCGATGGAGGTCGACCTGACTGATCACGTCGGCTATGAGCGTCACCAGGAGCCGCCAGGCGGAGCGGGGAACACGCGCAATGGGACGACAGCCAAGAGGTTGATCACCAAGCACGGTCCCGTCGGAATCGACACGCCGCGCGATCGCGATGGTTCGTTCGAGCCGAAGATCGTCCGCAAGCGTCAGCGCCGCTTTGAGGGCTTTGACGACAAGATCCTGGCGTTGTTTTCGCGGGGGCTCTCGACGCGGACGTGAGGGGGGAAAAGTCGGGGGCCGGCCCCGCCGAGGCAGACCTTCCAAGCCGGCCAGGCGCGTCTCGAAGAAACGCTTGCGCCACTGCGAGACGACCTCGCGGCGGCAGTTGCACCGTGCGGCGATGTGGTCGTTGCGTAACCCTTGCTCGGCGAGAAGCACCATCCGGGGCCGCCAAGGTGCCAATACGGCAACGTATATGAAGGGGCCATCGACTCCAGCGCGCTTCGTTCATCGTCACTGAGATCGATCAGACCCGGCTGTGCCTGGTCATCAACACTCCCACCCCAGAGGGATAGGATGCCACAGAAGCTAGGCTCAGAACCGGACGACTAATACGTGCTGGTATTTAGGAGAGAGACACTAGGTCAGCTGCGGTCCGCCCCTCGCGTAGCTGGCCTCGCGTCCCGGGTCGGAGTGCCACACAAGCGCTCGACGGTCGCCCAGGGACGGCGGTAACGCAGTCGAGACCCGTTCAAGATTCCCGGCCGTGGGCGACACCGGGTACTTTTCACTCAGTGTCTGAGCTGAAATCACGTCACGCGGCAACACCCTCACCCCTCATTTCGATCGTGGTCCCGACGTACAACTCTGGACGGTTCCTCGGGGCAAACCTTGAGAGCATCTCCGCCCAAACCGAGCGACGCTGGGAGTGCGTCGTCGTCGACGACGGCTCCGCCGACGACAGTGCGGTGATCGCGGAGTCTTTCGCCGCATCAGACGCACGGTTCCGCGTCGTAACGCAGCCGAACAGAGGGGCCTCAGCCGCGCGGAACGCCGGCTTTCGCGCTACTGACCCGGGCTCGCAGTACGTCACGTTCATGGACAGTGATGACGTATGGCTCCCGGATGCGCTCGAGACGCTGCTTGGGCGACTCGAACAACGACCAGCAGCGATCGGCAGCCATGGACTGGCCGAGTTCATCGATGCCAATGGACAGCTTGTGGACGAAGGGGCCTACTCAGAAAGAGGGCGCCGACGCCTCGGACGGCACGGTCGCCGACTCATCGCGTGGCCGCTCGATTGGCCGACCGACTTTGATGTGCTCATCAACGGCAATGTTCTCTTCCCGCCGGGCCTTCTGCTCACTCGGCGCCGCATCTACGCAGCCGCCGGACCGTTCGATGAGTCTCTCAGCGGCGCTGAAGATTGGGACATGCTGATCAGATTGAGCCGATACGGACACTTCGAATTCGTGAACGAGTTGATACTCCATTACCGGAGGCACGACCGCAATCTGGGTGCCGCAGTCAGCGTTCCGAAGCAGGCATGGGTCGTACGCTGCAAGGCGTTTCACTCCCCGGAGAATTCGCCGGAGCAGCGCCGTGCGGCCAAACTTGGCTGGCGCGCGTATCAAAAGCGCCTGGCTTCGGAGGCTTGGGAGTTGGCCCGCGTGTCATTCGCTTGCCGCCGCTTTCGTGGTGCTGCGATGGAGCTCGGCCGTATCGGCGCGTTCTGTGCGCGCTACATCAGGGGCTCGCCCTCCCCGCGTGTGCGATCGTCACCGCTTCGGTGGTAGTACACGGCGCGACTGTTGCTGGAGGCCAGCATGAATCCGGCTGTGCAGCGAGCGTCGAACGCTAGGCCGGCGTTCGAACCCTCGTGCGTGTTTTCGCCTCGGCGGGGCGGGGCGTGGCATCGCTGCTAGTTCGGCGTCGATGGTGTCGTGGGGGAGCCTACGCTCCCGATTATGCGAATTGTCCTGCTGCCGGAGCGCTTACGCCCCGGCGGTTGGCGGTGTGGAGGAGCTTTCAAAGCGCCTCGGGCATCACTTGATCGCCTCCGGGCATAGGGTCGAGGTGTGGAGCATTCGTCACCCGCTAAGTTGCCAGCGATCGACAGGATTGAGGGCATCACGGCCAGGCGTTTCGCGTTGCGCTGCCGGCGGGGAAGGTCGGTAAAGCGTTGCTGTTCGGACCGGGTGCCGTGCGGGCCGTGCTGGAGACACGGTCACTGGCTCACAGTTCGTGCTCGACGACGCCGCGCGTCGCGTCAGCCTTGCGCCAACCACGATGCCGAACGGTTCTGACAAGGCCGCCCGCAATACCCCGAGCGACCCGCCGGCACCCCACTCACCGGGGTTTCATCGCCACGCGCGCCGCGGTCCAGCGACGGCGCAGCACCGAACCGGCCAGAAGCGCGAAGCGCGCTGCCGGCCAGGCGCCAGGCCCTCCATGCTTCCGGAGGAAGCGCATCTGGCCGGCGTAGAAGTGCCGTAGACGCGGCGATGAGGCAACGGAGGACGCTCCACCCACGTGCGTGACGACGGCCCGCGGCGTGAAGATAACCGACCAGCCGCGCGCCCGCGCGCGGCGTTGAAGGTCCGCCTCCTCGCCGTAGAGCCAAAAGCCCTCATCGAATCCGATGAGCTCGGAGAGCGCGTCTGCGCGCAGCAGGAGACATGCACCGACGAGGAAGTCGACCGAGCGCTCCTGGTCGTGCGCCCAGATGCCGAGATCCTCCAGCAAGCCGGAGCGACGCAGCAGCCGGTGCAGCCCGAATGCTTCGAGTAGGAGGCGTCCGGCACGGGGGAACGGCCACGCGGAGCGCTGCAGCGTTCCGTCGGGATTGAGGAGACGAGGACCAACGGCAGCGGCGCGGGGGTGTCGCTCCGCCGTAGCGACAAGCTCATTTAAGGACCCGGAATGGATGAACGCATCAGAGTTCAAGAGCAATACGTATGTGCCTCGGCACCGTCGGAAGCCGACGTTGTTCGCATGCGCAAAACCGGTGTTAGTTGACAGCTCTACCAGCTCGACGTCCGGAAACCGGTCGCGAACTACTTCCCGACTACCGTCGGTCGAAGCGTTGTCGACAACGATGGTCTGCACGGGGATGTCTGCGTGTTGGTGCAGAGCCCTAAGGCAGCGCTCGAGTAGATCACGCGTGTTGAAGCTAACGATGACCACCGAGACCTCCGTCGTACGCGAGCAGGCTGTTTGGAGCCCTAGCGCGTTTTCAATCGTCTCTGCCCGGGCCTCCCAGGTCGCGCCCGCAACCGCCCACTGTCGAGAAACCGCAAGACGAGGACCGTCCTCGTCGATCGCTTGCTGCGCTTGGTCGACGACCTCCTCGGCCGTAGTGGCGAGGGCGATGTGGTGCTCGAGCTCAGTGGCTATGCCCGCCGGTGTGGCCACGACGGGTCGTCCCGCAGCAAGGTACTCATAGAGCTTGAGTGGGTCCAGGCTTCGCGTGAAATCCGTCACGTGATTCGGTAACAGGCACACGTCCATGCCGGAGAGGTAGGGCCGAACCTGGGGGTGGGAAACGACGCCTAGGTAGTGAATATTCGGCACGTTGAAAAGCCGGGAACGGTCGGGCTCCTCCAGGAGGTCGGGGCCGAGCAGAACGAACGACCAGGCGGGGCGCAACTCGGCGGCGGCCTTTAGTAGCTCGATATCGAGGCGAGTGGAGTGCAGGGTTCCGGCGTAGCCGAGGCGCGGGCGAGGGAGTCGGTCCAGTTCAGCAGGTGCGCATGAGACGTCACCCGGCGCCTCAACCGCGTTCGGCACATAGAGCACCCGATCAGACCATGCGCGAGCCCCTGCTTCGAGCCGTCGCGAACATGCCAGGACGAGATTCGCCCCGCCGCCAAGTGACTCGATGCGGTCTTGTGTCCGCGCGCGTCGCGCCGGATCGGGCTCGAATGCCGCCCAGTCGTCAGTGAGGTCATAAACGACTCCCTCGACTGGCAGGTTGTCGACCAGTGTTGCGGCCCGGGGATCCTGCGTCCAGAGCAGGGTCCGTTCGAGGCCGAGCTGCTTCGCGGCTCTACGGATCTGTGCGCACTCAACGTCGTCGCTAACTCGCTGCGACACCGAGTCCGGGACTGGCCGCAGCGGCCGCAGGCTCCAGATGTTCGGCGCTACTTGCCGGGGCCGCGGCCACCGCCAATCGCGAACCTCCCTGGGACGGAGTGGCTGCTCGGCGAAGAGGAACCGTGCACGCGGATTGCGAGCGGCGAGGGCCCGGATCAGCAACTGGTTGCGGCGCTCGACTTGGTCCCAGGCCTCCTGGCCGATCACTAACCAATCGGGCAGCCGCTTTGGCCCCACTTGAGGCATGAGTCCTACGATACGGCGCAATGAGCGTAGGCATCGGCGCGGGGCAGCTGTTGTGAAGGTCCTCTATGTCTCGCATACAAGCCTGATCAGCGGTGCCGAAGGGGCGTTGCTGGACCTGCTAGACGTTCTCCCCCCGGCGATCACCCCAACAATCATGTGTCCGCGCGGTCCGCTCGCGGACACCGTGCGTGGCTTTGGCATTGACGTCGTGGAGTTCACAGGTGCCTCTGGGGGGCTGCGTCTGCACCCACGCCATACGCTCGCCTCCATACGGCAGATCCTTAGTTCTGCTCGCGTGCTACGGCGCGCCATCTCGACGATTGGTCCGGACGTCGTTCACGCAAATTCGCTGCGTGCGGGTCTAGTCGCCGCTTGCGCTCGGACATCCCGCCACACCCCCACTGTGGTCCACGTTCACGATGCCCTTCCGTCGTCGAGGATGGCTGGATTCGTTCGCTGGGCCCTTCGTGTCACGACCAATGCGGTGATCACAGTCTCGGAGTACACGACCGAGAATTTCGCCGCCGGCGGTTCGCGTCGGCGGATACACATGCTCTCCAACCCGCTCGACACTGAGCGGTTCGATCCGGCGGCCTACACGCAACGAGCTGCTCGAGCCGAGGTCGATCTGGCAGCTGACGCCAAGGTCATCGGGTTGGTCGCCCAGATCACCCCCTGGAAGGGCCACGAAGTCGCGATTCGGGCTCTCAGCCTGCTCCATCACCGTCATCCCGATGCGCGCCTTCTCGTGATCGGAGAAGCGAAATTCGCTGGTCAAGCCATTCGGTACGACAATCTCGCCTACCTCAGGTCATTGCACCGGCTGGTCAGCGAGCTCGGGCTTGAGCAGCACGTCGAGTTCCTGGGCGAGCGCTCCGACGTGGTCGCGGTCATGCGGTCGCTCGATGTGCTCGTCGCCCCGTCTTGGGAGGAGCCGTTCGGACGAAGCGTCATCGAGGCCATGGCCATGGAGACGGCGGTCGTGGCGACGAACGTGGGGGGGCCGCCGGAGTACATCGCCGACGGTGTGGACGGTCTTCTCCTGCCGCCCAGGGATGTCTCCGCGTGGGCCGCTGCAGTCGGTGATCTGCTGGACGACCCAGTTCTTCGCCACGAGATCGGCCGACGGGCCAGCCGGAAGGTGCGCAAGCTTTTCGACCGGCGCGACTACGCGACAGAAGTCGTGCGCGTCTACGAGGAGCTCGTGCGCGACGCTCCAGTCAGATCAGGGACGCCCCGAGAGCTTTCGACTGCGCCTCCCGGTCGAAGATCGCCGATCGGCACAGAAGCCGAGCCCGGCGGGCGACCGCGCCTGCGGATTCTGTTCGTCGAGTATTCGAGCGTCTTGGGCGGTGGGCAGCACTCGCTGCTCGAACTCATGCGGGTGCTTAGATGCGGGCACGACGTGATGCTCGCGTGTCCACCAGGACCGCTGGCCGAAGCTGCTGAGCTTTCCGGCATTCCGATCCAGTTGATTCCCGAGAGTCAACTGACGTTCCGGCTCGAGCTGTACGGGAGTTCTCGCGAGCTGACGCGTGCAGTACAGGCGCGGCGTGCGCTGCGGGAGCACGTTCGACGGCTACGACCGGACGTCGTCCATGCCAACTCGTTGCGGGCCGGGCTCTTGGTCGCTGGCTTGCGCGATGAGACCGCCGTGGTGGTGCATTGCCGTGACCTGCTTCCCCGAGGCGTGGCCGCGGCTGCGGTTCGAAGCATCCTCCTGAACAGCAGTTCTGCGGTGGTCGCGGTCTCAGAGGCGGCTGCAATACGTCTCGCTGGCCCCGAGTGGGCCACGCGGGGCGTCGTGATCATCGACAACCCGGTTGATCCGGAGCGCTTTGATCCGGAGCGCTTCGCATCCGACGATGTGAGACACCTGCTCGGCTTGAAGGGAACTCCAGTACTCGGCGTGATCGCCCAAATCACGCCTTGGAAGGGGCAGACGCGGGCCGTTCGTATCCTCGAGCGGCTCCGAATCACCCATCCCACCGCCGAGCTGCTGATCGTGGGCGAGACAAAGTTCGTCACTCCGGCAACCCGCTTTGACAACCGAGCTTATGAGGCCGAGATCAGGAGCCTGGTTGGCAATCTCGGCCTTGATGATGCGGTACATCTGCTGGGCGAGCGCGATGACGTGGAGCGCATCGTCGCCGCACTCGACGTCGTTCTGGTTCCATCTACCGAGGAGCCGTTCGGGCGGTCGGTGATCGAGGCGCTCGCCATGGGCGTGCCCGTCGTGGCGACCAACGCTGGTGGGCCCGCGGAGGTGATCCGGCCCGGGATCGACGGAATCGTGCTTTTCCCCGGTGACCTCGACGGGTGGGCTGAGGCCGTTCGCTCAATGATTCGCCGTGGTCGTGCTCAGGAGTCGCGCAGCTACGCCATTGAGCGTTTCGGTCCTGCGCGGCACGGCGCTGAGATGATCTCGGTCTACGAACGGGCCATAGAGCTGGCTGACACTGATCGGCAGCGTTCTTCAGGCGGGAGCGTCTTCGGGCGCCGTTGATCGGGACCTAGGCTGCTTTGTGGTCGGCTCGGGAGCGCTGTATCCGTAGGCGTAGCCGGCTCCATATGCAGCCGCTTCGGCGACGGGAAGGCCATTTACGGCGATTCCGACGAAATTGACCCCCGTCACCCGGCTGACGACCTCTGCTGCGTGACGCGCGCTCCGCCGGTCCGACTTGCCGCTGCGCGCGACGAGCAAGACCGCGTTCACATGGGCCAGCAGTGGGAGCACGTCGCTGACCGCGGTCAGCGGAGAGGTGTCGATAACGACGACGTCGTGATCGTCCGCGACGTGCTGCAGTAGCGACCGAAACGCCGCAGACTCGAGTACTGCCGAGGGGTTCGGCGGATTCTTGCCGGCCGGCACGAAAGTCACGTCGTTGGTCTGCCACTCGCCGAACTCGTTCGCCGGATCAGCTACGGGAACCATAATCTCCAGAGGTCCGACCATTCCTGCGTCGGCGGTCGGAACGTGGGTAACAATCTCATCCAGGCTGCGAGTGCCGGCAAGGACGTCGGTGAGCCCAGGCCCGGGTTCAAGTCCGAGGGTCTTAGGCAGGGTGGGCTGCCGGAGATCGGCATCGACGAGCGCCACCCTGCGACCGGCTTCGCTGAGGGCGAGGGCCAGGTTCCGCGCCACGGTGGTTTTACCCTCCCCGGGTCCTGCGCTGGTGATCAAGATCGTCTTGAATCGGTGATCGGGCGCCGCGAGGTCTAGGTTGACGCGGAGCTCGCGAAAGGATTCCTTTGCCCTGCCGGGGAGCGCGGGACGCCCATCGACGAAGGAGTCGATGTTCCCGTCGTAGATAATCGTCGCCAGCACGGGACGACGGTAGACGTCGATGGCTTGCTCAACGGTCTTGAGGCGCGGATCGAGCCGGTGAAGCATGTAGGCGAGAAGGACACTGCCGATGAGCGCCGCCAGCCCCGCAAACAGGGCGTATTCCCACGGTGGCCGGCTGATCGCGGCGACGGGGGGTCGGGCCGGATCAATCTGAGATGCGTTGCCGACGCCGCTGCTGGCTGCGACCTGAAGCTGCTGGATCTGGCTAACAATCTGCGACCGATTGCTTGAATTCGCCGGGTTGTGTGATAGCTGCCGAAGCTGTTTCCGTAGCTGCACGATCGCCTTCTGGGTGGCGGCGTGGCCCTGTGAGGTGCTGATATTGATGAATGCCCTCGCGAAACCGTTCGCTGTGCGCGCCGCTAAGCTCGGAGTCGACTCCCGCGCCGAAATGGTGACGAAATCGGCCCCCGTGGCCGGCGTGGCCGTGACGCTTCCGGCCAGTGCGGCCGCGGAGCCGGAGTAATGAATCTGTCGAGCGACGAGCGCCGCTACTTCGGTGGTCGTCACCAGCGCCGCCTGATCGGCGACGGTGCGGTCGCTGGTGAAGCCTGCGCCGACACCGACGATGGTGTTACCCGGTTGGGCAACGTAAAGCTTCGTCGAGGCCGTATAGACCGGGGCTCGGCGCTCGTAGTAGGCGTAGGCAGCTGCGGTCACGAGCACAACGATTCCCAGAACGAGCCAGCGACGGGCGGTGACGGGAGCCAGGTAATCGCGGAGCGTCAGCTGTGGGGGACCGGTTTCCACGTGCGCCAATGCTACTTGCGTGCCTCCCCGGGATACTTCGGCCGCTGGCTGCGACTTGCGCATAGTTATGAAACTCTGCCCAACCTTGAACTCGGGCCGAAACTTGGTAGGATCAGGGCTTCTATCGATTTCTCGGGGGCTCTTTGATGCAATCGCGGTCCTTCTTCACCGCCCGCACGGATGACTTGGTGGTTCAGGAACTTGGCGACGAACTGCTGATCTACGACCGGCGGACCGACGTCGCCCATTGCCTCAGTGAGGTCGCCGCCGTGGTCTGGCGGACGTGCGAGGGCGGCGCTTCGTCCGACGAGATGGTGCAACGCATGACAGCGCAGGGCCTCGCCGGGCAGGGCGGTAGAGTAGACGCCGAGGAGCTGGCTCAGACCGCCGCCTCGGAGCTTGAGGAGAAGGGTCTTCTCGAGTGCCACGGCTCTAGGGCAGACCTAATTTCCCGCCGACATGCGTTGCGGCGTATGGCTGGCGTGGGCATGGCCGCGGTCGCAGCTCCGTTAGTCGTGTCGGCAGCTGTCCCGAAGCCTGCGGAGGCGGCAGGATCGCCGCTCTCGTGCAGACAGGCCGGACAGTCGTGTAACAACGGTGGGACAGTGAATTCGGGCAACGACTGCTGCCCTAACAGTACGTCACACCCGACGAACCCCCCCGGTCTGTACTGTCAGACTTCGACGCAACCCAACGGTCAGGTTTGCGCTACGTGCACGGTTACGGGTACCGCCCCTCCGGCTTCATCTCCTTGCAACTCCAATAACGCCAACGCGCCGAATCCTGCGTGCTGCAGCGGTATGTGCGGCAGTGGCACTCACAAGGCTCAGTGCGGGTAGGCGGGTTCCGGAGCCCATAGCTCCCAGGATGACGGCAGTTTGAGAGACGTTCGATGTTCGAGGGTCACTGGTTCGGTAGCTCAAAGCCGACCTGACCTGACGGACGCCGCCACCGCGGCCAGCACCTTCCGCTTGGACATCAAGGGCGCGGAGATTCGACAAGCGTTCGAGGCCGCCTGCATTCGGACGGTTTTGCTGAAGGGCCCGGCGACTGGGCACCTGCTCTATCCAGTTTCGGGGTCGCGGTCGTACTCGGACGTTGATCTGCTCGTCGATCCAGCGGCTGTGCAGGGGGCCGAAAAAATACTCGCTGCCCGAGGGTTCCGGCGCTTCGATGACGAGTCGGCGGTGAGGCAGACCGATACCGGCGTCGGGAGAATCATAGGCGCGCAGGGCGCTTCTCATTCAGCAGCATGGCTTCGGGAACGGGACAGCTTCGTCGTCGATCTGCACGACAGCCTCCCGCAAGTCGGTGCGCCCCAAAGCATAGTGTGGCGGCAGCTCACGCAACACCTCGATCTGCTCACCGTTGCCGGGGTACCGACGGAAATACTCGATCGGCCTGCCTCGGCTTTACTCGTCGCCTTGCATGCCGCTCACCATGGACCGGACTGGGATAGCACAGCATCGGACTTGGAGCGTGCACTCGAGGTCTTCAACATCGAGTGCTGGAAAGCCGCACGAGATCTCGCTGTCGAGCTGCAGGCTGAGACGCCGATGGGCATTGGCCTCGGGCTAACGGAGGCAGGGCGGAGGATTGCCCGGCAGCTGTCACTTCCTACCGAACCGAGTCCGGCGATTCTCCTTCTGTGGGCGGGCGTGCCTTGGAGCGCGAGCGTCATCGACTCGCTGCTCGGACAGCGGGACCTGCGCGCCGCTGCGACGCTCATCGCGCGCATAATGTGGCCGACCCCAGATGCCCTCCGGCGGGGTTCTGCGCTCGCCAGGCGGAGCCGGCGCTGGCTCGTCGTGGCCTACGTGCTTCGCCCGTTCCAGCTCGCTCGGCGGCTACCTGCGGCTCTTCGAACGCGCCGACAAGCCAGTATCTAAGGCGCGACGCCGGCGGTCCGATTCTCTAGCCTGCCATCAACATGGCGAATGTCGAGCTCGCTCGCCTGCGCGGGTCGCTTGAGCGCCGCCCGAATCAGGCCCTCGATCGCCGGTGCTCCAGCCACCGGCGGCGTCCCCACGCGACCCGTCGCATCCATCTCGACGGCGCTGGGGGTTCCCAGGATGCCGAAAGCTTTCGACACTGTGCCGTCTCGGTCGAAGAGCACCGGCATGCCATGCTCGGTCGCCAGCCGACGATTTTCGTCCACGTCGCCCGACGCCAGCACGTGGATGCCGAGCCGTCCTACGAGCATCTCGCGCCACCGTGCCAGCTCGGGTAACAGGCCAACGCACGGTCCGCAGGTGGCACTCGTGAACACAAAGATTGTGCGCTGGACGTGGCTGAGAAGCTGCACCGAGCGAACCTCTGTGCCGTCGCCCGCTGTGACCTTGAACTCAGGGCTCGGGTCGCCGACTGCGAGCGGTGCAGGAAGATTGAGTTGACTGCCGATCCCTCTCAAGTTGCGGTTGTCGCGCCACAGGGAACCGCAGCCGTAAGCAAGTACAACGACGAGCAAGCTAGTCCCGGCCAGAGCCACCACGGCTCCGCTGCTACCGGAGACCCAGGAGTCGACCCCGAGGCCGGGACCGGCGACCAGGACGTAGACGCCGACTGCCGCCAGCACGCTATTGCGTCCGATCGTCTCCTTGCCGGCGGGCTTTGAGTGCAGCTGGCCGAAGCAGTGACAATCAGGCGCGGTGCCGCGACGCAGCGCGGCCGTGATCCCGCCGACGAACATGAGCAGCAGGGCGATGGCGAGCGCGGCTCCGGCTTGTGCGGTAGGCCCAATGATGAGGAGGATTGCCGAAGCGATTTCCGCTGCCGGAAGGGCGACTGAGGCCGCCGGGACTAGGCCGGGCGGGACCAGAAAGTCCTCGAGTGCGCGGCGCGAGCCCGGCATGTCGGCGAGCTTGGCGATCGCCGCGACCGCGAAGACGGCCGCCAACGCGAGACGTGCGACGATAAGTACGGTATCCAAGATCAGGCTTCCGCTTTGTGGTGGCTGACGAGCGAGTCTCAAACTAGCTGAGCGTGCCCCACATCTATCTCAACACCTACGGCGTCAAGCTCGACGTCGAAGTGCAAGACCTTTCGTTGCAGCCAGCCGTTGAGCAAATTCTACCGCCTGGGTGGCAGCCGTCGGACGAGTTTCCCGAGGACGGCCACTTCACGCTGAGCCCAGGAGCGGATGGCACGTATGACGTCCTCGTCGACGGTGCGCCGATTGGAACTAGCCTGGCCGCCGATGTCGCCGTACACGTGCTGGACTCTCAGCTTCGAACCCGCATAGCGGTCCTCGCGCGCGACCGCATCTTCGTGCACGCCGGCGTCGTTGCTTGGGAGGAGCGGGCTGTCCTGGTGCCAGGCCCCAGCTTCTGTGGCAAGAGCACGCTCGTGGCCGCACTGGTGTCTCAAGGGGCAACCTATTACTCGGACGAATTCGCGGTGCTAGACCAAGATGGCTTAGTCCATCCGTACCCCCGACCACTGTCGCTGAGGACGGACGGCGAAAGGTACGGGCAGTATGCGGAAATAGGGGCACTGGGGGGTACCGCCGGTACACGGCCCGTTACCTGCGCCTTGATCGCGGCGACGAAATACGTACCCGGAGTCCGCTTTGATCCGCAGCAACGCAAGCAAGGCGTAGGAGCCCTGGCGCTGCTGACGAACGCCGTTCCGGCTAGGCCACGGACCGAAGCCACCATCGCGGCCGTTTCTCGAGCCGTTGCGACTGCCCAGGTGCTAGAGGGAGACCGCGGCGAAGCGCAGGAAACCGCCGGGATGCTCCTAGCTGCTGTCTCAGCGGCGTAGCCATCCGGGGCCAGCTAATCCATGTTTGTCACGAAGCGCTCAAGCACTTGCGCGATCCGCTCCCGGAACGCCTCCTCGGAGAAACGCCTGGCCCGCCGAGCAATCGTCTCCGGGTCCGTGGCGAGTGTGTCGCATTTCCGCACCGCGGCCAGGAAATTATCTGGGCCATGCCGGTCAAAGAAGACGCCGGTGACCCCCTCTTTTACCGTTTCCAGCGCCCCGCCGCCCGCAAATGCGATCACTGGCTTGCCCGCCGCCTCTGCCTCGACCGGCGTGATCCCGAAGTCCTCAACCCCAGGCACGCAGAGGGCGCGGCAGCTTTGCATCAACTGCCGGACGGTTTCGTCGTCGGCGCGGCCGTGAAAGGCAACGGTCGGTCCGGCTCGGTGCCTCAGATTGTCCAAGGAGGGTCCGATCCCCACCACGTCGAGGGGGAGACCGGCCTTGGTAGCCGCGTCGACGACGACGTCCACGCGCTTATAGGGCAGGAGCCGCGAAACGACCAGCAGGCGCTCGCCGCGTGGACTGGGCTCAAACCGCGAAACGTCGACCGGTGGGTGTACGACAGTGGCGTCGATCCCGTATGTGTCGCGAATCCGAGCCCGGGTGGTATGCGAGTTGGCCAGGTAGACGTTGGCGCGGCGGGCCGCCGCCAGGTCCCAGCGGCGCAGCCAAGCGCGCAGCGGGGCGATCGCCTTCTGCTGAGCGGACGACGCGCCGAGGTACTGCTCGCCATAGAGCCAGCGAGCCGGGTTGTGGCAGTAGACGACGTGGCGGCCAGGGGGACGAACGCGCAGGCCATGAGCCCAGCCGCTTGAACTGGATATCAGGACGTCGGCCTCGACGGGGCCTAGCGCGGCGAAGGCGGCCGGATAAAGCGGCAGCAGCGTCCGAAAACGGGCGTCGACCGGCAGCCGGTTTAGGAAGCTGGTGCGCAGCTCGACCTCCCGGAACTCAGGGAAGGTTGACGCTGGACGGTACAGCGAGGTGAAGAGCGGGGCGTCCGGCCACATCCGCGTTAGGGCGAGCGCTACGCGCTCCGCGCCGCCGCGTTGGTTCAGATAGTCGTGCGCCAGAGCGACTCGGCCGAGTGCGGGATGGGTGGCGGAAGCACGTGGAGAGCGGGGAGTAGACGACGCTTCCAAGGCGGCAGTCCTCAGGTTTCTATGGTGCGTCGTCGGTTTTGTCGGGTCTTCGTCGCCTCGTCGTATACCTCGACGTAGCGTTCGGTGATCGCCTCCCAGGCGAAGTCGATGACGCGAGTGCGGCCCGCCTCAGCGAGTCGCTTGCCAAGGCCCGCGTCGTCAAGGATGCGGGTGATCGCTGCCGCCAGCGCCGCACAGTCAAACGGATCGACGACGAGGCCCTCCTTGCCGTTGTGCACGATCTCAGAAGCGCCACCCCGCGCCGAGACGATTACTGGACGCTCCGCCTGAAGCGCCTCGAGCACGACGATGCCAAACGGTTCGACCCTCGAGGGCAACACGAACGCGGCGGCGTTGTGCATGGCCCAGGCGACCTGGCCGCGTGACAGCATCCCGGGCAGCGCCACCCGACCCGACAGGCCGAGGGATTGAGCACGCGCCGCCAAGCCCGGTCGGGCCGCGCCGTCGCCTCCGATCACTAAGCCGACCTCTGGGTGATTGGGCGCGAGTCGGGCGAACGCGTCGATGAGGAGATCGAATCCCTTCTTCTCGACCGCCCGGCCGAGCCCTAGGACGAAGCGCTTGAACGGAAGCTCGAGCGGTATTTTCGGTACGTGACTGTGCACCTCGACGCCGTTGGGAATGACCACGCCGGCACCAGGCGCAAGTCCGAAGCGACGTACAGCATCATCGAGCACGAACCGTGAGCAGCCGGTGACGGTGTTTGCTCGCCGAAGGCCCGCACGGAGACCGAGTCTCAGCGAAGCAGAGCGCTCGTAGATGTCGTTGTCGTCCATGAATGTCTCGCCTTGCAGCGTCACCACCAGCGGCACCCCGAGCAGGACAGAGAGCGCCGACGCGTATACCCCGTTGGCGCTGAAACATTGGACGTGGAGAACATCCGGTGAGAAGGCACGAGTCGCCCTACTCGTCGCGCGTAAGGCGTTCACAGCCGCCGGTGCGAACTGTAGAGCCGTACCGAGCTTTGCCGCCGGTAGGGGCAACGTGAAGCGCCGAACGGTGACGTCCTGGATCCTGTCGAGAGCCGGCAACTCCGGCGGGTGGCGAATCGTCCACACCTCGACCGTATGGCCAGTGGCGCTCAGATGGTGCGCGAGGCGCCGTGTGAGCTCCTCGACACCGCCGACGGCCGGCGCATAGGCACTCGGCACTAGAACAATTCGCACGGACTGGAGCTTAGGCGGCGTGCCACACAGCCAAAGGCACGGGCACCTCCGAACCGGCCGCCCCTCCGCGTGGCCGGCTGGCGATGTGCTGCCTCACCCGCTAAGCAACAGACCGGCAGACAGCAGGGTGCAGAAGGCCAGTTGCAGCATTCCGCTTTGCGCCAGTGCCTTGTTTAGCGACGGTCCGTCGGCGTGGTTGCGGACCACTCGCACCAGCCTGGCGGCCAGGATCAGCGTGAGCCAGGGCAACAGTATCCAGGCCGACAGCGGACCGAAGATCCACGTCACCGGGGCGAGCACATAGGCCAGGTAGACGATTCCCGCGAACAATGTCCGCGTGCGCTCCCGGCCAAGGCGGACGGCGAGGGTGCGCTTGTCGGCGCGCCGGTCTGAGTCGATGTCGCGGACGTTGTTGACCACCAGGATGGCGGCGGCCAGCAGCCCGACCGGCACGGCCAGCGCGAACGCCTCCCATCCGAGATGGCGCACCTGGACGAAATATGAGCCGGCCACGGCCACGATTCCGAAGAACAGGAACACGAACACCTCGCCCAGACCCTCGTAACCGTAGGGCTTGGGACCGCCCGTGTAGGCGACCCCGGCCAGGATCGAAGCTGCGCCCACCAACAGCAGCTGCCAGCCGGCCACGACGACCAGATAGACCCCGGCCAGCACGGCCAGGGCGAAGGTGGCGTAGGTGGCGATGAGGACCTGCCGCGGCGGTACCAGCCCGCCGGCGGTGACCCGGACGGGTCCGAGACGATCTTCGGCGTCGGCGCCCCGGCGGGCATCGGAGTAGTCATTGCTCAAATTAGTGCCGACCTGGATGAGGATCGCTCCGAGCAGGGCAGCCACGAAGCGCAGAGCGTGAAAAACGCCCATGTAGCCGGCCAGGGCCGTGCCCACGAGCACCGGGGCGACGGCGGCCGGCAGCGTCCGCGGGCGCGCGGCCATCAGCCAGATCCGCACCCCGCCGGACACGGTCGCGGCTAAGCCCGCCGGGGAAACTGCGAGAAGTCCGCCGGGCGTTTCTGCAGATATGAGTCGCGCCCTTCCTGGGCCTCCTCGCTCATATAGAAGAGAAGGTTGGCGTCATGGGCGAGCTGCTGAATTCCCGCCAGGCCGTCCTCGTCGGCGTTGAAGCTCGCCTTGAGCAGCCGCAGCGCGAAGGGGGAGAGGGCGAGCATCTCGCGACACCAGGCGACGGTCTCCTCCTCGAGGCGCTCGAGTGGGACCACGGTGTTGACCAGCCCCATCTCCAGCGCCTGCTGGGCGTCGTACTGGCGGCACAGGAACCAGATCTCCTTGGCCTTCTTGGGCCCGACCAGCCGCGAAAGAACGCTGGCCCCGAAACCGCCGTCAAAGGAGCCGACCTTGGGTCCGGTCTGGCCGAAGCGGGCGTTGTCGGCGGCGATGGTGAGATCGCAGATGACGTGCAGGACATGGCCCCCGCCGACCGCGTAACCGGCCACCATCGCCACCACCGGCTTGGGCAGTCGCCGGATCTGGACGTGCAGGTCGGTGACGTGGAAGCGACCCACGGCGCGCTGGGCGCCGGCGTCCGCCGGGTCGGCGCCGCTCACGTAGCCGCCGCGCTGGCCACGCACCCGCTGGTCGCCCCCCGAGCAGAAGGCGGCCGTACCCTCGCCGGTGAGGATGATCACGCCCACCTGCTCGTCCTCGCGGGCGCGCTCGAAGGCGTCGATCAGCTCCACCACCGTCTCGGGACGGAAGGCGTTGCGGACCTCAGGGCGGTTGATGGTGATCTTGGCGATGCCGGCGTTCTCGTCCTGGGCGATCTCGTATCGAATGTCGGCGAATTCGGCGGCCGCCTTCCAGCTGATGCTCACGGTTTGCTCCCGGATTGGATAGGTAGCGGACTCTACGAAAGCGCGGTGGGGCTCGCTCGGCCCACGTCGCCGCGCGCGCTGGCGCACGGGGCTGCAGCCGCCACGGCCCCCGTGCGCAGAAGCGCCTTGGTCCAAGAGTCGGGCATCCACCAAAACTGGGTGCTCAAGTAGCGCACGACGCCGGAGATCATAAAGGCCACGGTTGGCCTTGAGGCCAACGCGATCCTGCTCGGCAAGCATTCCGGACGGCATGCGCTCCAGCGGCCGCCCAGCTGGCTTCGAGGTCTCGGGCCAGGCTCTGGTTACGGCCTTCAGGCGCTTTCACGGAGATCGCCGACAGGAGGAGCAGGTCACCGCGATGGACTCCAGGCCTGTCACCAACGACCTGCGGCACGAGATCGTCGGGGTAACTCTCAAGTGGTCGATGCCCGAGACCTCGCCAGCGGTCAGGAACCCTCGGGGAGACATGGTCGCTCGAGCTCGCCGGCGCGACCGGCTCTGGTCCGGACGTCTCGATGGACAGCGTCGAGTTCCGCCCCGCCGGCCTCGTACGCGCGACATCCAATGACGTCCGCAACGGGGAGGCTGACTGAGCTCGAGGCTGACGGATTCGAAGCTAGCGAGCCAAGTTTGTGCGGTGTCGTAGACCCGCTCAGTCAGCGACGATAGCGGACCCTTGCTCTACGCGAACACCGGCCGCTACACTCCGGCGCGGGGTTCGAGGACGAGCTCCGCAAGCGCGGTCGGGGAGCGTACTGGATGCGTAGCGCAGATCATGTGATGGCGGTGGTGTGGCGGATGCGAAAAACCGCTCTGCTCGTTGCTCTTTGGGCTATGGCGGGTGTCACCGCGGCCACTTTAGCCCTTCCCAAGCAGTACGCCACGAGTGCCTACCTGATTGTTAACACAAACAAGCCAACCTCCAGCAACTTCGAAGCGCAACAGGTGAGTCAGGTAGATACTCAGACCGCCGCGCAATTGTTGCAAACCCTGAACACCGCCAATCTGGTTGCTCGCGCCCTCCCGTACCACCAGAGCCCGCAGGCGGTGCAGTCGAAGGTCGCGATATCGGCGATAACCAACACGCAGCTCGTTCTGATCACAGCGTCGGGGAGCTCGCCGCTGGCTGCCCAGCAGCTGGCCAATACCTATGCCGATGTATTTACCGCGCGTACGGCCCCTACAGTTGGATTCGCGAAGATATCGGTGAGCGAGCCCGCGCCGCTCGTACAGTCGCCTAGCTCTCCACAGGTGAAGCTTTATCTCCTCGTCGGTCTGATCCTGGCTCTGGGAGCGGGTGTCACGGCGGCAATCGTGCGCGACCGGCTAGACGATCGCTTGCGCATTGACCCTCAGGTCAGCGAGCTGTTTGGCCTCCCCATCCTTGCACGTGTCCCCGACGTCACGGCAGGACGACTTCGCCGACGGCGTCTCGATGACCAGGACATCCGTTTTGTGGAGGGTTTCCGCTGGGTGCTGGCCAATCTCACTTTCGTCAACGCCGGGCAGCGCCCGAAAGTGCTGGCCATTGCCAGCGCCGCGAAGGATGAAGGTAAATCGACCGTCAGCCTAGCGATCGCCCACGCGGCGGATGAGGTCCTCGATGGTCAAGTATTACTTGTTGACGGCGACATGCGGCATCGGTCGCTCAGCCAGCTGATCCCGAACGGAGAGGCAGCCCCGGGCCTCTCGGACCTGCTCGTCCGTAGCTCTGTGGACGAGAGCGGTCGCTCGCTCCCGCAGTCCGTTCCCGGCACCCGCCTTCGGGTTCTGACGGCGGGCCGCCATCCCGGCCAGGCGCCGGCCCTGCTTGGGGGCAGGGCACTCAGCGGCCTCATCCGTATCATGAGGAGTGGATACGAGCTCGTGGTGATCGACACCCCGCCCTTGCGGGCCGGCGCTGACGCGGCCCTGGTTGCTGCTGAGGTGGACGGGGCGGTGCTTGTCGTCGACGCCCGGCGGAGTCGGCGTTCAGCAGTCAATTGGTCGATCGAACAGCTGCGGCGTGCGGACGTGAACCTCCTCGGAATCGTGATTAACCGCGCCCCGCAGACGCCGGTGTTCGACTATGGCTACGGTCGGCCACCCGAGAGCGAGGATGACAGCCGTGACGGCGCAGAAACCGGGGCCCCAGTGACACTAGAACCGAGCTGACCGGGTGGGCCGGCTCGACTGGCCGTGAGTTCTCCGCCGCTCGTCTCGTTGCTCATGCCTGCCTGGAGGCCCCGTCAGGACTGGCTTGAGCTGGCCGTTTCCTCGGCTCTCGCTCAGCAGGGGGTTGACCTTGAGCTGATCGTCGTCGACGACGGGAGTCCCCAGCCTGTGAAGGACCAGCTACGGGTTTTCGCCGATGAGCGCCTGCACATCGAGCGGATCGAGCATGGCGGATACTCGGAGGCCTGTAACGCGGCCATGGGCCTGGCTCGCGGCAGATACCTCCGGTTTGTGGATGCCGATGACTACTTTCCGCCTTCGAGCACTGCACGGCTGGTGACGCTTGCCGCGAACACGCCTTACGCGCTCAGCTACGGCGGCGTCCTGGTCTGCGACGATTTGCTGCGGCCCCGCTGGCGGATGAAGACTCACTATGAGGGCAATGTAGCCCGGGCGTCGCTACTGAGCCGCTTCAACGTCAGGCCTGGCTCGCTGCTCTGGTCCCAGGAGTTGGTCGACCGAACCGGATGGATGACGGCGGACCCATACCCATCCGGGGACTGGGATTTCATCCAGCGAGCGTCGGAGCACGCCGCTGTCCGAGGAACTCGAGATGTGGTGGTGTGGTATCGCCGTCACAAAACCTCGATGACGGGACAGAGAGTTGTTCCGGGCGCCGCCCCACGAGAGATCGTGCGGCGCTACTTCGACCGCCACCCGGAGCAGATCGGTACGTGGCTTGAGCGGCGAGCTCTTGCCATGGTCGATGCGAGCGCCGCTCGGCTGCACGCAACGCGTGGAGAGCCACGGCCGGCAGCTTCCCACCTCGCTCGCGCACTGCTGCGCGATCCGCTTTGCCTCGCCAACGAGTTTCGTCAGGTTCGCTCAGTGCTCACAGGGCATTTGGAGCGACGCCTCCGGAGGCGGGCTTGACGAGCGGTCCAGACCTGCTCTTCTATGGTGGCTTCCCGCTCGGCTTCCACAATCCCGAGAGTGAGCGCAAGGCGCTCGCCTTCCAGGCCGCTGGATACCGGGTTAAGTACGCCCCCGGGGTCGGCGTGCGCGATCCGCAGATTGCGAGCGCCGCCAAGGCTGCGGGGGTCGCCCGTGAGCTCGTGCGACCCAGCCGCGTCCCGTCTCGCTCAGACGGGGCGGCCGGCTTGACGACACGTGGCCTGCTGGTCCTGCCGCCGCGCCGAGTTCGTGGGATTCGCCGCTTCAACGGTGCTTGGCTTGAGCACCAGATCCGCCGCTTGATCCCGATCCCCGAGCAAGCCATATTCTGGATCCGATACGCATCGCCTGAGCTTGTCGACCGGCTGGCGCGTCTCAACCCGCTGGTGTGCGTTTACGAGTGCTCCGACGCACTTCATTTCACTCCTGGGTTGGAAATTCCACCCTGGGATCGTATCTTTGAAGCTGCTGAGCGCGAGTTGACCTCATACGCCGACGCTCTCGTGGTTCCGCATGCCGGACTCGGCGCCCGCTACGCGGCTTGGGGCGCAAATGTCCGGGTGATCGCGCATGGAGTCGACCTTCATCCGCTGGGAGTGCGTCCTCGCCTTGCACCATCACCAGTGGTGGTCGGCTTCGTAGGAACCCTCGACAGGCGCGTCGACGAAGCAATCGTCCGCGCCGTCGCCACGGCAGAGCCGGGGTGGAGAGTCAGGCTGGTTGGTCCAGTCGCGGAAGGCTTTGATGCGCGAGCCTTCGATGATCTCGCCAACGTCAGCGTCGAACCTCCTGTTCCACACGAACAGCTCGGTGAGGTTCTGTCGACGTTCGATCTTGGCTTCATGCCGTATTTCGACCATCCGATGTATCTCGGCATGTCCCCGCTCAAGAACCTCGAACTGCTTGCGGCCGGGATCCCAGCTGTGGCTCGACCGTCGCCCGCCCTCGAGCCTTTCCGCGACCTCGTCACGATGGCGACATCACCCGAGGAGTTCGTCGATGCTCTCCGGCGTGCCCTGCAGGATGACAATGTCGACGCCGTACGAGCTCGACGCCGGCGGGCCGAAGACCAGACCTGGGACGTCAACCACCGGCAAATGCTCGATCTGCTCTCTGAGTTGATCGTCGCTAAGCAAGCGCAATGAGCGTGACCAACCGGTGCGCTGCACCTTACTGGCGGATGCTGGTCTCCGTGACGGCCGCGGTCGTGGTGCTTGTGGGATGCGGGGCCCAACCAAAACGTTACGGGCCGCCGGTGCAGGTCGGGGTAAACACCGACATCACCTGGGGCATCCCGTCCCGCGCACAGCGCCACGAGGTGAGGCTGATCGCGCAGACGCACGTCGGCTGGATTCGATCCACCGTCGATCTCAGCCAGGCCGAGTATGACGGGCCAGGTAAGCTCAATCGCGCTTACCTGACCACGATCGACAGCCCGATTGCAATCGCGCGCCGCGCCGGGCTCAATGTGCTCCTTGAGTTCGACCGCACTCCGTGGTGGGCTACGGCGGATCCCGGGCTTCGCCGCGCCGGCTCCCGCTGGATCTGGCGGCGTTACTGGCGCTACCGAGATCCGGAGATCTACGCACGTATCGTGACCGACCTCGTGCGCCACTACCGCCGGCTCGGGGTGACCACGTATGAGCTATGGAATGAACCCAACTATCCTCGGTTCTGGCCTTCAGGTCCCAGCGCGGCGCAATACACAGCTCTGCTGCGAGCCGCCTATCCGGCCGTAAAGCGCGTCGATCGGCGGGCTACGGTGGTCATGGGAGGACTGAGCAATTTAGGAAGCTATGCCTATCTCCAGGGCTTGTACAACAGCGGTGTCCGGGGATTGTTCGACGTTGCCAATTTCCACGTATACCCGTCCGGGGATCCTCATGACTGTCTGTTTGTCGACGGGAAGCCATACGTGGGGAATCTCTGCTTGCTAAGTGGTCTGAGAGCGGTGATGACTCGCAATCGGGATCAGACCCCCGCCTGGATCACTGAACTCGGGTTCTCGTCATGTCGGGGGGGCATCGCCTGTGTGGGTCCGTCGGACCAGGGTCGCTACTTGCGCAGCGCGTACGAAATCTTGAACGGACCGGATTATGGGTGGGTCCGCAACGTGTTTGTGTACGAGTTCCACGGTCGGGGGTCCGCCACCGGTTGGGCGGGCAACCTAGCGCTGACCACACAGAACTTTCAAGTCAAGCCGGCCTACTACGCATTGGCTCAGGTGACCCGCCAACTCGGAGGCGGACGGTGATGGTGAGCACTTTGCGGCGAGCGAGAGCCTTGGCGGAAGTGACGGACGTGACCGCGACGGCCGCGCTCGCCGTCGGAGGAGGAGTCCTCGGCGTGATGTACGTGCTCAGTGCCCGAGCTGTGAATCCCGTCGCGCTCCCGGCCCTGATCCTTTTCGCTGCGGTTCTCGTTCTTGCCTTTCGACGCCCAGAGATTGGCATCGCCTTCGAGCTCGTCATCGTCCCTGCTGCGACGTTCGGCTTAGTGAGCGGTTCTGGATCGCTCTCATCGCTGCTGCTCGCCCTGTCGGCCTATCTGACCGCAGCCGCCTATCTCTGCACCCGTGCCCACAGTGGTCGCTCGCGGGGTAACGCGATCGGAGACTGGCTTGCCCTCTTCATCGGCAGCGCATTCCTCAGCCTGCTGCAGGCTCAGGACTCTTCGGCGGCTCTCCACGTCGTGGGGAGGTTGGTGACCGCGGGACTTTTGTTCGCGGCCACGACAATGGCTGTGCGTGACCGGCGGAGCCTTCTCTGGGTGCTCGGAGCCATGATGACGGCTGCAGGACTAGTCGGCGCCCATGCGCTCCTCGACTACTCCTCGGGAGCAATTCCGTCCGTCGGTTTCATCACTTCGTCGGGTCAGCTCGTCGGACGGGCTACGGCTGGCTTTGGCCAGCCAAACCAGCTCGGTGGTTTTCTCGTCGTCTTGGTGCCGATAGTGGTAGGGGGGGGATTAGTCGCCCGGCGCTGGCGGAGCGGCTTCTGGCTCGCCGCGGCGCTGGCCGCCTTCGGCGTCTACGTCAGCTTCTCCCGGGGAGCCCTGATCGGGCTCGCGGTCGTTCCGTTCGTCTTCCTTCGGAGTTGGCGGACCTGGCTATTGGGACCAGCCCTGGGGCTACTCGCCTACGTCGCCACCCCAGCTGCGCTGACCGAGCGCTTCGCCACGCTGACCAGTTCAGGCGCAGAGATTGCCACCCGTTCTGACATCTGGCATTCGGCGGTAACCATCTGGGAGCACCATCCCTTGCTCGGGGTCGGCGTGGGCGGTTTCCCAATCGCCTACTCGACGGTCAACATCCCCGGAAAGCTCTACCTGCCCAATACCATCTTCGCACCGCCGCCCCACGCGCACAATCTCGTCCTGAACATTTTGGCCGAGCAGGGGCTGATTGGGTTGGCCGCTTTCGTGGGGCTGATGATCATTGCTACCCGGACGACGCTACGTCTGCGCCGCGCTCCGGAGCCGGGTTATAGCGTGCTTGGTTCTGCGTTGCTCGCCTCGCTGATTGCGTTCTTTGTCCACAACCTCTTCGACGTGACGATGTTCGACTCAGTAACCGGTCCTTACGTGATGGTCCTGCTCGCGTTAGTGGTGGCGCTCGACCGGATGGCGGCAGGCGGTGTCCCTCTCGCGGCGAAGCCGGGATGAGCGCGAGCGACGCGGCCGACACGGCAACCCCGCTTGACGCCATCGTTCATGAGCGATCCAGCATCACGCGTAACGCCACCGCGCTAAGCGTGGCCAACGTCACGGCCCGGATCTTCGTGCTCGGGCTTGCAGTGGCGATCGGCAGGGGCCTTGGCGTTGACGAGTACGGCCGCTATGGCTTTGCCGTGGCGGTAGCGATGGTCATCGTTCCCGTGGCCGATTTCGGCATCACGACCTACCTTTGGCGCGAAGTCGCCTGGGCAGGGACCGATGCAAACCGAAGCGCGGCGCACCTGGCTCGGATCAAGACCGGGCTTTCCCTGGCGGCCCTGGTGTTGGCCGGGGCGGCCACACTGTTGGTTACCTCCGCCAGCGAGGCTGTGGTAATCATCGTGGTGCTGGCCGGCGGACTGGCCGACGGAATGTCGGCCTACGTATTTGGTTTCTTCCAGGGGCGGGAGCAGATGGGCTTCGAGGCCACCTGGACGGTGGCGACGGCGCTGATCCGGAGCGTCGGTGGAATCGTTCTGGTTCTCGTGACCGGACGACTGCTCCCGGTCCTGCTCTGGATGCTCGCGGTCAGCGGGGTGCAGCTCCTCGTGGCAATGATCCGGTTTCGGGGCACAGTGTCCATGTCCGGAACTGCGGCGACCGGGCCACGGCCAGTGATCGCGTGGCGCAGCCTCATCGCAATGGGAGCACTCGGGGTATCAGTGCTGGTCTACATCCGAGCGGACTCTGTGCTACTCGGCATTATCAAGGGGCAGCACACCGTCGGGCTGTATACGGCCGCCTATTCGCTCATGGGTGCCGCACAGTTGGTCCCGCTCCAGATCTCCCAGGCAGTCATACCGGCCCTCTCGAGGACCTTTCGCCGCGATCGTCTCGAGTTCTTGGCGACATGGGATGGAGGTATGTGGGCCATCGTGGTCATTGCGCTTCCCCTCGCCCTGCTGACGAGCGTACTCAGCAGAGGCGTGGTGAGTTTGCCGTACGGAAGCGCCTACGCATCGGCCTCCACCGCGCTGGCCGTGCTGATCTGGGCCAGCCCTCTGGGCGTCGTCAACGCCCTCGTAGCGGGGGCTCTGTACGCCGCGGGGGAGGAGCTCTGGCCGGCGGTCGTGTCGGTGTTTGCGGTCATCCTGAATGTCGGCCTAAACCTATGGGCGATACCAGCGTTCGGGGTGGCGGGGGCCGCAGGTGTCACCGTGGCGACTGAGGTACTCGTTTTGGGCTTGCAAGTGCGCCACCTCGTCGCGCGAGGCGTCGCTCCGGTGCCACGCTTGCCGTATCGAGGGCTTGCCCTTGCCCTTGCGTCATCGGCGGGAGCTGGTCTTGTAGCGCGGCCCCTCGGCACGGTGGTTGCCGGTCTGCTTGGCATCGCCGCCTATCTGGCCATCGGAATCGCCACCGGTGCGCTGAGCCGCAGGTGGACAAGCTTGTTGCGCCACCGGCCGGTAGCCAGCTAGATCTGTCCCCGTCTTGGGGTGGACGGATGTTTGGCCTGCGGCGTGCGGGCTCAGCCTCGGCCGTGCCGGTGCCGACACCACGCCATGAATCCGAACTCGAGCCAGCCTCGAGTAGCGCCCATAGCGGTGAACCAGTTTCGCAAAGCCGGGGACTTCGTCGAGGTCGCCCAGCTTACGACAGAGCATGCCCACGTACCCACGCAACGTCTTCTGGCGTCAGCTCTTGTGTATGGCCAGTGTCGTTGCCGGCTGGCTGGTTCTCGTCCCAAGCGCGACAGCGATCACGGTGGGGGTCAACTCGGACATTACCTGGGGAGTGCCGAGCTCGCAGATTTCACACGAGATCTCCCTCACGACTGCCGCTGGGGTCAAATGGATACGTGCCAGCGTCGACCTGAGCCAGGCTGCCCCGAACTCTGCGGATCAGCTCGATAGCGCCTATCTCGCCCAGATCGACTCGGAGGTTGGCGTTGCGCGGGCGGCTGGTCTAAATGTGCTGCTCGAGTTTGATCGAGCCCCGTACTGGGCGTCGGCCGATCCTTCCAAGTACAGCGACGCAGCAGGCAAGCACTGGAATCGTTACTGGCGCTATGCCGACCCGCGCGATTACGGGGCAATTGTCGCCGCTCTCGCTCGGCACTATTCCGGCCTGGGCATCAATGCCTTCGAGCTGTGGAACGAGCCAAACAATCCCAGCTTCTGGCCCTCAGGACCCAATGCGAGCCAGTACACCGAGCTCCTCAAGGCCTCCTACCGGGCGATAAATGCGGCGGATCCCAGTGCGACCGTGGTCTTGGGCGGACTCAGCAACAAGGGCAGCTATGCGTTCCTGCAGGGTATGTACGCGGCCGGGGCGCGTGGCTGGTTCGACGTGGCGAACTTCCACATCTATCCCGAAGGCAACCCTACGAGCTGTCTGTCCGTCAACGGCAGGCCTTACGAGGGAAGCTTCTGTGTTCTTGACGGGCTTCGTTCCGTGATGTCGACTTATGGCGACCGCTCGCCAGTTTGGGTGAGCGAACTCGGCTGGTCGACCTGTACAGGATCGAGCTACTGCTACTCACAGCAAGAGCAAGCGAGTTATCTCACCTCAGCGTTCCAGATGTTGGACCAGGGTCAGTACTCGTGGGTTACGGCTGCCTTCGTATATCAGATGCGCGACCTCTACTGGGACACTGCGAACGTCGATTGGGAAAGCAGCCTTGGCCTGCTCGACCGGAACTTCGCCCCGAAGCCCGCCTATGCCGCTCTCAAGGCGGTCGCAACCCGGGAGGCGCAGAAACGAGGTCTCATTCGCGTGAGGGCGCTTGCGGCCGCCACTGCGCGGACACGGGTTCGGCGTAAGCATCGCCCAGCGAGATCTCATCACCGGAGACCTTCCAGTGTCGACTCTACCGGTGACCGTTGGCATAGCTCAACCCGTACGAAGAGTCCACACCGCTCAATCTCCGCAGTCCACTCCAGCCCGCGCTCGCGCCACCGGCGTAACGTGCGGCTGCGCCGACATCATGGACACCATCGGCATCGGCTCAAGCCCCGCACCCACCGCTGAGACGGAACGTCGTATCACCTCGCTTGGTCACGCCGGATCCGGAGTACGTGGAGCAGCCCATCGACTGGGGGACCGAACCTGGCAACGCCGCTCAAGAAGCCGACGCCCCAGCCGAAGTGCATCGTTGTCAGCGCCATGGCTACCGAGGCTCGCTCTGTCAGTGTCGAACGATGATTACCAGCAGTGACTGTTCGAGCGATGGCAGCGGCGTAAAGGACGAGGGCCAATCGCGCCGGCAGGGCGTAGCGACGAGGGAGCAGCACGGCTATGACCGGCGTGAGCGCGAGTGCGCCTGCGGCAATATGGAACGGGCGTAAGGCGACTGGATGCCGCTGACTGGTCCGTACGCGATAGAGGCCGAACCGCCAGTATTGACGCCACAGGCCGCGCAGGGTCGATCGAGGGTGATACACCGCGCCCATGCTGGAGAGCTGGACGATCCGCCCCCCGGAATCGAGAACGCGTCCGGCCATCTCGGAATCGTGGTTGACCGTCCACTCCACGTCGAAGGGTCCCAGGTCGACAAGTGTCTGACGCCGGACGACGCCAGCGAAGAGCCCGGTGTCAAGCTCAACCTCCGGCTCGGGGGGCGCGTCGGGGGAGCGCCATTTGTGGGAGCCACCGGCGCCGAGGGGCGAGACCAGCGCTCGAGCCACGGCGCGAGAGAATGGATCCTGGCCTTCGGGTAGCGCCGGCCCGCAGACCCAAGTCGCCCCCGGCTCGCTGAGACGCTTCACGCCCTGGTCGAGGTAGTCGTCGGGAAAGCGACAGTGGGCATTCAGAAGCGCCAGGTAGGTGCCGCTCGCGTGGCTGACACCAATGTTGAGCGCTGCGGGCTCAACCCGCTGCGGGTTGGTTAGCACGCTTACGCGGGCGTCCTTCAGGGCGAGCCGCTCGAGAATCTCGCGCGAGCCGTCGTCGGAGCCTCCGTCGACGAAGATAAATTCGAGTTGGCCGTTGAACGTCTGTCCAAGCATCGTCGCCACGGTCCTCTCCAGCACGGCCGCCTCGTTGTAGACAGGGACGATCACGGATACCTCGGGGATGGGGGAAATCATGCGTTAGCCTCGCTCATTCGGGGGGCGCGCCGCAGCCTCCAGTGCTTGAACTGGAGGTAGTACCAGTCACGCAGAGCGCGGAAACTGCTGCGCCCGTACAGGCTGCGCCTCGTCATCTGCTGCCCGATGTGCATGACCTCGGCCTCGGGTACATAGCGGACCTTGAATCCGGCTGCCCAGACGCGCAGGCACCAGTCGAGGTCCTCGCCGCCGTAGGAGGAGACCCTGTGGTCATAGGCGCCGAGGATAGGGACAAGCTCGCGACGCCACATCTGAGCCGCCCCGGAAACCCAGGCCACCGATCGTTGCGCCTGATGGTCGAAGTCCATCATCAAATGCCAGCGATGCAGGCGCGGCGAGGGAACCAGGCGTGCGTAGGGCCCGCGACGCATGAGGGGGATCAGCAGGGGAGGGTACCGGCGGCAACTGAGCTGAAGCTCACCATCGACCCCGACCAGGCGCGGTCCGACGAGCCCGACCTCGGGATTCCCCTCCAGAACCCGGACCAGTCGTGACAGCGAATGGGGGCGAAGTTCGGTGTCTGAGTCGAGCATCAGCACGAAGCGGCCAATGGCGTGCGGGAGGGCGTCATTGCGCCCCGCCACGAGTCCGCCGTTTTGAGCACGCTCAATCAGCTTCAGGTTTGGGAACCGGCGGCGGACGGCCGGGATCGTCCCGTCGTGTGAGGCGTCATCGACGATGATCACCTCATGTGAGACATCGGCGTGCTCGACGATCGATTCCAGACACCGCAGGAGGTTCTCCCGATCCCGGAAAGTGACCACGCAGACCGACACCTGGGGGGATGCTTTGCCGCCCCCGGCGACCAGCTCGTTCATCCGTCCGAGCCGTCCGGACCATGGGTCTGGTAGCGGCTGAGCAGAACCACCGGAAAGGTCATCAGCAGGATCTTCAGATCGAGCCCGAGAGACCAGTTCTCGATGTAGAAGTTGTCCCATTCGACGCGATCGGCCAGCGACGTCTCGCCGCGCAGCTGCTGGACCTGGGCCCAGCCGGTGATACCCGACTTGACCCGATGCCGCTCGCCGTAGCGATAGACGAGATTGGTGAATTCCTGCGCGTAGCCGGACCGTTCCGGTCGAGGTCCCACAATCGACATCTCGCCGCGCAGCACGTTGAGCAGCTGAGGCAGCTCGTCCAGTGAAGTCTTTCGGAGGACCCTCCCCACGCGCGTGACTCGATCGGCCGAGGCTGGAGCCCCGCCGGGGCGATCGCCGCGGATCGCCGCAGCCCAATTCGCGTCTCCCTCTCCGGCCTGATCGGGCTTTCCCCACATCGAGCGAAACTTGAGCATCTTGAACTGGCGCCCGTCGCGCCCCAACCGTTCTTGGCGAAAGAGAATCGGCGTTCCGTCAAACACAAGGATCAGAAGCGCGATCAGCGCCAGCAGCGGAGCCAGCAACACCAACAGCAGCGCGGCAACAACCCGGTCGATCGCGTACTTGATGGCGAACTGCCAGCCGCCGGGATCGGGCTGCGCAACCCGGATCAGCGGGACCCCTCCCACGTGCTCGATGGTCAGCCGCTGAGTCATCTCCTCGTAAAGTCGGGGCACGACCAGAACCTCGGTTCCCATCGTCTTGCAGCGCCGCATCACCTCGAGGAGCTCAAGATCGTTGGACAGCGAGAAGGTGATCACCACATGGGTGATCCGGTGGGTCGCGATCAGCGGCGCGAGATCGTCGAGGCGTCCGAGCACGGGCAGATCGTCGTCGCTCGCCGGCCGCGGCTCGTCGTCGACGTGCCCGACGGGTTGCAGGCCGAGATCGGGACGATCGCGCAGACGCCTGGCGACAAGGCGCCCCACCCGGCCGGCACCGACCACGAGCGTCGGCCGGGTATCGATAGCGTGCCGCCACATGCGCTGTGCCTCGAGGGCGATCCCCGCCCGAGCCAGGAGAAGCAAGATCGTGGAGTAGAGCCACAGCCGTGCGCTCAGCTGGCCGGCGTGCGTACTGCCAAACAGAAACACGCGGGCGCTGACGATCAGCATCGCGGTCACCGCGGTCGCGGCCGTGATCCGGCCCAGTTCAGAGACCACCGAAGCTCCGAGGTGAAAGTCATATAGGCCGCGCGCCCGCATGAGCAAGATGCAGACCAGCCCGTAGCCAGCTGCCCATCCGAACAGCCGGGCGGGGGAAGCTGAGCTGAGGCCGACCGCGAGATAGGCGGATATAGAAAGCATGAGCAAGTCCACGCTTATGAGAAGCGCGGTCGTGTGCAAGACTCGCTTGGAGGCGATTCGTTGAGGCTCAGTTTTTGTCGCCATCGCCGTTCCCGCCTTATCGGCGGTTCAGGTCAGCCCCGTGAATCTGGCCAGCGCAGCCGGTGAGCGTATGGGAATTGTGAGACCCCGAGCCGAGCCGCGGGGAATCACCAAAGAAGACCTCTGCAAACCTTCACCTTAGTTGCTATTGTTCAATAAAGGAAGAAGTTAGTAAATAGGGGCAGGGTCCAAGGATTGGGCTTGGCACTAGATCGGGGTAAGTCTTGAAAAGTAACCATCGGGTCCGGCCGTCAACGGCTTTGGCCTGCTTGCGCCGCGCATCCGCGGCAATCCTCATCGCCGGATCGATGACGGTTTTGGCTCCAGCCGCGGCGTATGCGAGCGTGCGATCGAACTATCGCCTCGCGCCCCGTCCCGCTGCCGCCGCTCCGGCGAGTCCCGCCGGACTCGGTCTGCTCGCTCAGGCCCCCCGCGATGTCTTCGGTTTACTCGTCGGAAGCGTGATCGCGGTGGCGATGGGAGTCGGAGCCCGGCGCATGATCGTGCACCTCGAGCACCGGACGGGCGGCGAAAGCCGCGGGGTCGCTACCGAGCCGGTTCCAGCGATGTTTGGGACCCGAGCCCAGAGCGAGGAGCGACTCGAGTCGGTGCTGATGGCTCCTCGAGCCTAGCCGTCTGCAGACCGAGCCTGGCCAGCGGCCACTAGGCCGGCCCGGGCGCTGCCACACTGGCCCTGATGCAGACATGGCTGGCCAGGGGCGCTGAGAGGTTCGGGCAGCGATCTGCTCTGACTACGCGCCTGGGGGCTCGTTACACCTACGCGCAGCTCTACGCCAAGTCGGGCCGCGTCGCTGGCGGCTTGCGCGAGCGAGGGATCGGGCTCGGAGATCGGGTCGCCCTGGCCCTGCCCAGCGAGGAGTTGATCGTCGCCGTGCACGCCTGCCTGCTGGTCGGCGCCTCGGCGTTGCCGGTCGATTTGCGTCTTACCGCGGCCGAACGAGCGGTCCGTACAAGCACGGCCCAAATGGTGCTCGTGTCCCTGGTCGAGGGTGATCCGGTGAGCGCCTCCGCTGTGGTCCACGACCCGGCCACGATCATGTTCACCTCGGGCACCACCGCGGAGCCCAAGGAGGTCGCCCTCAGCCACGAGAACTGGCTGTGGAACGCGCTGGGCTCGGCGCTCGCGCTGGGACTGGACCCGGACGAGCGCTGGTTGTGTCCGATGCCGCTGGCTCACGTAGGGGGCCTGTCGGTCGCGATTCGTAGCGCGATCTACGGGACCGAGGTGCTGCTCCACGAGCGGTTTGACACCGCGGCGGCATTGGCCGCTCTGATGGACCCGGGCGAACGGGTGACGCTCGTTTCGCTGGTCCCGACCATGCTCGCCCGCCTGCTCGAGGCTGGCCTGCGTGAGCCGCCGACCCTGCGCTGGGCGCTGCTCGGCGGAGGCCCGATCGCCCCAGCTCTGCTCGAGCGCGCCCAAGCGGCCGGGGTGCCGGTCGCCCCGTCATACGGAATGACCGAGGCCTGCTCCCAGATCGCCACCGCGGGCTGGCCGCTGCTCGGCACCGAGGTGGCGCTCGCGCCCGACGGCGAGGTGCTGGTGCGGGGGCGCACCGTGGCCGCGAGCGCGCTGGCGCCGGATGGCTGGTTGCACACCGGAGATCGGGGGGCGTTTGACGTCGACGGCCGCCTGCTGATCGAGGGCCGGATCGCCGACACGATCATCACCGGGGGAGAGAACGTCTCGCCGGCCGAGGTCGAAGCCGCCCTGCTCGAGCACCCCAAGATCCGGGACGCCGCCGTACTGGGCCGGCCCAATCCGGAGTGGGGGGAAATGGTGGTGGCCCAGGTGGTGCTGCGCGACGCGGCGGCGGCGCTGCCCGAGGCTGAGCTTCGCGCGCACTGCGCCGCCCGGCTGGCGCCGTTCAAGGTACCCAAGCGCTTTGAGTCCGTCGCGGTGGTCCCGCGGGGAGCGACGGGCAAGCTGCTGCGGCGCGAGCTGCGGTAGTCCCCCCAGGGCTGACGTCACATCGAGCGATGTGACATCGATCAGGCGTATGATCGGCAGGTGCCCGCGGAGCTCACGATCGAGCAGCTCGCCGCGCAATCGGGAATGTCGGTTCGCAACATCCGCGCCCACCAGGCGCGCGGCCTGCTCGCCCTGCC
>JBAVWI010000232.1:0-2713 GCA_049697735.1 Solirubrobacteraceae bacterium
GCGTCGCCCTCCCCGTCCTCGCGGCTGACCGCGCCGCCCGGAAACACCCAGGCGCCCCCCATGAAGCGTGCTTTTGGGGTGCGCTGAGCGAGTAGCACCTCGAGGCGGTCGCCCCCGCCGCGCAGCACGATCACCGTGGCCGCCAGCCTCGGCACCGTCGCTGGCCCGGAATTGAACTCAGCTCCCGGCTCGGGTCTGTCAACGCCCACGGGATGCGACCCTATCGAGGTTCGCGGCCCCCGGGAAGTGCGCTCTCGCTACCCTTCCGCGCGTGAAATACATGTGTGAATCGTGTGGGTTCATCTACGACCCCGACGAAGGAGATCCAGACGGGGGAATCCCCGCCGGGACCGAGTTCGCCGACATCCCAGACACGTGGTTTTGTCCCGTGTGCGGCGCGCGCAAGCAGGACTTCACCCCTTACGAGGACTGACCAACCTCGGTCTGGGCGCCGGCGCCCCGCCGAGCTGCTGAGCAGGTCAGGCGACGGCTTGCGCGGGCCGGGCGCAACCGGCCCGGGTTACCTCGGCGATTGCGGACGCCGTGATCGCCACCAGCCGCCGCAGGTCGTGTTCGGAGATGGCCAGCGCAGGCATTAGCACGAGCACGTCACCGAGCGGGCGGATGATGGCGCCGCGCCGGCGCGCGGCCAGCGTCGCGCGATGACCGAGGCGGTCGGTCCCCGCTGTGGGGGCCAGCTCAATGCCGACCATCATCCCCCGTTGGCGGACCTCGGCCACTCCGGGCAGCGTCGCCACCCGCTGCTCCAGCGAGCTCGTGAGGAGCTCGATCTTGGCCGGGAGCTGTTCCAGGGTGCGCTCGCGCTCGAACGTCTCCAGGGTGGCGATGGCCGCGGCGCAGGCCAGCGGGTTGCCCGTGAAGGTGTGCCCGTGAAAGAAGGTCCGAAAGTCGTCAAAGCGACCCAGGAACCCCTCGTAGATTCGCTCGGTGGCAAGCGTCGCCGCCAGCGGCAGGTATCCGCCGGTCAGCCCCTTGCCGAGACAGAGAAGATCGGGCCTGACGTCCTCGTGCTGGCAGGCGAACATCCGGCCCGTGCGACCGAATCCGGTCGCGACCTCGTCGCAGATCAGCAACGTGCCGTACTTGTCACACAGCTCCCGCACCCGGCGCAGGTACCCGGGGGGCTGCATGAGCATCCCGGCCGCACCCTGCACGAGCGGCTCGACGATCACCGCCGCCACCTCCTCACCGTGCTCACCGAGCAGCGCCTCGAGGTGCTCGGGCTCACCCGCCCGAGCCTGGAGGGAATCGAACAGCAGTGGGTGATAGAGCGAGTGAAAGAGGTCGATGCCGCCGACTGAGACGGCTCCGATCGTGTCTCCGTGGTAGGCGTTCTGGAGACAGATGAAACGGGTCCGGGCGGTCTCGCCGCGCTGCGCCCACCACTGGAAGGCCATCTTGAGGGCGATCTCGACGGCGGTCGAGCCGCTGTCTGAGTAGAAGACGCGCTGCAGACCAGCCGGGGCGATTGCCACCAGCCGCTCGGCCAGCTCGATCGCCGGCTCGTGCGCGAGGCCGAGCATGGTCGAGTGCGCGACGCGATCCAGCTGAGCACGGATGGCATCGTCGATCGCCGGATGACGGTGTCCGTGGACGTTGCACCACAGCGACGAAACCCCGTCGATATAGGCGTTGCCATCGGTGTCGAACAGGTTGGTGCCCTGCGCCCGGTCGATGACCAGCGGCTCCTCGTCGTCCGACCAGCCCTGCTGCTGGGTGAACGGATGCCAGATGAAGCGACGATCGGCGGCGATCAGATCCGCAGTGTCACGCACGGCCAACAAGCTATTGCCGGGAGCGGACGGCTTGGGTGTCTGGCAGGCTCTGAGCGGTGCTCGGATGGCGCCCAGGACTACCGACTGCGGTGCGCCGGGTGGCCACGGCCGCCGTCCTGGCCGCCGGCGTGGCGGGCGCGGTCGGGCTGTTGGCGGGTCCGGACGGCCGCTCGCGCCACGTCGCCACCGTGGTTCCGGTGGCCGTCAACCGCGCCCGGCACGCGATTGAGTCGATGTTCCAGGATGACCGCGCGTTGCTCTACAGGCCCCGGAGGGAGGTGGTGAGGACCCTTGACACGCTGCGTGCGCTCGGGGTCGATCGGTTGCGTGTGACGATGCTGTGGTCGGCGATCGCGCCCGATCCGGTCGCGCCCACGGCCCCCGCGGGCTTTGCCTCCGCCGATCCGGGTGCCTATCCGCCCGGCGCCTGGGCGCCGTATGACCGCCTGCTCGAGCTCGCCCGTACGCGGGGACTAGCCGTCGATCTCGACCTGACCGCCCCCGGGCCGTTGTGGGCCATGGCCCGCGGCGCCCCGCTACCCCGCGAAGCCAACCATTTCGCCCCGCTGGCGACCTCGTTTGAGCAGTTCGTGATTGCCGTCGGCCGTCGCTACGGCGGCCGCTACGTGCCCAACGGCTCCCGGACACCCCTGCCGCGAGTCAACTACTGGTCGATCTGGAACGAGCCCAACCAGCCGGGCTGGCTGGCCCCGCAGAGCTCCGGGAGCGGCACCGCGACCGTGCTGGAGGCAGCCCGCCTGTACCGCGGCTACGTCGACGCGGCCTTCGCCGGTCTCAGCCTCACCGGCCATCGGGGCGACACGATCCTGATCGGGGAGCTCGCGCCCGAGGGCGACGAGCGCAGCGGCCCGAGCCGGCCCGTACCGCCGCTGCCGTTCCTGCGCGCGCTCTACTGC
>JBAVWI010000233.1:0-22443 GCA_049697735.1 Solirubrobacteraceae bacterium
GCGCGTCCCGCCCGGGACCGAGGTCACGGTGGAACGCGACGGGACCCGCCACGACCTGATCAGAGCCGGGCAGCGCGCAGTGGTCGCTCGCGGCGGTCCCGGGGGACGGGGCAACAAGCGCTTCGCCGGCCCGACCCATCAGACGCCGCGCTTCGCCGAGCGGGGCCTGCCCGGCGAGGAGACGTGGCTGGCCCTCCAGCTCAAGCTGCTCGCCGACGTGGGGCTGATCGGGTTGCCGAACGCCGGCAAGTCCTCCCTGCTGGCGCGGCTCACGCGGGCCCAGCCCAAGGTGGCGGGATATCCGTTCACGACCTTGTCGCCGGTCCTGGGGACCCTCGAGGCCGACTCGCGCCAACTGATCATCGCCGACATTCCCGGCCTGATCGAAGGCGCCAGCCAGGGGGCCGGACTCGGGCACGAGTTCCTCGCCCACGTCGAGCGCACGCGGCTGCTGGTGCACGTCCTGGACCTCAACCCGCTGGACGGATCAGACCCGGTCAGCAACCACGCCGTCGTCGAGCACGAGCTGGCCCACCACGATCCCCGCCTGGCCTCGCTGCCACGCATCCTCGCGCTCTCCAAAGCCGATCTCGTGGAACCCGAGCGAGCCGAACTTGCTCGCGTGGAATGGGCACAGCGGCTCGGGCCCGAGATCCCGGTCCTCGTCACCTCGTCGGTGGCGCAGCTCGGCCTGCGCGAGCTTGGGGCCGAGCTGCTGCGGCAGGTGCCGGTCACCGCCGAGCCCGAGCCCGGGACGGCATCTCAGGCCACCTCTGGACCGGTCGAGCTCGCCGAGCACAAGGTGTTCCGGCCCGCGGCCGGGCGCAGCTACCGGGTGCACCGAGTCGGCGAGCGGTCGTATGCGGTCACCGGTGAGGGAATTGATCGTCTGGTGGCTCGCTACGACCTCGAAAACGACGAGGCGATGGCCCACCTGGAGCGGCGGCTGCGCGGGATTGGCGTCATGCGAGCGCTCGAAGCCGAGGGCTTTGAGGCCGGCGACGAGGTCCAGATCGCGGGAATCGCATTCGACCTCGACCCCGAGATCTGAAAGTGTCAGCTGACACCCCGCGATTCATCAGGATCTAGCAACCTCGCTGAACGCCGAGAACGTCCCGGCCCGGGTCACCTGCCTCCGTCCGCACGCGCCGCCTGACCCGCAGCGCCCCGTGTGCGGACGGAGTGTAGGATCGCGGCCGTCCCCCGGCCGGACAACGTTTTCGAGAGGAGATCTATGCGTCGTGGAATTGCTGTGCTGGTCACGGTTGGGGCGGTCCTCGCCTTGACCGGCTCGGCAGCCGCCCGGGTGCTTCGGGTCGGCTCCTACCACGGGATCGGCGGTCAGTACCTGACCCTCCAGGCGGCTGTGAAAGCCGCGCACGCCGGCGACTGGATTCTCGTCGGTCCGGGTGACTACAAGACCAAGCCCAGCGCAGTCAGCCATCCCAAGGGTTTCTCCAAGTTCCCGGCCGGAGTCCTGATCACCAAGGCCCGCCTCCACATTCGGGGCATGAACCGCAACACGGTGATCGTCGACGGGACAAAGCCTGGCTCGACGGTCTGCAGCCGCGCCGGCAACGCCCAGAACTTCGGCTCCCGCGTGGCCGGAAAGCCATCCGGTCTCAACGGACTGATGGTCTGGAAGGCGCCTGATGTCTCGATTGAGAACCTGACCACCTGCAACTTCCTCGGGGGCTCGCAGGTCGCGGGCAACCAGATCTGGTGGAACGGCGGCGAAGCCGGCCGGATCGGCGGGTACGGCTACCGCGGTACCTACCTGAGCGCAACCAGCAGCTATTTCAAGAATGAGGCCACGGCGGCCACCTACGGGATCTTCTCCAGCAACTGGAGCGGCGGCTCGTGGGACCAGACCTACGCGTCGAACTTCAACGATTCGGGCTACTACATCGGTGCCTGCCTGCAGGTCTGCAACCAGACGATGAGCCACGCCCATGCCCAGTACAACGCGCTCGGCTACTCGGGCTCCAACGCGGGCGGCCGCATGCTGATCGAGAACTCCCAGTTCGACCACAACCAGGACGGGTTCAACACCAACAGCCAGAACGGCGACGAGCCCTCGCCCCAGGACGGCTCCTGCCCCGGTGGTGCGATCAGTCCGATCACCCACACGCACTCGTGCTGGGTGTTCATGCACAACTACGTGCACGACAACAACAATCCGAACGTGCCGTCCGCCGGGGGCGCGGCGGCAGGGCCGGTCGGAACCGGCCTGTCGGTCTCCGGTGGGCGCAACGACACGATCATGAACAACCGCTTCGTCAATAACGACGCCTGGGGCGCGATCATCGTCAACTACCCGGACACCGGTCCACCGTGCCGCGGCGGCACGCCTGACTCACCACTGCTCGGCAAGGGCAGCTGCCTGTACGACGAGTGGGGCGATGCCCTGATCAACAACACGTTCACTCACAACGGCAGCTACGGGAATCCGACCAACGGCCAGTTCGAGCAGCTGAACTTCGAGCCGCATCCGAGTAACTGCTTCCGCGGCAACGTCGACACCGCGGGCAGCCTCACGCGGGCGTCGGCGGCGCTGCAGCAGATCTACCCGACCTGCACCCCGAACGCGGTCGCTCCGAATCTCAACCTCCCGTTCCTCAACGAGGTGCTGTGCGATTCTGCGATCAGCGTTCCCCCATTCGGGTGCCAGCCGGGAGATCATTATCCGCACCGCACGCGAGTGATCATGCATCCGCTGCCGGACAACCTCAAGACGATGCCCAATCCGTGTCTCGGCGTCCCGGGCAACCCGTGGTGCGCCCGGCTCAGGCGCTGACGGTCAACGCGGCTGCGGTGATGCCGGGGGCGGCGAAGCGGGGCGGGCGCGCGTCGCCGCTCGAGCACGCCCGGGCCAGCGCCAGCGCTCGCGCGTAAGCTCTGCCAGCGTGAGCTGCCTGGTTGTAAAGCTCGGCTCGAGCATCGTCGCCGACGATCGCGGCAACGTGCGCGCCGACGTCCTGGGCCGCATCTGCGATGAGCTCGCCGAGCTGCACCGAGCCGGGCGTTCGGTGATCGTTGTCACCAGCGGCGCCATCGCGCGCGGCATGGGGGTGATGTCGCTGTCGCTGCGCCCCCGCGCCATCGACGAGCTCCAGGCGGCCAGTGCGGTCGGGCAAGGCAAGCTCTACCAGGTCTATGACGAGCTCCTGCGTGAGCGCGGCCTGCCCACCGCCCAGGTGCTCCTGACCTTCTTTGACATGAGCGCCCGCACGCATTACCTCAACGCCCGCCAGACCTTGCGCAAGCTGCTCGAGTGGCGCGTGATCCCGGTCATCAACGAAAACGACACCACCACCACCGACGAGATCTCGTTCGGCAACAACGACTTCTTGGCCGCCCAGGTGGCGATCCTGCTCAGCGCCGACCTGCTGTTGCTGCTCACCGACGCCGGGGGCGTGTTCGAGGCTGACCCCAGGACTCATCCCGGCGCGGCCCGGGTGCCCCGGGTGGAGGACTTCTCCTCGCTTGACAGCCTCGACATCGGCCACGCTTCCTCGCCGCTGGGCTCGGGCGGCATGCGCTCCAAGGTCGTCGCCGCCGAGATGGCGACGGCGGCGGGCATCGAGACGGTGATCGCCAGTGGCCTTGACCCGGGGATGATTCAGGCTGCGGCAGCCGGACACGATGTCGGGACGCGCTTTCCGGGACGGGAGGGGCGCTACTCGAGCTTCAAGCTGTGGCTCAAGTACGCCAAGCCCACGCGGGGACGAGTACTTGTCGACGCCGGCGCAGCCCGGGCGCTGCGCGAGGGCGGGACCAGCCTGCTCCCCGTGGGCGTGGTCGACGTCACGGGCGCGTTCGCCGCGGGGGACGCCGTGGAGGTGCTGTCCGGCGAGTCGGCGGTGGGCAAGGGCATCAGCAACTACTCAGCCACCGAGCTGCGCCAGGTCAGCGGCCTGCAGTCGGCAGCGGTCCGAGAGCGACTGCCTCGGGCCAGCGAAGAGGCGATCCACCGGGACTATTTCGTGCTCGCCTAGGCGCGAGTCGCCGAGAGTGGACCGGGCTCGCGTAACCTTCTGGGCATGGCCAGCACGACCATCTCCATCACCGAGGTCTGCGCCGCCGCGCAGCGCGCGTCGCGCGAGCTCGCGACCCTCGGATCTACGGTCAAGAACGCCGTCCTGGAGGCAATTGCCGTCGCGCTGACCGACGCCAGCGCCGAGATCCTCGAGGCCAACGCCCGCGATCTCGAGCTCGGCGCCGAGAACGGACTCTCGGCGGCGCTGCTTGACCGCCTCGCCCTCGACGAGGGCCGGATCGCCGAGATGGCCGCCGGCGTGCGGGCGATTGCCGCCCTGCCCGACCCGGTCGGAGAGGTGATCGACGGCTCCACCTTCCCCAACGGACTGCGGATGCGTCGCGTCCGCGTCCCACTGGGCGTGGTTGCGGTCGTGTATGAAGCGCGTCCGAACGTCACCATCGACGCGGCCGCTCTGTGCCTGAAGTCCGGTAATGCCGTCGTCCTGCGTGGCTCGAGCGCCGCGGCGCAGTCCAACGCCGTACTCGCCGGGGTGGCCATCGCCGCCGCCACCAGCGCCGGGCTGCCGGTCGGGGCGCTGGCTCTGCTCGGCGCCGGCGACCGGTCCGAATTGGCTGAGCTGGCCAGCCAGACCGGGGTGGTGGACCTGATCATCCCCCGTGGCGGCGAGGGGCTGAAGGCGGCGCTCAAGGCAGTCGCCACCGTTCCCGTGATCTACGCCGCGTCGGGCAACAACCACGTCTATGTCGACGCCGGGGCCAACCTCGAGGACGCGCTGGCGATCGTCCTCAACGCCAAGCTTCAACGTCCCGGCACGTGCAATGCGGCCGAGAAGCTGCTCGTCCACCGTGACGTCGCCGCGAGCTTCCTGCCCACCGCCCTGTCGGCCCTGACCGAGGCCGGGGTGGCTCTGCACGGCGACGAGCGGGTGCGTGCGGCCGTTCCGGGGATCGTGGTCGACGCCGCCACCGATGAGGACTGGGACACCGAGTATCTGGCCCTCGAGATGGCCGTGGCGATCGTCGATGACACCGCCGCGGCGATCGCCCACGTCAATGCCCACGGCAGTGGCCACTCAGAGGCGATCGTCACCCGGAGCACTGAGTCGGCCTCGGCGTTCCAGCTCGGCGTCGACGCGGCCTGCGTGTACGTCAACGCGTCCACCCGCTTCACCGACGGATATGAATTTGGCAAGGGAGCCGAGATCGGAAACTCGACCCAGAAGCTTCACGCCCGGGGCCCGATCGGCCTGCGTGAACTCTGCACCTTCAAATATCTCGTCGAGGGCGACGGCCACATCCGCCGTTGACGCGCCGTGCGGGTGGGAATTCTCGGCGGTACGTTCAATCCGCCACATCTTGGTCACCTCGTCTGTGCGCAGGAGGCGTACCGTGAGTTCGAGCTCGACTGCGTGATGCTGATTCCCGCCCGCATTCCTCCGCACAAGCCGGTCGAGCACGAGCCGGGGGCAGCGCATCGGCTCGAGCTCTGCCGTCTGGCCGTAGCCGGCGATGAGCGCTTCGCGGTGTCCGAGTTGGAGGTCGGGCGCGAGGGGCCGTCGTATACGGTCGATACGCTTAAGGAACTGACCGCCCAAGCACCCCAGGCCGAGTTTTTTCTGATCGTCGGTGGCGACATCGCCGCCGGCCTCCCGCAGTGGCGCGAATCCGAGCGGGTGCTCGAGCTGGCCACGCTGGCCATCGCCAAGCGGCGCGGGACCGCGCGTTCATCGGTTGACCAAGCCTTGGCGTCGATTTCGCGCGGCGCGCGGGCGCGGTTCTTCTCGATGCCGCCGATCGGTGTCTCCTCAACGATGGTGCGCCGCCGCGTCCGGGCCGGGCAGCCAATCCGCTACCTGGTCCCCGATGCGGTCTCGGATTACATCGCCGAGCATGGCCTGTACGCCGGGGCACGAGCATGAGCGCCGGTTCCGGGGCCCGCGTCACCCAGGTCCCCGAGGCACTCCTGAGCCCCGAGCAGATGGCCGCCGAGATCGCTGAGCGCGCCTCGGATCGCAAGGCGCTGGACATCGTCCAACTCGACCTGCGAGGCCTGATCGGCTATGCCGACTATTTCGTGATCTGCACCGGGCGCACGGATCGTCAGACCCGGGCCATCCACGACGCCATCCACCAGGGTCTGAAGTCTGAGCACGGGCTGCTGCCGCGGCGGGTCGAGGGCGTAAGCGAGGCGCGGTGGATCCTGCTCGACTACCTCGATGTCGTCGTGCACATCTTCACGCCCGACACGCGTGACTACTACCGCCTAGAGCAACTCTGGGGCGAAGCCCCGTCGCACGCGGTCAGCGCCGGCTGAGCCGCCCTCCCCTCACCACTCCGGCGGGCAGGCGCAAACGCCCGCTCACAGCGCTGTCATCAGCTTTGGGGCGACTTCCTTCTTGCGGCTCATCACGCCCGGGAGATCGATCGTGCCATCGTCGGCCTCGACCCCGAAGGAGCGGGCCACGGCCGCGACGTCCCCCGCCACCAGCATCTCGGTCCCGTGCTCGAGCACATCGGTGACCATCAGCGCGTAAAGGGCCAGCTCCTTGCCCTCGCGCTCGGCCCGCATGGCCTCGAGTAGCTCCTCGCGACGGTGCAGCAGAGCCTTGCCGACCACCTCGACCTGCGCGATGCAGATCGTCCGTTCGCCGGAGACCTGATAGCGCTTGGCATCGCGGGTGACGATCTCCGCGGCACTGACCTGCGAGACGTCGGCGGTGGACTCGAACATCTCACGCCCGAGCTGGCGCGCGTCGAGGCCCAGCGCCCGCTCGAGGTACTCGACGACTGCCCGATCGCGCCCGGTCGTGGTCGGCGAGTTGAGGATCACCGTATCCGAGAGCACGGCGCCGAGCAGCATCAGCGCGCTCGTCGGGCTCGGCTCCAGCCCGCTCTGACGGAAGCGTTCGACGACCAGGGTGGCAGTCGAGCCGACCGGATCGAAGGTCGCCGTGACCGGGATCCGGGTTTCGATCGAGCCAATGTGGTGGTGATCGAGGATCTCGAGGATCTCCGCGTCCCCGATCCCGACCGCGCTCTGACCCTGCTCAGCGTGATCAACGAGGATCACCCGTCGCCGCGGTGGGGCGACCAGGTCCGAGCGGGTGATCAGGCCGATCGGCCGCTTATCGCCGTCTACGGCCACCGCGGCGCCGTAGTGAAGCTCCTTGATCTGCTCGGACATGTCATCGACCAGGAAGTCGGGCGTGACAGTCAAGGGCTCCTTCTCCATCAGCGCCCGGCACGGGGCGGCGAGCGTGATCATCCGGCCGGAGACGTAGCTGTCAAGTGGAGAGACGAGAATCGCCGTGCCCTGCTTGCGGGCCAGTTCGAGGACGTCCTCAGCCGGCCGGGCCGAGTTCGAGATGACCACCAGGGCGGCGCAGTTCTCGATCGCCAGCCGCTGGGCGTCGGCGCGGTCTCCCACCACTACCACGTCACCATCGGAGATACCGCTATCGGTCTCGGCGTCCATCGAGTGGACCCACACGCGTCCCGACAGCTGGTGGTCCTCGCCGAGCACGAGCTCACCTTCCAGCAGGGCGACGATGGCACTGATGAAGGTGGGGGCGTCCTCGAGGGTCGAGGTCCGGCGCGACTCGCGGATGTAGCGGCGGGCGAGTGCGCGCTCGGTCAGGACTCCGGTCAGGGCGCCGTCCTCATCGACGATCGGGACCAGCTCGAGATCGGCCTTGCCCATGGCCAGCCCCGCCTCACGGATCGGGTCGTCCTGTCCGGCCATGGGGAAGCTGGTCTGCATCACGTCCTGGGCGCGGGGCATGACGTGGGGGAGGAAGATCGGTTCTGGAGCGCCGCTTCGCTCCAGCAGCCAGCGGGTCTGCGCATTGCAGTCCCCGAGGCGTACGGGGACGTACTCGGTGTTGGAATCAAGCCGCCGCTTGAGCTCGGCGTAGCCGATCGCGGAGGCGATCGAGTCCGTGTCGGGGTTGCGATGCCCGGTGATGTAGATCGGCGGCACGCGGCGATTATGAGGGGTCCGGACCCGCTGGGTGAACGTGCGCCGCCACGGTCAGCCAGCCGGGCTCCAGTCGCGCTAGCGTCTCGCGGTGAGAACCGGGGTGGCGGGCCAGGCTGCCCAGAGTCGTCAACTCAAGAGGAGAACCAGATGCCGGCGGCCCCAACCATCCTTCCCACCTCGATCACGCAGGGAACGGCTCCGGGGCTGAACTATCGCCTCGAGGGCGAGCTCGTACCCGTGCTCCATATGGCCCTCGACGGTCAGGTGCCGGTGTACTTCGAGCACCACGTGCTGCTGTGGAAGTACCCGACCATGCAGATCGGTCTGCATCCCCTCAAGAAGGGCCTCAAGCGCCGCGCTTTCGGCGGCATGCCACTGCTCCTGATCGAGGCCCAGTCGGCGGGGGAGATCGCCTTCAGCCGCGATGCCCCCGGTCACATCGCCGCCCTGCACCTGCCCGCCGGCCACGGGATCGTCGTGCGCGAGCATCAGTTCCTGGCCGCGACCGCCAACGTTCAGTACGACTACAGCCGGATCAAGGGCTTTGCCAACATGCTCTACGGCGGCGGCTTCTTCGTGGATGAGTTCTACGCCGCTGACCAGGAGGGCGTCGTCTGGGTGCACGGGTACGGCAACGTATTCGAGAAGGTCCTCGAGGCCGGTGAGTCGATCGATATCGAGCCCGGCGGCTGGGTGTACCGCGATCACTCCGTGCAGATGTCCCAGGAGGTCTACGGGTTCAAGACGGGCTTTCTGAGCGGTGGCGGCAACCTGGTCTTCAACCGCTTCACCGGCCCGGGCCGCGTCGGCCTGCAGAGCGCCTATTACCACCCGCCGGTCGCCGAAGGCGCGGGAGGCAACGCCCAGCGCGAGGGCGGCGGCGGCCTGATCGGCGGCCTCGCCCGCGGTCTGATTGACGGCTAGACCCCGGCGATGACCCATCCTTCCGGCCATCTCGCCGCCCATCCCCTCCCGCCCGGCATCGTCGGCGCGCTCAACCTGAGCGGCTATCAGCTGCTCACCGACATCGCCGGTGTCGGCGCGGGCCGGCTTGGAGCGCAGGTTTTCTTGCTCATCGCCCCCGATCCTGATCCCAGCCTCCCCGACGCGGGTACGCAGATCTCGCTCCACCACACCAAGCTCAAGGATGAGGTCGAGGCGGCCGCCTTCACACAGCTCGCGGCTCAGCTCGGCTACTTGCGTCTCTCGGGCTACCGGCTGGCGATGGAGCGTCTCGGGCTACGCAGCAAGGTCAACCTCGTCAACCCAGCCACCGGTGCCGTCGTGGCGACCATTCCGGACAGACACCCCGGCGGCGGGATGTTCGGCTTCCGCGGGGGAGGGGGCGCAGCTCCGCGCCTGCTGGCCTCGACCCGCGCGCTGCCGCCGGCCGGACCGCCCCCCGATACTCAGAACCCCGAGCTGATGCGTCAGGTCCTGCTGGCCCTCGCGCTGCGCGACGACAGCGTCGGTGGCGCCGAGGCGGCCGAGTTGGCCGATCGAGCGCTCGAGCTGGCTCGGGGCGACATCGCTCTGGATCCGCCGGCGGCGCTGGAGGCAGCCAAGTCAGAACCGGCCTGAGGACCCGCGGAGTGAGGCGGTTTGTGCCCGGGCCTTTGCCGCCGCACGCTAGGGCCCGAGCGGGTGCTTGCGGCGCTGCGGCGGTGACTTGTGCTTGACGTAGGCCCAGGGCAGCGACTGGGCCAGGAGTCGTGTGAAGGCGAGGGCTCCGCTCGTCGTGAGATGCAAACCATCGGGCTGAAACCAGTCGGCGCGACCCTGGCTGTAGTTGACCCAGTCCAGCAGACGGGTGCGGCCCCGGTGCCTGCGTGCCTCCTGCCGGACCGTGATCGCGTCGGCGCCCCAACCGCCGCCGAGTTCGCGTGGGGTGACCAGCACGAGCAGACGGGTGCAGCAGAGCAATCCGAGCGCCTGACCGATCTCGGCGTGGGTGATGGCGCCGTCGGCGCCGAGGGCGATCACCACCATGTGCGGGAGCCGGCCGGTCTGCCTGAGTGATTGCAGCAATTGGAGTGCCTCGGGAAACTGCCGGCAGCCGTGAGCATTGGCGTCAAAGCCTCGAGCGGCCAGGTCATAGAGGGCGAGCAGCATCGTCGAGTCGCCGATCGCCAGGGGGGCGAGCTGACCGTGGGGGTGATGGGTGGCTCGGGCGATCGCCACGCCTCCGCAACCGTCGAGCGCGGCTGACGGGACCGCGGAGGCCGGCCACAGCGCGGCCGTGGCCCCGAGGCATCCGACGATCATCGCCCCACGTCTGCCGAGCGCCCGGTTCACGAGGCGATACTCTGCCGCAACTTGGTCGGGGGCGCCTCGTGCCAGGGGGCCGATCGCAGCCCGATGCTGTTTCCAACCGTCCAGTTCGGAATCTTCTTCCCCATCGTGCTCACCATCTCGTGGGCGCTGATGTCACGACCGTGGGCCTGGAAGCCGTTCATCCTGGCCGCCAGCTACGTCTTCTATGCCGCCGCCAGCCCGCTCTTCTGCCTGCTCTTGGCGGGCATCACGCTTTGGAACCACAGTGCTGCCCAGGTCATCGTGCGCACCCCCGGCCAGCGCGGCAAAAGCGTGGCTACTGCGATCGCGGTGACCGGCAACCTGCTCGCGCTCGGAGTGTTCAAGTACTACTCGTTCTTCACCGAGGCGATCGCGCGCGGGCTGAACTCCATCTCCTTGGGCATGCCGCTGCCGCTGCTCACGATCGCCTTGCCGGTGGGAATCAGCTTCTTCACCTTTCAGGCCATCTCCTACACGGTCGATGTACGCCGCGGTCTCGTGAAGCCCGCCGGCCTGCTTGACGTCGCCATCTACCTGAGCTTCTTCCCACACCTCGTCGCGGGCCCGATCGTGCGGGCACGCGAGTTCCTGCCGCAGCTGGCCGCACCCCGCGACCCCGACCACGTCGCGGTCAGCTCCGGGCTCTTCCTGATCGGTATGGGGCTGGTCAAGAAGGTGGTGATCGCCGACTACCTAGGGCGCACGATCGTGGATCCGGTGTTCGGCGTCCCCCAGGCCTATCACGCCCCGGACGTGCTGCTGGCGGCCTATGCCTACGCCGCCCAGATCTACTGCGACTTCTCCGGCTACACCGACATCGCCATCGGCCTGGCTCTGCTGATGGGCTTCATATTTCCCCAGAACTTCAACAGCCCGTACCGGGCGACGGGCTTTCGCGACTTCTGGCGGCGCTGGCACATGACCCTGTCGCGGTTCCTGCGGGACTTTCTTTACATCCCCCTGGGCGGAAGCCGCGGCGGCTCACGGTGGCTCACCTACCGCAACCTGCTGATCACGATGGGGCTGGGCGGACTGTGGCACGGCGCCGCCTGGACGTTCGTGCTCTGGGGACTCTTTCACGGCGTCGGCCTGGTCACCGAGCACGCGATTGGCGGCCGAATCCGGACTCCGGGCTGGCTGCGCTGGCTGGTCACCTTCCACCTCATCGTCCTGGGCTGGGTCCTCTTCCGTGCCCAGAGCATCGGACTGGTGGGCACATTTCTCGATCGGTTGACTTCGTTCGGGCCGGCCACGCTCTGGCGATTGCCGATCTTGGCGGCGATCGGGATCGTTATCGGCCTGCAGCTGCTGCCCGACCGGCCGATTGCCGCGTTTCAGGACCGCCTGGGCCACATGACCCCGGCGCTGCTCGGCGCCGCCCTCTCGGTCCTCATACTCGTGGTCGCCGCCACCGTCCCCAGCGACGGCGTGCCTCCGTTCATCTACTTCCGGTTCTAAATGTCGACCCCTCGCCCCGAACATCCCGAAGACAACCTGATGGAGCGCTTTGACCGTGCCCGGCTGCGTCGTTTCCGGGCCCGGGACGCGCTCGCCGCGGTGGCGATCGCGGCCGTGGTGCTCGTGCTGTGCGCGGGCGCGTCGATTCGCAAGGCCGGCCACGAGATGAGCCCCGGCCTTGGACGGGACATGGTCCTGGCGGTCGGCGACCCGGCTGGGTGGCTCGCCGATCGCCTGCCCTTCCACGCTGCGGCTAACGACCTGACGGCCGGACTCTCGCCCAACGCCGATCTGTCCGGCCCCGGTGGGTTCACGGGTGCCCAGGTCGCGCCTTCGGCCGGTGGGATCCCGCCGGTGACCGCCGACGCGTTTGACCTGGGGGAGATCGGAGCACCGGCACCTGCCCGGCGGCGGCTGCACAAGCTCCTCGTCACCGGGGACTCGATGTCAGAGCCGCTGGATCTCGATCTCGCCCGTGCGTTGGCCACCGGCCACGTCAACGTCGTGCGCGACCCACACATCGGGACCGGGATCTCGAGCACCGTCCTCGTGGATTGGGGCAGGCTCTCCGTGCACCAGGTCAGGCAATACCACCCCGACGCGGTGGTGGTTTTCATCGGTGCCAACGACGGGTACTCGATGCCCGGCCCGGGCGGTAAGCAGGTCAGCTGTTGCGGGGCGCAGTGGGCGGCGATCTACGCCAGTCGCATCCGGGTGATGATGAGCACCTACCGGCAGGCCGGGATCGCCCGGGTCTACTGGCTGACGCTCCCCACGCCCCGCGAGCCTGCCCGGCAACGCATCGCCCGGGTCGTCAACGCGGCCATCGCCGTGGCCGCCGAGCCCTGGCGGGCGCAGGTGCGAGTCATCGACATCGTCCCGACCTTCACACCGGGTGACCGCTACCGAGACGCAATGACGGTCAATGGCCAGCCCACGATCGTTCGCCAGTCAGACGGGATTCACCTCAACGACGCTGGGTCGCAGCTCGCGTCCCGGATCGTGTTGGCCGCGCTCGGGCGCGACTTCATTCTCTGAGGCGCGTCAGCGCGGATCAGGTGTTCTGGGTGAAGGTCCACACGACCTGACGGGCACCGCTGTGGCAAGTCTCGCGGTCGTCGTACTGGACCGGGCTTGTATCCAGCCGCTTCTTCGTGCAGCTCCAGCCGCCGAGAAGACCGTGATGCTTGACGACGGTGCGCCCGGTCGCGCAACTGGTCTGACTCACCCTCAACGAGGTCAGATAGGAGTATCCGTAGCCTGTTCCGGTCCCAACACCGCACCCCCGCGCGGCGTGCGCCGCGGGACTCTGCGCTGCCGCCGACGCGGCCGCCGCGAGCAGCAATGTGACGGTGAGAACCCCAACCAGAGAACTGAACCGACGCGACATCAAATCCCCTCCTCACAGCGTGAAACCAGAGGGCGGATCATACGGCGTCGTCAATTCCTCGACCGCCGAACTCCGGACAGGCCGCCGCCGACCACGACGGCGGCGGTTGAAGAAGTGGAGCTGAGGGGGCTCGAACCCCTGACCTCTGCCATGCCATGGCAGCGCTCTCCCAGCTGAGCTACAGCCCCTTCGAAGTCGAAGTCATCAGCAAGGGTAATACACGCACGCCTCGCAAGTAACCTCAGACGCGTTGCCGATGAGTGCCGACCGTTACAACCCTCAGGAGATCGAACCCCGGTGGCAGACCGTGTGGGCCGAGGAAGGGACCTGGGAGGTCTCCAATCAGCCGGTGCCGGCCGCCGGTGGGGGAGCGGACGAGCGCGACAAGTCCTACGTGCTCGAAATGCTCCCCTACCCGAGCGGCGAGCCCCATATCGGCCATCTCAAGAACTACGCGCTTGGCGATGCCATCGCCCACTTTCACCGGCGTACCGGCCGGCGCGTCCTGCACCCGATGGGGTACGACGCGTTCGGACTGCCGGCCGAGAACCATGCCATCCGGACCGGTGTCCACCCCCGCCAATCGACCGACGAGTCGATTGCCGCCTTCCAGCGTGCCTTTCGCGCCTGGGGGATCTCGATCGACTGGACGCGCGAACTTGCCACCCATGAGCCCGGCTATTACCGCTGGACGCAATGGATCTTCCTGCGCCTGCTCGAGCACGGGCTCGCCTACCGCAAGGAGGCGGCGGTCAACTGGTGCCCGCATGACCAGACCGTGCTCGCCAACGAGCAGGTGATCGACGGCCATTGTGAGCGCTGCGGTCACGAAGTCGAGATCCGCCAGCTCGAGCAGTGGTTCTTCCGCATCACCGAATATGCCGATCGCCTGCTCGACGATCTCGACGAGATCGACTGGCCCGAGCACGTCAAGGCCATGCAGCGCAACTGGATCGGGCGCAGCCGAGGGGCCGAGGTGTCGTTCCGCTGCGAGGAGCTGGGCATCGACTACTCCGTATTCACAACGCGCCCCGACACCCTGTTCGGCGCCACGTTCTTCGTCATCGCCCCCGAGCATCCCGACGTGTTCAAGCTCGCCGCCGGCACCGGACACGAGGCGGAGGTCCACGCCTACGTCAACCGGACCCTGACCGAGACGCCCGAAGAGCGAGGCGCGGCCGAGAAGGAGAAGACCGGCGTGCCGCTGGGCCGGACGGTGACCAACCCGGTGACCGGAGAGCAGATCCCCATGTACGTGGCCGACTACGTGCTGATGGAATACGGGACTGGTGCCGTCATGGCGGTCCCGGCCCACGACCAGCGCGACTACGACTTCGCGCACGCCTTCGACCTGCCCATCCGCCAGGTTGTCGTCCCCGGCGACGGCAGCCAGCCCGCGCCCGGGGAGGCCTTCGTAAGCCACTCCGATGACGAGCGGCTGATCAACTCAGGCGACTTCGACGGTCTCACCGCGGTGGAGGGCAAGCGCGCGATCATCGCCTGGCTGGAGCGCGAGGGGCGGGGCAACGAGTCGGTGAACTTCCGGCTGCGCGACTGGCTGATCTCGCGTCAGCGCTACTGGGGATGCCCGATCCCGATGATCTACTGCGAGAAGTGTGGGTTGGTCCCCGTGCCTGACGACCAGCTCCCCGTGCGGCTGCCCGAGGTTGAGGATTACCAGCCTCGCGGACGCTCCCCGCTGGCCGCCGCCGAGGAGTGGGTGAACACCGTTTGCCCGTCCTGCGGCGGTCCCGGACGGCGCGAGACCGACACGATGGACACCTTCGTCGACTCCAGCTGGTACTACCTGCGCTACTGCGACCCCGACAATGACACGGCGCCATGGGATCGCGCGGTGCTGAACCAGTGGATGCCGGTCGACCAGTACATCGGTGGGGTCGAGCACGCGATCCTGCACCTCCTGTACTCGCGCTTCTTCGTCAAGGCGCTGGCCGACATGAAGCTGCTCGACGTCCAGGAGCCGTTCCGCGCCCTGTTTACCCAGGGCATGATTCTCGGCCCCGACGGTCAGAAGATGTCCAAGTCGCGCGGCAACGTGATCAGCCCGACGCCGATCGTGGAGCGCCTCGGTGTCGACGCCGCTCGCTGTTACGTGCTCTTCATCGGACCGCCTGATCAGGATGCGGCCTGGAACGAGAATTCGCTGGAGGGCGTGCATCGCTTTCTCTCCCGCCTGTGGCGGCTGGGATCAGAGCTGTCAGAGACGGCCGGCCCCGCACGCCCGGCCGATCCGCCGCCGGCTCCCGAGGGCGACGCTCTTGAGCTGGTACGCAAGGCCAACTGGGCGATCGAGAAGGTCACCGGGGACCTGGCTGGGCGCTTTGCCTTCAACACGGCGATCGCTGCCGTCATGGAGCTGGTCAACGAGCTCTACCGCCGTCCCGAGGCCGACGCGCAGGCGCGTCGCTTCGCCACCGCGACGGCGGCCTCGCTGGTGTTTCCCTTTGCCCCGCATCTCGGGTGCGAGGTGTATGAGTCACTGACGGGCGCCCGGGTCTGGGAGGAGCCGTGGCCGGCGGCCGACCCGGCCATGCTCGTGGCCGACACCTTCGAGCTGGTCTGCATGGTCAATGGCAAGGTCCGCGACCGGGTGACCGCTCCGACGGGCGCGCCACGCGAGGAACTCGAACGCCTGGCCCTGGATTCCCGCGGCGTCAAGTCCCGGCTCGACGGCCAGGCGATCGCCAAGCTGATCGTCGTACCCGACAAGCTTGTCAACGTCGTCACGACCTGACTGTGCCTTCCGGTCCGCGCTACGTGGCGGTGGTCGGCGGTTCGCAGCCATCCGAGGCCCACGCCCGGGCTGCGGAGGCGGTGGGGGAGCTGCTCGCTCGCGCCGGTGCGGTGGTCATCAACGGCGGTGGGGGAGGTGTGATGGCGGCCGTCTCGCGGGGTGCTCGTCAGGCCGACGGCCTGGTCATCGGGATTCTGCCCGGCGAGGACCGCGGCCAGGCGAACGAGTTCGTCAGCGTGGCTCTGGCCACCGGTCTGGGGGAGCTGCGCAACGGGCTCATCGTCAGGGCGGCCGATGTCGTGCTCGCCGTGGGTGGGGCCTACGGGACCCTGTCCGAGGTTGCCCTGGCCCTGTCCACCGGTGTGCCGGTGGTCGGCTTGGACAGCTGGGAGATCGACGGGGTGCAGGCCGCCGCCTCGCCCGCGGCTGCGGTCGCGCGGGCGCTCGAGCTCGCCGGCGCGACAGCACCGGATGTGGCCCCCGGGGTCGTCACCCCGGACACCTAGACTCGGTTACGTGCCCAGCTTCGAGGCGGCCTACCTGATCCACGGTGACGATCACGGCCGGATCGCCGAGCGCCGCGCGCGTCTGCGCGGACTGGCCGAGTCGCTCAGCGGGGCCGAGGGGCTCGAGCTCTTCGAGGGCGACGAGTCGACCCCGGAGACTGTGGCGGCGGCGCTGGACGCGATGACGCTGGCCCTCGGGCGCCGCTTCATCATCGTCGACGGCACCGAGCGCTGGAAGGACAAAGATCTCGAGCCGCTCGCCGCCGCGGTCGGCGCCATCGCCCCCGAGACCACGGTCACCTTCTTTGCCCGTGAGGACGGCAACCGACTCAAGGCTCCCTCGGGGTTGCACGAGATGGTCCGCAAGGCCGGAGGGAAGATCGACGCCGAGAACAGCGTCAAGGCAAAGGAGCTGCCCAGATGGGTCCTGGACCGCGCCCGGGAGCTGGGGCTCGAGCTTGAGCCCGACGCGGCCCGGGCCCTGATCAGGCACGTCGGCGACCGCCAACAGCGCCTCCAGCGCGAACTCGAGAAGCTCGCCCTCGGCACCGAGCCCGGATCGCGGCTGGACGCAGCCGAGATCGACGAGCTCACCGCCTCGTCGGCCGAGCGCCGAGCGTGGGTGGTCGCCGACGCGCTCGTGGCCGGCGACGTCAAGGCGGCAACCCGTTCCTATCTCGCGCTTCGCGCCCAGGGCGAGCGTCTCCCCGGATTGCTCTACTGGCTCTCCCAGCGAGTCCGGGTCGCGCACGACGCGGCCGCCGCCCTGGACCGGGGCGAGGCGCCGACGCAGATCAAACGGGGACTGCGGATGCCAGGCTGGGCCGCCGATAGGCTGATCGCCGACGCGCGCCGCGCGGGGTCCGATCGTTTGCGCCGGGCCACCGGCGAAATCGCCGACCTCGAGCTCGCCTCGCGCGGGGGCTTGTCCCGCGGGGGCGCCTCTGAGGACACCGCCGCGCTGATCGCGATCGAGCGCATGGCGAGCTGACGAGTCTCCTGCGGTCGCGTCGGCAACCGGGTGGCCGGCGCAGCGCGGACCGAGCACCCGGCCCGCTCAGCCGACGGTCGAGCGAATGACCAGCACGATGGCGAGGATCACGATCAGCATCCCCACCACGGCCAGGCCCCGAATCAGCCAGCTGCCCGAGCGCAGCGACGGGTTCAGGGGCCGCTCGGAGCGAGGCAGGGATGGATGGTGGCGCTCCGCGGGTAACCGCTCGGCCCGGCCACGTTCCCCCGCCGGCCGGCTGCGCTCCCCTGACGGCCGGCTGCGCTCCCGTGGGCGCTCGCGGCCCGGCTCGGATGGGTGGGGCTGCCCCGGGAGTGATTGGCCCAGCTCGGTCCCCGCCACCCGTCCGGCGCGCTGGAACGGGGGCCGGGCCGTGCGGGACGGGCCCGCGGTCACCTCGGAATCTGTCCGCGACGTGCTTACCGGGCCGGAGCCGGTCAAGCGTTTGACGGCAGCGTCGGCGTCGGCGAGCTGCCGGCGCAGGCTCTCGGCCGTGCTGCGCTCCTCACCGAGCTCCCGCTCCGCGGTCTCCAGGCGTCGTCCGGTGTCCCGGCTCTGGCTGCGCAGCGTATCCAGGGCGGCGGAGGCCGTATCCAGCTCGCGCTGCACGGCACCCGCCAGCTCGAGCTCGGCTTGGACCCGTCCGAGCTCGGCGCGGAGCTGCCGGGCGGCCCGGCGCTCTTGCTCCAAAGTCTCCTCGACGCCCTCCCGCTTGGCCCGCTCGCGCGCGATGGCCTGCTCGGAGGCGTCCAACCGCTCTCGCAGGCGCTCCGCTTCGGGAGAGCGCTCGCGCGGGCGGGCGCGGATCGGATCGGACCGAACGCGCGGAGAGCGCGCCTGGGCGGCGGCCGCCCCGGCCTTGGCAGCCTGGCGAGTCCCTCCTTTCACGGCGCCGCCGGCGCCCAGGGGGACGGTGATGTCGGGCGCGACCGCCAGCTCGATCTCGGCGGCGTCCTCGAGGGCGATCTCGAGGGCAAAGGCGGCTGTCCAGCGGCTGCCATTCTCGGCTGCCCACGGCTTGTGCTCGAGATCAGCGAGAACACGCTGCTCGCCTTCCTTGGTGGCTTGGCGGTAGATCAGGGTGGGCCGCATGAAGCGCCGGCCGCGGACGCCGTACCAGCGCCCGCTGACCTCCAGCCGGCCGGACTTCGCCAAGGCAAGGCGCTCGACCTTGAAACTGACCAGGTCGGGCTCGGGCGTCATCGCGGGAGGGTTTCAGCCGCCATGGCAGCTGTCTACCCGTGACGAAGACCCTGCAACGTTGCTGCGCCGCCCAAGCCGGCCGCCGGGAGCCGGGTCGGACTCAGGCGCCGCGGCGCAGACGGGCAGCGCGCGACTTCTTGCGGGCACCGCTGTTGCGGTGCAGAGCGCCACGCTTGATCGCCTTGTCAATCGTCCTCACGAGCACCCGGTGCTCGGTCTCGGCGCTGTCGGAGTTGCCTTCCGCCACGGCCTGCTCGAGGCGCCGGAAGTAGGTCTTGATCGACGACGTGTAGTGGCGGTTCTCGGTCCGCTCACGCTCGGCGCGCAGGATCCGCTTTTTCTGGGAGTGAATGTTGGCCATAAGAGCACGCAGCCGCAGACGCCCGCGGCCCGCGTACTATAGCGCGCTGGTGTCAATCGAGAGCTCCGTCCTGGGCCAGCAGCCCCCGTCTGCGCCCCCGCCTCCCCCGCGGCGCAGACTAGCTCTCAGCACCGCGATCTTCGCTCTTGCCACCGCCCTCTCGCGGATTGCCGGGCTTGGGCGGGAGATCGTTCAGGCGGGGTTCTTCGCCACCTCGGCGGCCGGCTCGGCGTTCACTGTCGCCTCGCAGATCCCGAACCTGTTCAGCAACCTGTTCTCCCAGGCGGCGTTGTCGGCGGCGTTCGTGCCGATCTTCACCGAGATGCTGCAGGCCGGCAAGAAGCGGGAGGCGTTTCGCCTGGCGTCGTCGCTGTTCTGGCTGATTCTGCTCGCACTGGGCGCGCTGACGATCGTCTACATGGGCGTGGCCGGACTGATCATGCCGCTGTTCACCGGCACCACCTTCTCCCCGTCGGAGACGATCCTCACCGCGGGCCTGTCCCGGGTGCTGTTCCCGGTGGTCCTGCTGCTGAGCCTGACCGGTCTGCTCGTCGGGATCCTGCAGTCATACGACGAATTCTCGGTCCCGGCGCTCGCGCCCGCGGTCTGGAACATCGTGATCGTGGTCCTGATGGTGATCCTGCACTCGCAGTTCCATGGCCAGGACGCGGTCTATTCCTACGCGATCGCGTGGCTGGTGGCAACGGTAGTGCAGTTCGCCCTGATCGCCTTTGCCCTACGCCGGATCGAGTTCCGGTTCGCCTTCGAGTTCGACTGGCGCGACCCACGGGTGCGGCAGGTCCTGATCCTGTTTCTGCCCGTGACGATGAGCATCGGGGTCATCAACCTCGACATCTTTCTCAACGCCGAACTCGGAACCCTCGTCTCAGTCCACGCGCCGATCGCGATCAACGACGCGTTTCGCATCTACATGCTGCCCCAGGGGATCTTCAGCGTCGCCGTGGCCACCGTGCTGTTTCCCACCCTCAGCCGCATGGCCAGCGCCCGCAATCCGACCGGGATGCGGCGCACGGTCGGTAACGGGATCCGTCAGATCAACCTCCTGCTCGTACCGTCCGCGGCGGTGCTGGCGATCCTCGCCGTGCCGATCACGCGCCTGGTCTACCAGCATGGTTCCTTCCACGCCGCCGACACCCATCGCGTCTCGATCGCCCTGTTCTGGTTCGCCTTCAGCCTGCCCTTTGCCGGGGTCAACCTGCTCCTCAGCCGGACCTTCTTTGCCCTCCAACGCCCGTGGATCCCGACCAAGCTGGCGGCGGTGAACCTGATCGTCGACGTGATCGTCTCGGTCGCCCTCTACAAGCCGCTGGGGATCGCCGGCCTGCTGATCGGGACCGTGGCCGCCAACGTGGTCATGACCTGGCTGCAGCTGCGGCGGCTGCGGATCGGCTTCAACGGCCGTCTCGAGCTCGGCCAGACGACGATGGTCACCGTGCGGATCGTGGTGGCGACGGTGATCATGTCCGCCGTCGCGTACCTGATCTGGAAGGGACTTGACAGCGTCCTGGGGCAAGCCCTGGTGGCCCAGATCCTCTCCATCGGCGTCGCCCTGGCGGCCGCCGGCGCTGTCTACGCACGCCTGGTGCTGCTCATGCGAATCCCCGAGGCGCGCCAGATCGAGTCCCTGGTCTCGAGCCGCCTCCGGGCCCCAGTAGCCTCGTGATAGGAGTTGCACGGGCGGGGTCGCTTCTAACCTTCAGGTTCGATGGCTGATCAGGCCCATATCCGTAACTTCTCGATCATTGCCCACATCGATCACGGCAAGTCGACCTTGGCTGACCGGATCCTCGAGCTCACCCACACGGTCGATGCCCGCGCGATGCGAGCCCAGCTGCTCGACTCGATGGATCTCGAGCGCGAGCGCGGAATCACGATCAAGGCCCAGGCGGTGCGGGTGTTCTACGAGGACGGCAACGGCGAGACCTACCAGCTGCATCTGATCGACACGCCTGGGCACGTCGACTTCACCTACGAGGTCTCACGCTCCCTGGCCGCCTGCGAGGGCGCGCTGCTGGTGGTGGACGCCTCCCAGGGCGTCGAGGCCCAGACGGTGGCCAACACCTACCTCGCTGTGGAGTCGGGGCTCGAGCTGATCCCCTGCCTGAACAAGGTCGATCTGCCCGGGGCCGAGCCCCAACGGGTGGCCGAGGAGGTCGCCGACCTGCTGGGCGAGCCCGCCGACTCGGTTCGCCGGATCAGCGCCAAGACCGGGGAGGGTGTATCGGAGGTGCTCGACGAGCTCATCGCCCGGGTGCCGCCCCCGGCGGGTGACCCCGGCGCACCCGCCCGGGCGCTCATCTTCGACTCTGAGTTCGACCAGTACCGCGGCGTCATCGCCTACATCCGCGTGGTCGACGGGGTCTTCACCAAGGGTGAGGCGATCCACGCCATGCAGGCAGATCTGGGGGCCGAGATCGACGACATCGGCTTCTTCTCCCCCCAGATGATTCCGGCCCAGGCCCTGCACGCCGGCGAGGTGGGCTATCTGATCACCGGCATCAAGGACGTGACCAAGCTTCGGGTCGGCGACACCCTTACGACCCGGATCAATCCTTCCAGCGAGCCGCTGCCCGGCTACCGCGAGGTCAAGCCGATGGTGTTCTGCGGTTTGTTCCCGATCGACTCCGACGCCTACCCTGACCTGCGCGACGCGCTCGAGAAGCTCACCTTGAATGACGCCGCCCTGAGCTGGGAGCCCGAGACCTCCGAGGCACTCGGGTTTGGCTTTCGCTGCGGCTTCCTGGGTCTGTTGCACATGGACATCGTCCGCGAGCGGCTGGAGCGCGAATACGACCTCGAGCTGCTGGCCACGATGCCCAGCGTCGAGTACGAGGTGACCCTGACCGACCGCAGGGTCCTGCCCATCCACAGCCCCAACGACATGCCCGACCCGGCCCGCATCGCCGAGATCCGCGAGCCTTTCATCCGCGCCTCGATCCTCAGCCCGAAGGAATTCGTCGGTCAGATCATGGAGCTCTGCCAGGACCGCCGCGGCGAGCACGCCGGCATGCATTACCTGTCAGCCGAACGCGTGCAGCTCACCTATGACCTGCCGTTGGCCGAGATCGTCCTTGACTTCTTCGATCAGCTCAAGTCGCGAACCCGTGGCTACGCCTCGCTGGACTACGACGTGATCGGGCTGCGCGAATCGGATCTGGTCAAGCTCGACATCCTGCTCGCGGGCGATCCGATCGACGCCCTTTCCATGCTCGTACACCGGGCCAAGGCCCAGCAGGCGGGCCGCACTCTGGTCGAGAAGCTACGCGAGAAGATCCCCCGCCAGCAATACGACGTGCCCATCCAGGCCGCGATCGGCTCGCGGATCGTGGCCCGCGAGACGATCAAGGCCTACCGCAAGGACGTGATCGCCAAGTGCTACGGCGGTGACATCAGCCGCAAGCGCAAGCTGCTCGAGCAGCAGAAGAAGGGCAAGCAGCGGATGAAGCAGGTCGGCCGGATCG
>JBAVWI010000234.1:0-5240 GCA_049697735.1 Solirubrobacteraceae bacterium
GCACCGGGGTCCGCGGCGAAACCTCAACCCCGCGGCACGCCGGCGCAGTGTCGCCGCTCTGGCGGCGGCCTTTCTGCTGCTCGGGGCCATGATCGCCGCCGCGCTGGCCATTGGCGCCACCGGGCACGTGAGAGTCCCGCGCGTCCTCGGCCTGCCCCGGGCGCGGATCGAGGCGCGCGCCCGTGCTCTCGCGCTACGGCCGAGCTTCACCTGGCGCCACTCCCGGTCGCCCCGGGGAACCGCGATCTCCCAGCGTCCCGCGCCCGGGGGGTTCGTCGCGCAGGGCGCGACGGTCAAGATCGTGCTCAGCGCCGGCCCACCGCCGGTCCGTGTGCCACCAGTCGCCGGTCAGCCGCTCGCCGCGGCTCGAGCGGCGCTGTCCCGGCTTGGGCTACGGAGCCGCGTGACAGTGATCGCCGCCCCGGGCGTCCCCGCCGGGGCGGTGACCAGCCAGTCCCCGGCCCCGGGCGTCGACCTGCCGCGGTCCGGCGTCGTCGCCCTCCAGGTTGCCGAAACTCCCCATTGGCAACCACTGGCTGCGCTGCACGGGAGCGCTGGAGCCACGACGGCCCGCTTTCACGTCCGCGGCACCCACTGGCGGCTGGTCTACACGATGGCCTACCAGGGCACCTGCACGTTCGTCGTGATCTGCTCGGGCCCGACGGCGACCGTGAATGCGGGGCCGGCGGCGACGAATACGGGCGCGACCGGCGCCGGCCAGTCCTTTGACCTGTCCGGCTCAGGACGTCAGACACGGACCTTCACCGGCGGTCCGGGTGACTACGCGCTGACCATTTCGCCGGGGTCCGACACCGCCCGCTGGTCGGCCTGGCTCGAAGACTGGTACTAGTGCCCGACCCGAGCCAGATCAAGCCCGCCGCCGGGCGGCAGGTGCCTTGACGCCCGTTCCCCGGGTGCAGAGAATGGACTCACCGCAAGCGCTAGGGAGGGTCCATGAGTAGCTACGACTACGTGATCGTCGGCGCCGGCTCGGCCGGCTGTGTGCTGGCCAACCGCCTTACCGAGGACGAGGATGTCCGCGTCTGCCTGCTGGAAGCCGGCCCTCCGGACGCGATCGACGAAATCCATCTACCCGCCGGTCAGCTGGCGCTCGCCACGAGCAAGTACGACTGGGGGTTCTTGTCAGATCCCGAGCCCGGCTTCGACGGTCGCCAGCGCTACCTGCCCCGCGGGCGCACGGTCGGCGGCAGCTCGTCAGTCAACGCGATGATCTACATCCGCGGCCATCGCGCCGACTACGACGGCTGGGCTGCCCTCGGCCACGATGGCTGGGCGTGGGAAGACGTGCTCCCCTACTTCCTCCGCGCCGAGGACAACCAGCGCGGGGCGAGCGAGTTTCACGGCGCCGGCGGTCCCTTGAGCGTGATCGACAACCGCTCCCGCTACCGGACCTGCGAGGCGTTCATCGAGGCCGGCGTGGAGGCCGGCCTGGCCCTGACCGAGGATTTCAACGGCCCCGAGCAGGACGGCGTGGGCTGGTATCAGGTCACCCAGCGCGGCGGCATGCGCTGCTCGGCGGCGGTCGCCTATCTGCACCCGGTGCTCGGTCGCCCCAACCTCGAGCTGATCACCGGTGCCCACGTCAACCGGCTGCTGCTCGACGGCAACACGGCGACTGGGGTCGAGGTCGACCGCGGTGATGAAGTCATCGAGATACGAGCCGAGCGCGAGGTCATCCTCAGCGCCGGGTCCTACCAATCACCGCAGATCATGTTGCTGAGCGGGATCGGCCCCGCCACCGATCTCGAGTTGGTCGGGATTCCCACCGTGCACGAGCTCCCGGTAGGGCGGGGGCTGCGCGACCATCCCGCCACCTGGATCACCTACACCACCTCGGAGGCGTCGCTGCTCGGCGCCGAGAGCGAGGAGAATCTGAGGCTGCTGCAGACCGAGGGTCGCGGCCCCTTGACCTCCAACTTCGCCGAGTCCGGAGCCTTCCTTCGCACTCGTGAAGATCTCGAGGCGCCCGACATCCAGATCCACACGATCCCGATCCTGTTCCCGGACGCTGGGGCGGGGGAGATCCTGGTCGACGGCTGGGCCATGTCGCCGTGCCTGCTGCGCCCGATCAGCGAGGGCTTCGTCAAGCTGCGCTCGCGGGTCCCGACCGCCAAGCCCCGGATCCTGCACAACTACCTGCTGGACGAGGATGACCGGGCGACGATGGTCGCGGGGCTGCGCAGGTGCGTGGAGATCGCCGGGCAGCCCGCTCTGCGCGCGGTCAGCACCGGCGCTTACGGAGCCCCGGCCGATGACAGCGATGCGAGCCTGATCGAGCACATGGAGCGCAACACCAGCACCCTGTATCACCCGGTGGGTACGTGCGCCATGGGTGCCGTGGTCGACGACGAGCTGAGGGTCCTCGGCATCGACTCGCTGCGGGTGATCGATGCCTCGGTGATGCCCACCCCGGTGCGCGGGAACACCAACGCGCCCACGATCATGATCGCCGAACGGGCCGCCGACCTGATCCGGGGCCGGACCCCGCTCGGTGCATCTGTGGCGGGCTCGCCGGCTGCAGCAGGCTGAGGCTCCCCGGGTCCTCAGGTCTCGAGCTCGTCGAGAACGACGGTCGGGCTCAACTCGGCCCCGTCGCGCAGGACGCGCGCGGTGACCGAGCGGCCGATGCGCTCGTGCACCATCAGGCGCTGCAGGGCATTGGCGTCATGTACAGCCTCGCCATCGAGCTCGAGCAGCACGTCGCCTCGCTTCAGGCCCGCTCTCGCGGCGGGACCGTCCTCGAGGACCTGGACGATCTGAACTCCTCCGGCATGGCCGGTGCGTCGCGTGGCGCGGGGCGAGAGCGGGCGCGGGGCGACGCCGGCGCCGAGGTGGGCCCGGCGAACACGCCCGTCACGGATCAGCGCCGAGATGATGGCGCGGCTGGCGTCGTTGATCGGGACCGCCAGGCCGAGCCCGATGCCGGCCACGGCGGTGTTGATCCCGACCACCTGCCTGGCGCCGTCCACCAGCGCGCCGCCCGAGTTGCCGGGGTTCAGCGCGGCATCGGTCTGGATCACGTTCTCGACCAGGCGCCGGGGGCCGCCCCGCGCCCCGACCGGCAGCGAGCGCCCGAGACCGCTGACCACGCCGGCCGTGACCGAGCTGGCGAACCCCTGGGGGTTGCCGATCGCGACCACCAGCTGGCCAACCCGCAAGGCGGCGGCGTCCCCGAGCGGCGCCGGGTCAAGGTCGCTGTCCTGGGCGCGGAGCACGGCTAGGTCCGAGAGGGGGTCTGAGCCGACCACCGAGACAGCCGTCTCGCGCCCGTCGTTGAAGCTGGCCACGCCGCGGCGGGAGCCCTCGACGACGTGGGCCGAGGTGATCAGGAAGCCGTCCCGGGAGATGACAACGCCGCTGCCGGCGCCGAGGCCGGGCCCGCGCCGGGTCCGCCGGCGCACCTGCAGGTTGGCGACGCTCGGACCGAGCGCTTCGGCGACGCCGATAACCGTCCGCGAGTATGCGTCGAGGGGAGTCTCTGAGCTCTCGGGGGCCGGGGGCGTGGGGGCGAGGGGGGGAGCCGGCGAGGCGGCACCGGAGCCATTAGTGCTTGACATGCAATAATCGTACTAGAACGTTTCGACTCAAGCATTTGGAGCGCAGCACTTTGCCTACGAACCTTGATCCCACTCACCTCGCGGACACGACGATCAGCGTGGCTGCCCATCTCGAGGCCGAGCTCGAAGAGGCCCTGGCCGAGCATCGGGTCAGCCGCGCCAGCTTCCTCGTCCTCGACGCGCTCGCGCGCGCCGACGGGGAGACACTCGGCCAGCGCGAGCTGGTCACCCATGTGCGCCGCACGTCGGGGACGATGTCGGTCCGTCTGGGCCGCCTGGAACGCGCTCGCATGATCGAGCGCGAGCCCGATCCCGAGAACCGACGCAGCGTGACCGTGACCCTCACCGATCGCGGCCGGTCGCTCGTCTCGGCGGCGCGACCCGCCTATGCCGAGCGCGCCGCCCATCTGGTTGCGGGATTGCCCGAGGGCGCGGCGTCCGGGTTGGGCGCGTCCCTCGATGCATGGTTGGCCTTCTTCGAGCCCGACGAGCGCACGGCACCCAGGCTCGGTGTCGCCGTCGCCACCTCGGCCATGGCCAAGCGGATGCGCCGGGCCGTGGGGCTCGCACACGTACCCGGGGTCCTGGTGCTGCGCGTGGGACCGGATACGCCAGCGGCGGCCGCGGGCGTGGCCCGGGGTGACCTGATCACCCAGGCGGGGGGCGCGCAGGTGCATTCGGTCGGGGATCTGGACCGGGCGGTGCGGGCCGCTGACGGCAAGCTGACTCTGGCCGTGCTCAGGGGTGCGGATCCCCATGAACTCGAGGTGACGCTGGGTGGCTAGTGGGGCACTAGTGCAGCAGCACCCGGAGGGCGATCACGAGCAGACCGAGGATCGCCCCGACTGCGGTCTGGCGCACGAGCTCGCGGCCGGTGAGCTCGGCGCGGACTCCGATGACGATCTCGAGCACGATCACGATCGCCGCCGACGTCCAGATCGCGGCGCCCACCGCCGCGCCCAGCGAAGCGCCGAACACCCAGAAAAGGAGCAGGACGACAAGCGGCCCGGCGGCGCCGATCACCACGGTCACCTCATGGCGGGCCGTCGCGAACATGCCGCCGTAGGAGAAGGCGACCTGCGCCTTGATGCGCTCGCCGGTGAACTCCGAATAGGAGTGGGCCAGCCAGTAGAGGAGGATCGTGATCACCACCGCCCCCACCGTCCGCACATAGGTCTCCTGGCGGGCACTCTCGGCGGCCAGCAACGCGGCCACCGAGATCGTGCCGTAGATGAGGCCGGCGGGATTGGCGGGCATCGGCGGGATTCTCGTCCGGCGCGCGGACGCCCTGGAGCTGCGCGCGCCGGCGCCGCGCGCTGTCAGCCCACCTTGTAGAGGGTCCCCCCGCTCACCGTGAGGCCGGTGACCGCGGTCCCGTGGGTCTTGACCCAGGCGTCAATCGACGCGGCCGTCCCGCCCCCGCTGCGGCCACCCGGGCCGCCGCTCGAGACGAGCACGTACTTCAGTTGGCCGGCCGACACCATCGAGGCCAGCTGGCTGACCGTGGGGGCGGGGTCACCCCCGCTGAAGCCGCCGATCGTGACCACCGCCCGGCCGGTCTGGATGATGATCGGCGCGGTGATCTTGGAACTGTTCGCGGCCAGCAGGTACTTGGCGCTGCCCTGGTGTTGCTCGAGGTAGGTTATCACCGAGCTCTAGAGC
>JBAVWI010000235.1:0-2720 GCA_049697735.1 Solirubrobacteraceae bacterium
GCTTAGACGCTCGCGGCCTCCGCCAACCGCCGGCGGTGGGTCGCGAGCGCCGTGGCGAGGCCACTGAGCGCGGTCAGGGTGATCAGCAGCGGCCCCAGGACCCCGTTCCCGAACACCGTGGCCAGGCCATAGGCGGCGGCTCCGAACAGGCCGGCGATGGGGAGCGTGACCACCCAGGCGGCGGCGATGCTGCCCGCCACGCCCCAGCGGACAGCCGAGAGACGCTTGGCGGCCCCGGCCCCCATGACGCCGCCCGAGATGACGTGGGTCGAGGACAGCGGGTAGCCGAAGTGTGACGAGATCAGGATCACCGCCGCCCCGGCGCCCTGAGCGGAGAAGCCCTGGGCGGCGTCCATGCGGATGATCCGGCTGCCGACGGTGCGGATGATCCGCCACCCGCCGGCGTAGGTGCCGAGTGCGATCGCCGTGGCAGCGGTGATCACGACCCAGGTTGGCACGCTCGCGTGCTTGGCGCTCAGGTCACCGTTGGCGACCAGCGCCAGCGTGATCACGCCCATCGTCTTCTGGGCGTCGTTGGTGCCATGGGCGAGGGCGAGGAGCGCGCTGGTGCCGATCTGCCCGATGCGAAAGACCCGGGTGACCGAACCCGGCCGCCGGCGCCCGAAGAGGGAATAGATGACGATGATCGCCACTCCGGCGGCAAGGAAGGCGGTGGTCGGCGCGATCACGGCGGGGATCACGACTTTGGTGATGATCGCCGCACCCTTGACCCCAGAACCCCCGACCGCCGCCAGCATCGCCCCGACCACCCCGCCGATCAAGGCGTGCGAAGAGCTGGAGGGAAGACCGCCCCACCAGGTGATCAGGTTCCAGGTGATCGCCCCCATAAGCCCCGCGAAGGCGATCGTCTCGGTGACCTGGCCGGCGTTGACGATTCCGGTGGCGACAGTCGCGGCGACCTTCAGCGAGATGAAGGCGCCAGCAAAGTTGAGCACAGAGGCGAGAGCGATCGCCGTCCGCGGTGCCAGCGCCCGGGTGGAGATCGAGGATGCGACGACGTTGGCGGTGTCGTGAAAGCCGTTGGTGAAATCGAACGCCACCGCCGCGGCGACGACGAGGACAAGTAGGAAACTGCTGTGCACGAGGAGCCAACCCTAGCGACGGCGCCGGATCGGAGCGGCCCGGCGGGTGGACGCCCCGAGAGAACCACGTGGGGGGCGGAGCGGAGCTGTCGCCCGGCTAGCTCGAGACGCTCGCGGCCCAGTTCAGCGTCCGCTCCATGAGCTCGGCGTGCGCGCTGCGACTGGCACCGGAGCGCCGGGTCCAGTCACCCTCGGGGTCAAGCGTCCAGGCGTTGGTGTCGTCGGCGAGGCAGCGCTCGAGGGTGTCATCGAGCTCGGACTGAAGTTCGGGTGACTCGACCGGGACCAGCAACTCGACGCGCGTGTCAAGGTTGCGCGGCATCAGGTCAGCCGAGCCGATGTAGTACACGTGCTCGTCGCCACGGTGGAAGGAGTAGATCCGCGAGTGCTCGAGGAAGCGCCCGACCACCGAGACAACGTTGATGGTTTCGCTGACCCCGGGCACGCCCGGGAGCAGACAGCAGATGCCGCGTACGTTGAGGTCGATCGGCAGCCCGGCCTGCGAGGCGGCGTAGAGCGCTTGGATGATCCCGGCGTCGACGAGCGAGTTCATCTTCATCACGATCCGGCTCGGCACCCCGGCCTGGTGGGAGGCGACGGTGCGCTCGATCTCCTCGACCAGGGGGCGGCGCATCCAGGTGGGAGCGACGAGCACCTTGTGCTGGGGTTCGGGGTGGCCGTAACCGGTCAGCGTGTTGAACAGGTTGGCCACCTCCTCGGTGATCTCACGGTCGGTCGTGAAAAGGCCGAAGTCCTCGTACAGACGGGCGTTCTTGGCGTGGAAGTTGCCGGTCCCGACCATCACGTAGTGGCGCACCTGCGAGCGCTCGCGGCGCACGATGAGAATCGCCTTGGCGTGTGTCTTCAGGCCGGGGATGCCGTGCACGACGTGGGCTCCGACCTCCTCCAGCGCCCGTGACCAGTGGATATTCGAGCGCTCGTCAAACCGGGCCTTGAGTTCGACCAGACAGACGGCCTGCTTGCCCTTCTCGGCCGCGGCGATGAGGGAAGGGACCAGGGCCGAATCGTCGGAGGTCCGGTACACGGTCATCTTGATCGCGAGCACGTTGGGGTCGTCCACGGCCTGGCGGACGAACCGTTCCACGGTGGAGGTGAACGACTGGTAGGGATAGTGGACGAGCACGTCGCCGTGCCGCATGGCACGGAACATGTCAGGCTGCTCGTCGGCGTCGCCCGCGGCGACCGAGAGTCCGCTCTGCCAGACGGGCGTCCAGGGCGGGAAGCGCAGCTCGGAACGCCCCTCGATCGAGGCGATCTGCCACAGGTCGCTCATGTCGAGCAGGCCCTCAACGTCGTAGACCTGGACTTCGTCGACGTCCAGCCACTCGATCAGTCGGGTGCGCAGAGAGGCTTCCATGCTGGCCCCGACCTCGAGCCGCACGACCTCGCCGAAACGCCGGCGGCGCAACTCGTCCTCGACGGCCTGGAGCAGGTCATTGGCCTCGTCGGAGACCTCGAAGTCGGCGTCGCGGGTGACCCGGAAGAGGTCGTAGCTGAGGATCTCCATCCCGGGGAAAAGGGCCGACAGGTGCTTGGCGATGATGTCCTCGAGGGGGATGAAGGTGTCCTTGCTGATCTCCACGAAACGGGGCAGGA
>JBAVWI010000236.1:0-3998 GCA_049697735.1 Solirubrobacteraceae bacterium
GCGTAGAGGCCGCTCGGCTTCGGCAGCGCTACCCGATCAGCCTCCCCGACGCCTACTGTCTGGCGACCGCGAAGCACACCCGATCAACGCCGATCTCATTTGACCGCAGACTCCTGCAATCTGCCAAGCGCGAACGCATCACCAGCTGATGACGGCGACCCGCAACGGCGCCGCTCGTCGGTCGGGCTATCCGGACGCTCGTATCAGCACTCCGCGCAGCCCCCGTGGGTCCGCCGCCGCGGTCGCTGGCGTGCGCACCGCCCATCCCATTATTGCCGCCGGGCACGCATCGACCGCATCGACGAGAACCGTGATCCTAAACGCCGCGTCCGCGATGGAGCGTGAGGCGCGAAGGACGACAACGTGAGCGTTGGCGACGAAGTTCGGCCCCCGTCGTGCCGCTCAAGCAAATCGCCCGGTTGGTAACCAGATCCAGGGCGCTTCCATCACCAGGATCACGGCGAACGCACTTCGTTGGGCGAGAGCACACGTCCCGCGTCGCGCAGCGCGAGGTCGGTATGTCGGCCGCCGAGGACGGCGTCGCGCCCGGCGTTGCACAGATCGGTAGACCGTGGCGTCACCACAGGTCTCGTCCGGTAATTTGAAACACCATGGAGTTGGCCGCCCTTGATCTCGCGCGCTGGCAGTTCGGCAGCACCACTATCTACCACTTCCTATTCGTGCCGCTCACGATCGGGCTGGCACCGTTGGTCGCGATCCTGGAGACGCTCCACCACCGGAGCGGCGACCTCGGCTACCGGAGGCTGGGCGCCTTCTTCGCGAACCTCTTCCTGATCAACTTTGTGATGGGTGTCGCCACCGGTCTGATCCAGGAGTTCCAGTTCGGCATGAACTGGTCGGAGTATTCCAAGTACGTCGGCGACGTGTTCGGGGCGCCGCTCGCCCTGGAGGGACTGCTCGCCTTTTTCATGGAGTCAGTGTTCATCGGGCTCTACATGTTCGGTCGCAGCCGCTTACCAGCCTTACTCCATCTGGCAACCATCTGGATCGTCGCCTTGGGGGCCGTCCTCTCCGCCCTGATGATCCTTGCTGCGAACTCCTGGATGCAGAATCCCGTCGGCTACCGTGTAAACCCGGCAACCGGCCACGCGCAGCTCACCGACATCGTCGCCGTACTTACCAACCCGCTGTTGCTCCTCGCGTTCCCACACACGGTCCTGGCCAGCTTCATAACCGGCGGCCTCTTCATGCTCGGCATCAGCGCCTTCCAGCTAATGCGCAAGCGTGACGCCGAGCTCTTCCAGCGATCAGCGCGCATCGCCGTCGTTTGGTGCCTCCTCTTCTCGTTCCTTCTGGTCGTGACTGGCGACTCGCTGGGCCGTCTGGTAACCGTGGAGACTCCGATGAAGACGGCCGCCGACGAGGCGCTCTACCATACGGCCACACCTGCCGGGCTGTCGCTATTCGCCATCGGCACGCCGAATGGCGGGCGCCTCGTCTTCAATCTCACGCTTCCCGACGTCCTCAGCGTGCTCGCCACCACCAATCCGAAAACCCCTGAGGTCAAAGTCCAGGGCCTCGACAACCTCCAGGCGCAATACCAGCAGCGATACGGACCCGGTGACTACATGCCGTACGTGCCCGTCAGCTACTGGGGATTTCGCGCCATGGTCGGCGTCGGGTTCCTGGTATTCCTGTTCTCCCTTCTCGGCGTCCTTCTAATTCGCCGGCGCCGCATCGACACCTGGCCCTGGTTCCAGCGCGCCGCGGTGGTGATGATCCCGCTCCCCTTCATCGCGAACTCGGCGGGCTGGCTAATCACCGAGATGGGACGGCAGCCGTGGGTGGTCTTTGGACTGCTGAAGACGGCGAACGCGGTGACGCCGTCCGCCGGTCTCTGGTCGGTCGGCCTCTCCCTGGCCGCCTTCGTGGTTATCTATGGCGCCCTCGCTGTCGTCGAGGGGTGGCTGCTCTGGCGCGCGGTCCAGAAAGGCGCCCCATCGGAGGAGGACCTGGCGGAAGCGGATTCCGAGCTGGAACTCTCCTACTGATGTCCCACGCCCTGCTCGCTGACTTGTGGTTTGGGGTCGTCGGTTTCTTTTGGCTCGGCTACTTCGTGCTCGAGGGCTTCGACTTCGGAGTCGGCATGCTGCTGCCGATACTCGGCCGTGAAGGCCCGCAACGGCAGGCTATGCTTCGGACCATCGAGCCGGTCTGGGACGGCAACGAAGTCTGGCTGATCGTGGCTGTGGGTGCCACCTTCGCTGCCTTCCCCGCCTGGTACGCGACGCTCTTCAGCGGCTTCTATGCGGCGATTTTCTTGGTCCTCGTCGCACTCATTCTCCGCGCGGTCGCGTTCGAGTTTCGCGGCAAGGTCGAGGACCCCCGCTGGGTCCGCTGGTGGGAACGCGCGATCACCGTCGGTAGCCTGCTGCCGGCATTGATCTGGGGTCTGGTGCTGGCTGGTCAGTTGGGCGGCATCCCCATCGATCGCGCCGGGGACTTCACCGGTGGCCCGCTGGACTTGCTCCGACCTTATGCGCTGGTCGGTGCTCTGGCCTTCGCTGTGCTCTTCTTCCTCTACGGCTCCGTCTTCCTGTGCCTGCGCACGACGGGGCCGCTGACAGAGCACGCGCGTCAGCTGACCGGAAGGGTCTGGCTGGTCGCACTCGTCGTGGTGGGCGGCTTCCTGGCCTGGACGTTTGCTGGAACCTCGGGGGGTCGCGGGCATGGTGCGCTGTCGATCGCGTTGCCGGCGATGTCCTTCATCGCGCTGGCCCTAGTCCTGATCCTCCACCGTGCGCGTCGGGAAGCTCTGGCCTTCGCCGCAACCGGCATCGCCATCCTATGCCTGGTCAGCACGCTCTTCCTGGCGCTCTTCCCCCGGGTCCTGGTGTCCAGCGTCTCCGAATCCTTTAGCCTCACCGTCGCCGGCGCCTCATCCAGCCCCTACGCGCTGGGTGTCATGTCGGTGGGGGCGGTGATCTTTGCTCCGGTGGTTCTCGTCTATGAAGGTTGGGCGTACTGGGTCTTCCGCAAGCGGGTCGCGAGCGCCCCTATGGACACCCGCGCAGCGGGCTCCCGGGGTGCCTGAATGCCGAGGTGTCGGGATCAGGCTATGTGGGATCCGAGCCGGAACGGGCGCCAGCCTCTTGATCGAGTCCTTGAAATCCTGTCTTCCACGGCGTGGATCGTGCACGCGTGGAGCCGATTCTCGCCGACGTCCGCCCGCGGCAGGTCGCGACCGGCGCTCTTGTGGCCAGACCGGACCGCGAACATTGCAATCTGGTCTTAGCTGAGCACTTAGAGGGGCGCCTTCACTTCTATGTGCTCGTGGGGACTGACTGTCGTCGCCTGCTCTTCGAGTCATCAGGGGCGGTGGCGTCGACAGCTTGCTGAACGTGGTCCGGGGCCTGGAAGGGCACTTCACGGAGTCGGTAAAGCCGTCGGAGGTGGTGCCAATGCCCGAGCGCGTCACCGCGGGCTGATCGAGCAGGAACCACGTGTGGCCGTGAACCTGCTGCGACTGACGCTGGAGCAGGTGGAGCGGCGGGAAACTCAGCTTGAGAGCGCCACGCACCACGAGGCGACGCGTCGCGTAGCCCGGACGCTGCTGGGACTGGCTCGCCACCTGTGCGCTGGCACCCCCAACCGACTAGTCGGGCTGCAACCGAAACCCTCGTATCAAGTGCTGGCGGACATGCTCTGCCCTGCGTCGAGAGACCGTGACCATGTAGCTTGGGGTGCTTCGCGAGACTGCCGCGATTCGAGTGGAAAGCTAGCATCTCCTCCTTGACCGTGAGGTGCTCCAGGCGCTGATTGACGGCGGTTCCTCCCGCAGGTGAAGCCGATACCCTGATGCCAGCGCTCGGCAGGCCAGGGGGCAGCGTGGGAACATCCGCAACCAGCCGCCGTTCCGCTCTGGAGTTACCGGTCGTAGCACGCGTCGAGCTGCGCGGTGTTACATCTCGGGGACGCGGTCGTCCTGAGTGCACGCTCAGAGGGCATGCTCGGCATCCGCATGACGGGGATAGGGC
>JBAVWI010000237.1:0-4340 GCA_049697735.1 Solirubrobacteraceae bacterium
GGGGCCGACACCGTCGTCTGCTGTGACACCAACGGCGGCACCCTCCCCGACGGCATCGCCGCCGCGATGGCCGCGGTGGTTGGCCAGCTCGGTGGCACCGGCGTCCAGATCGGGATCCACTGTCACGACGACGCGGGCTGCGGGGTGGCCAACTCGCTGGCTGCCGTCCAAGCCGGCGCGACGCACGTGCAGGGCACGCTCAACGGCTACGGCGAGCGGTGCGGCAACGCCAACCTGACAACGATCATCGCCAACCTCCAACTCAAGCTCGGGCGACCGGTGATCGAGGAGACGCAGCTGGCCGCCCTCACCCTGACGGCCAACTACGTCGACGAGCTGCTCAACTTCACCCCGGACCCCGATTCGCCCTACGTGGGGCGCAACGCCTTTGCCCACAAGGGCGGCCTGCATGTCGCCGGCGTCACCGCCGACCCGGCTACCTTCGAGCACGTCGCCCCCGAGATCGTCGGCAACCGCAGGGAAATGCTGATCTCCGAACTCTCCGGCAAGGGGACGGTTCTGTCTCGCGCCCACGAGGCCGGGATCGAGCTCACCGACGCAGCCGCAGCTGACGTCGTCGAGCGCGTCAAGGAGCTCGAGCACCGCGGGTACCACTACGAGGCCGCCGATGGGTCCTTCGAGCTCCTGCTGCGCAAGGAGACGGGCGAGTACGAGCCGCTGTTCAGGCTGGAATCCTGGCGCGCGATCGTTGAAAAGCGCGCGGACGGGCGCGTCGAGACCGAGGCGACGATCAAAATCTGGGTGGACGGGGAGCGCTACGTCCGAACCGCCGAGGGCAACGGACCGGTCAACGCGCTGGATCGTGCTCTTCGCGAGGCCCTGGTGGAGATCCATCCTCACCTGCGCGACATCGAGCTGGTGAACTTCAAGGTTCGGATCCTGGATGAGACCAAGGGCACGGGAGCTGTCACCCGCGTACTGCTGGACGTGTCTGACGGGGCTCGCGTGTGGGGGTCGATCGGGGTCTCTGAGAACGTGATCGAGGCTTCCTGGGAGGCGCTGGTCGACTCGCTGGAGTTCGGGATGCAGGCGGGCAACGAGGCCCAGCGGGCGGCCCGAGCCACTTCGGCTCCAGGCACGTGATCGAGACTGAGCGGGCGATCGTCCCGCTGGCCCAGCCGGTCATCGGCGCCGCCGAGGAGGAACGGGTGCTGGCTGTGCTGCGCTCCGGCCAGCTCTCCCTGGGCCCGGCGCTGCCCGCGTTCGAAGCCGCCTTCGCCGCCCGCCTCGGGGTCGCCCACGCCAGCGCCGTCTCAAGCGGCACCGCGGGCCTGCACCTGGCGCTGCGAGCCGCGGGAGTCAAGGACGGTGACGAGGTGGTGACGAGCCCGTTCTCGTTCGTGGCCAGCGCCAACTCGATCCTCTACGAGCGCGCCCGTCCTGTCTTTGCCGACATCGACCGGCTCACCCTCAACCTCGATCCCGAGGCAGCCGCGGCGGTGGTGACCGACCGCACGGCGGCGCTGCTCCCGGTCCACATCTTCGGCTATCCGGCTGACCTGGCCGCCTTCGAGCGGTTCGGGCTGCCCATCGTCGAGGACGCCTGCGAGGCGCTCGGGGCCGTGCACGACGACGGTGTTGCCGTGGGTGCTCGCGGTCACCCGGCCGTCTTCGGCTTCTACCCCAACAAGCAGCTGACGACCGGGGAGGGGGGGATGGTCACCACATCCGATTCTGGCGTCAAGGCCCAAGTCGACTCCGAGCGCAACCAGGGACGGGCCCCCGACATGGGGTGGCTCGATCACGACCGGCTCGGCTTCAACTACCGTCTGCCCGAGATCGCCTGCGCGCTCGGTCTGGCCCAGCTGCAACGGCTCGATGAGATGCTGGCCTCCCGGGCGCAGGTGGCGGCGCATTACCGCGAAGCGCTGTCGGGCATCGAGGGGCTCGAGCTGCCGTGCCCGGACACGGGTGGCAACCGGCGGGGCTGGTTCGTGTTCGTCGTCCAGCTACCGCCCGGGTTCGACCGCGACGAGACAGTCCGCGCCCTTGCCGGACATGGAGTGCAGAGCAAGCCCTATCTGCCCGCCATCCACCTGATGAGCTTCTACCGCGAGCGCTTCGGCCACCGCCGGGGCCAGTTCCCGGTCTGCGAGGACGTTGCCGCGCGCTCGATCGCCCTACCCTTCTTCCCCCAGCTGAGCGAGAGCCAGATCGGGCGGGTGGTGATGGCGCTGCGCACAGTGCTGGGCCGCTGACCGCCGCCGGTCCGTGGCGTCCATAATGGCGCCCATGTCGCGCTTCGCCGAACCCCAGCACCCGGCCTTCCGCCGCCTCAACGACTCGATTTCCTTCGACTGGCGGCTGAGTCCCTACGACGTGGATCAGTCCGTCGCCCACGCCAGGATGCTGGCCGCCCAGGGGATCATCAGCGACAGCGACCGCGACGAGCTGCTGCGGGGCCTGGAGCAGGTCCGGGGCGAGCTCGGTGACGGCTCGTTTCCGTTCGCCGATGGCGACGAGGACATTCACATGGCGATCGAGCGCCGGCTCACCGAGATCGTCGGGCCCGTCGGGGGTCGGCTTCACACGGCCCGCTCGCGCAACGACCAGGTCGCCACGGACCTGGCGATGTTCGTGCGCGCGCACGCGGGCGCCGCGCGTGAGGCCATCGCTGCTCTGGCCGGGACCGTGGTGCAATTGGCCGAGCGCCACCTCGACTGGCCGATGCCCGGCTACACCCACCTCCAGCGGGCCCAGCCCATCTACCTCAGCCACCACCTGCTCGCCTACGCCTGGATGCTGATCCGCGACCGGGGCCGCTTTGACGCCGTGATCGAAGCCACCGCCAAGCTGCCCCTCGGTGCGGGGGCGCTGGCCGGGGTCAACTTTGACACCGACCGCCGTGGCGTCGCGGCCGAGCTCGGCTTCGCCGCCGTGGCTGAGAACTCGGTCGATGCAGTCTCCAATCGCGATTTCGTGCTCGATTACCTGGCCGCCGCGGCCACCTGCGCTACCCATCTGTCACGCCTCGGAGCCGAGATCGTGCTCTGGTCCAGTGAGGAGTTCTCCTTCTGCGAGGTCTCTGACGCCTGGGCGTCGGGCTCTTCGATCATGCCCCAGAAGAAGAACCCCGACGCGGCCGAGCTTCTGCGGGCCAAGGCGCCGCGGATCGTGGCTGACCTGACGGCGCTGCACGGAGTCATGCACGGTCTGCCCCTCACCTACAACAAGGACATGCAGGAGGACAAGGAGCGATTGTTCGACGCCTGCGACACGCTCGAGCTCTGCCTCGAGGCCGCGCAGGGCATGCTCGCGACGATCAGCTTCAAGCGCGACCGCCTGGCCAGGGCGGCCAGTGACGAGTTCCTCGCCGCGACCGATATCGCCGACCTGCTCGTCCGTCGCGGCATGCCCTTCCGGGAGGCTCACGGGGTGGTGGCGGGGCTCGTCCGCCGCGCGATCGAGGCCGGCAAGCAGCTCTCGGAGCTCAGCCGGTCCGAGCTGGCCGAGGAGTCTTCACTGCTCGACGAGGCCTACTACGGCGTGCTCGAGGACGGCGCCTGGCTTGAGTCCAAGGTGTCGGAGGGCGGGACAAGCCTCGGCCGCGTGCGCGAGCAGCTGCAGCGGGCGCGCGCGTCTCTGGCGTGAGGCACTCGTTCTACGCCCGGCCCGTGCTCGAGGTAGCCCGGGATCTGGTTGGCTGCGTGCTCACCCACGGCGACTGTTCCGGAGTGATCGTCGAGACCGAGGCCTACCACCAGTCCGAGCCTGCCTGCCACGCCTACGTTGGGCTTACGGCTCGGACGAGCACGCTGTTCGCCCGGCCGGGCATCGCCTACGTGTATCGCTCCTATGGCGTGCACGCCCTGTTCAACGCGGTCTGTGAGCCCGAGGGAGTTGGCGCCGCGGTCCTGGTCCGCGCTCTGGAGCCCATCACGGGGATCGATTTGATGCGCGCGCGGCGCGGGCTCGAGGCCGAGCGGCAGCTGTGCTCAGGTCCGGGCAAGCTGACTCAGGCCCTGGATATCGAGCTGCACCACAACGGCGGTGACCTTCGCGACGGGCCGGTCGTGATCACGGGCCGGCCGCGGGCCTGGCGTGCCGTCCCGATCGTGGCCGACTCCCGGATCGGAATCACCCGGGCGGTTGAGTTGCCCTGGCGCTTCTGCGCGGCGGGCAGCCGCTACCTGTCGCGTGCCGTGTCTCGGGTGGGTGCCAGCCCGGCGCCAAGCACTTTCTAGTCCCGATTCGGAAATCCCGGCGCCGCCAGGCTGTCACCGAATTTGTGAGTCCGGACATCAGTTGCCCCCGCCCAGGCCGGCACCGCCGCTGGGGCCCGTACCGCTCCCGGCGCCCCCACCGCCTCCGCCTGTGCC
>JBAVWI010000238.1:0-15805 GCA_049697735.1 Solirubrobacteraceae bacterium
GTCCCCGCCCGCTTCGGCGTGGCGCCGTCGCGCTTTGCCGCCGTCGCCGCTGCGACCCGGGCCCGGAGCCGGCGGCCGGAGATCGTGACCGGAGACCAGGCGCGAGCCCGGGCTTATCTGGCCCCGATGCCTGTCGCGTTGCTGCGGGCACGGCTCGAGCTGGCTGATCTGCCCGAGGGGCTCGAGCGGCTGGGGGTGGGAACGCTCGGTGAGCTCGCGACGCTGCCCGTGGCCGCGCTGGTGGATCGCTTCGGCAAGCGAGGGCTGCTCGCTCACCAGCTGGCCAATGGCGCTGACAGCGGGCTGCGCCCCCGTCGCCCGAGCGAGTTCCTGCGCGAGGCACTCGAGCTTGCCGAGGCGGCCTCGGGTACGCAGCTCGAGCGTGGTCTCGGCCTGCTCATCGACCGTCTGCTCGCTCGGCGCGAGCGGCGGGGGCGGACGCTGCGGGCAGTGATCATCTCCGCGGTGATGGTCGAGGCGGGGGGGACTTGGCGCGAACAGGTCGTGTTTCGCGAGGCGCTCTCGGATCCGCTGCGAATGCGGCTCGCGCTGACGCCACGTTTGGCCCAGATGCCGGCCCCGGCCGAGATGCTGAGGCTCGCCGTCGAGCGCTTTGGCCCCCCCGCCAGCGATCAACGGGTGCTGCTCGACGATCCGGCCGCCGCCCGGGCCGCCCGGTTGCGAGAGGCTGTCCGCCAGACCCGGGTGGCCGCCGGTCCTGAAGCGGCGCTGCGAGTGGTCGAGGTCGACCCCGATTCGCGCTTCCCCGAACGGCGAGCCGTCCTGGCTCCCTACGAATGACGGGTCCCCGCCGTCTCTCGGTACCCCGCCGCGTGGCCGTCGGCGCCGATGGGGACGGCCGGCCGATGACCGTCGAGGACCGGATCGTGGACTCGGTCCGGGAGTCGTGGCTGATCGAGGATCGCTGGTGGACCGAACGGCCGCTGCGCCGGCGCTACTGGGAGGTGGTGACAGTCTGCGGGCGTAACGAGGTGGTCTTTCATGACCTGCTCAGTGGGAGGTGGTGGCGGCAGCGCTGACTCGCGGCCGGGGAGGCTCGTCAAGCGAAATCGGGGCGCTACTAAACTGGCGGCAATGACCGCCACGCGTGCTCCAATCGAACCCGGGCCTGTTGCCGTGGGGACGTGGAGCGGGGGGCGCTTCATGCACTTCGGTCAGCCGCTCGACGACGAGCGCTTCCTCAACCTGATCCGGCCCGACGAGGCGATCCGCACCGTCATCACCGCCGACGTCTACGGGGCCGGCCAGGCCGACACGATGCTCGGACGCGCGCTCGTGGGTCAGCGTCGTGACGAGATCTGCGTGGTGGGCGCCGTCGGACACGACTTCTATGAGGGCGAGCGCAACGGGCCCAAGGGCTTCCCGCGCTTCACCGACCCCGCCCTGCGGGGGCCCGACGGCTACGCCGACTACCTGCGGATGGCCACCGAGCGCAGCCTCGAGCGCTGCGGGGTCGACAGCTTTGACCTGCTCCTGCTGCACAACCCCGACCGCACCGGCTACACGAGCGAGGCGGTCTGGAACGGGATGGCGGCCCTGCGCGAGGCCGGGCTGACCCGGCTGATCGGCGTGGCGCCGGGGCCGGCCAATGGCTTCACCCTCGACCTGATCGACTGCCTGGAGCGCTTCGGCGCGATGATCGACTGGGCGATGGTCATCCTGGGCCCGCTCGAGCCCTGGCCGGGTGAGCTCGCGCTCGATGCCGCGGCCGACCATGAGGTCGAAGTGATCACCCGGGTTGTCGACTACGGGGGCCTGTTCTTCGATGACCTCGAGCCCGGCGCCGAGCTCGTCGCGGGCGACCATCGCGGTTTTCGCCCCGGGGGCTGGATCGAGGCTGGCCGCGAGCGCATAGATGCCATGCGGCCGGTCGCGGAGCGCACGGGCCTCAGCATGATCCAGCTCGCGTGTCAGTGGAATCTGGCCCACGAGGCCGTGTCCTGTGTCGTTCCGACCCTGATTCAGGAGCTCGGACCGCACGCGCGCACGGTCGAGGACAAGCGCGCCGAGCTGGCTGGACTGCCCAGTGAGCTCCGGCTCAGCCCGGCCGACGTGGAGGAGATCCGGGCTCGCGGCGACAACAGCGGCTGCATGGCGCTCAAGGGAGCCAGTCCCGAGCATGAAGGCGCCGAGCTGCCCGACCGCTGGGCCCTCGACGAGCGTCTCTTGCGGGTCGCCGACCGGTGGAGTATCGATCCGACGCGCGACCTCTCCCAGCAGGTGACGGCGTGAGCCGGCCCTCGGCAGGTGACGGCGTGAGCCGGCCCTCGGCTGATGACGGCGTGAGCCAGCCTCCAGCCGGCGGCGGCGAAACTCAGCCGTCAGCCGGTCACGCAGAGACCCCAGCCTTTACCGGCGGCTGCGTGTGCGGCGCCGTGCGCTATGAGGTCACCGCCCCCTTCACCTCGGCCGGCTATTGCCACTGCACGCGCTGCCAGCGGCGGACCGGCACGGCGGCGTCGGCCAACGGCCGGACCGAGCCCGGATCGTTTCGGGTCACTGCAGGAGCGGAGCTTCTGCGCGCCTTCCGGCCCGAGACAGGCTTTGAGAAGTGGTTCTGCGGCGAGTGCGGTTCGGCGCTCTTCAGCCGCTCGCCCACCGACGCCGACGAGGTCGGGGTGCGGCTGGGCACCCTGGACTCAGATCCAGGCGTGCGCCCGAGCTACCGGCAGTTCACCGATTACGCCGCGGTCTGGGAGGAGATACCCGAGGACGGGTTGACCCGCTATCCCGAGAGCCGCGCCGCCGCCGAGTCCTGAACTTCGCCGATTCCTGACGGGCGAGCTCGTCCCGGCCCACGTCGATCGGTTGTCCTCGTCCGGCGTCCGTCTCCCACTAATGCGAACATGTGTTCGTAGATGTACACCGAGCTGCATTGCCACTCCGCGTTCTCGTTCCTGGACGGTGCCTCGCTGCCCGATGAGCTCGTTCCGGCGGCGCTGGAGCTCGGCTATGAAGCGGTGGCCCTAACCGACCACAACACGGTTTCGGGCTCGATGGAGTTCGCGGTCAGCGCCCGGGCCCTGGGGCTGCGCCCGATCCACGGGTCCGAGCTCGATCTCGACGACGGACGGCACCTGACGCTGCTGGTCTCAGACGCCCACGGCTGGTCGAACCTGTGCCGGATCTTGACCCAGGCGCACGCGCACACGCGCGATGGGCGGCCCGGGGCGCCGGCCAGCGAGCCCGCGGTCGCGCTGGAGACGATCCTCGAGCACGCCGAGGGCCTGGTCTGCCTGAGCGGTTGTGCGCTGCGCGGGGTGCACGACGAGACCACCCTACGGCGGCTGCGCGAGGGATTCGGTCCCGCGCAGCTGCGGGTCGAGCTCCAGCGGCCGTTCCTGCGGGATGACCGGGCGCGCAATCGTCGTCTGGCCGCGCTTGCGCGCCGACTCGGCCTCGCTTGCGTGGCGACCGGCAACGTGCACGCCCATGCCCGGTCGCGGGCTCCGCTTCAGGACGCGCTCGTCGCCGTGCGCAAGCACATGACGCTCGACGCCTCCGAGCCCGAGCGGCGGGGGAACTTCAGTCACGTCCTGGCTTCGCCCGAGGCGATGGCGGAGCGCTTCGCCGAGTATCCCGAGGCGGTGCTCGAGACCGCCCGGCTGGCCGAGGAGCTGCGCTTCGACCTGCGCAGTGACCTCGGCTACCGCTATCCGGGGGCCGAGGACGAGACGGCGATGCGCCAGCTGAGCGAGCTCTGTGACGCCCGCATGCGCGAGCGCTACGCCGATGCGCCGGCCGGGATTCGGGAGCGCGCGATGGGTCGGCTGGAGGAGGAGAAGCGGATCATCGCGGCGCTGAAGCTGCCCGGCTTCTTCCTCCTGCACCACGACATGCTCGAGCTCGCCCGCGAGGTCGCGGTCGAGGTACGGGGGCCGGACACCGTCCGGGCCCTGCTCCCCCCCGGGCGGGGGCGGGGCTCGAGCGTCTCCTCGATCGTTTGTTATCTGACCGGGCTCTCGCACGTCGATCCGATCGCCAACGAGCTCCTGATCGGACGCTTCCTCAATGAGGAGCTGACCTCGCTGCCCGACATCGACCTCGACTTTCCCCGGGATATCCGCGAGCGGCTGATCCCCCGCGTCCACGAGCGCTATGGCCACGAACGCTCGGCGCTGGTCGCTGCCTTTCCCACCTACCGCGCGCGAGGGGCGATTCGCGAGCTGGGCAAGGCGCTCGGGCTGCCGCCGGGGGAGATCGAGCGGGTTGCGCGAGGTAGCGAAGGATGGGATGCGCGCGAAGTCGGCAAGGACATCGAGAGCACCGGACGCCGGGGGCCCCGGGGCCGCTGGGCGTGGCTGGCCCGGCTCGCCGCCGAGGCCCACGGCCTGCCGCGCCATCTGTCTCAGCACTCGGGGGGGATGATCGTCGCTACGCGGCCGCTGATCGATTGCTGCCCGATCGTGCCCGCGGCGATGGCGGGGCGCCAGATCGCCCAGTGGGACAAGGACTCCTGCGCCGACGCGGGCTTTCTGAAGATTGATCTGCTTGGTCTCGGGATGCTCTCCGCGGTCGAGCGGTGTGTGGATCTGATCTGGCGCTCACGCGGCCAGCGAATCGATCTCTCGCGGATCCCCTACGACGATCCCGCCACCTACGAGTGCATCCAGAACGCCGATACAACCGGTGTCTTTCAGATCGAGAGCCGGGCCCAGATGCAGTCGCTGCGGCGCACGCGCCCCGAGACCCTCAAGGACATCACCGTGCAGGTCGCGATTGTCCGGCCGGGCCCGATCCAGGGCGGGGCGGTAAACCCCTACATCGAGCGACGTCAGCGGCTGCGGGTCGACCCCGGGTACCAGATCCCCTACGACCATCCGTCGCTCGAGCCGGTACTCGCCGAGACGCTGGGGACGATCATCTTCCAGGACCAGGTGCTCGAGGTGGCGATCGCCTTCGCCGGCTTCAGCATCGGAGAGGCGGAAGGGTTGCGCCGGGCGATGAGCCGCAAGCGCTCGGAAGCAGCCATCCAGGCCTACCACGAGCGCTTCGTAGCCGGGGCCATTGCTCTGCACGGGGTCGACACCGAGACCGCCGAGCGGGTCTTCGCGATGGTCAAGGGCTTCTCTGGGTTTGGCTTCCCCAAGGCCCACGGGGCCGCCTTTGGGCTGCTCGCCTATCAGTCGACCTGGCTGCGCGTTCACTACACGCCCGAGCTGCTCTGCTCGCTGCTCAACGAGCAGCCGATGGGCTTCTACCCACCCGACGCACTTGTCCACGAAGCGCAGCGGCGCGGGATCGAGGTGCTGGCCCCGGACGTCAACGAGAGCGGCGTGGAGTGCGAAGTCGAGCTCGCGGGCGCCGCTGCCGAGCGGGCGCGTGTTCCAGAGCCGGATGACGGGCGCGCGGTCCAAGCAAGCGAGGCCGGAAGCCGAGCGGGCGGCAAGTACCCGCGGGTACGAATCGGGCTCGGCTACGTGCGGGGAGTGCGCAAGGAGGAGGTGACCCAGCTCGTAGCCGCCCGGATGGCGAGCGGGCGCTTCAAGAGCCTCTCGGAGCTTGCCTCACGGGCGGGGGCGGGCGGACCGGCGCTCGAGCTGCTGGCCTGGTCAGGGGCGTGTGACAGGCTCGCGGTGGGCAAGGACATGGGCACGGGCACGGGCACGGGCACGGGCATGGGTACGGGCACGGGCGGAGGGTCAGCCCGGCGAATCGCGCTCTGGCAGCTCGGCGTTGCCGCGCCCGGGCGCCGCGTGCCCGGCGGCACCCAGCTCACCCTCCCGCTCGATCTGCCCGCCCCGCCTGTCCTGCGCCCTCTATCGGACTGGGAGGCGATGCTCGCCGACTACGGCACCACCGGACTGACCGTGGGATCGCATCCGCTGGCGCTGCTGCGCCCGCGGCTGCCCGCTGCGGCCGTCACCAGTCAAAACCTGGAGACGCTCGAGCACGCGCGGAGGGTCACGATCGGGGGCATGGTCGTCGCGCGCCAGCGGCCCGGGACGGCCGGGGGGGTGGTCTTCATCCTGCTCGAGGACGAGCACGGGACGATCAACCTGATCGTCCCGCCCAAGATCTACGAGCGCCATCGACTGTTGGTCAGGACGGAGCCGCTGCTGCTGATCTCGGGCAAGCTAGAGCGCTTCGCCGCCGCTGGAGGGGCGATCAACGTGCTCGTCGATCGGATCGGTCCGATCGATGCTCCGGACCAGATCCTCGCCGACGTCAAGGACTTCTCGATGCTCGACGAGCAGGTCCGCCACGGCCTCGCCGAGCAGCGAGCCGCGTCGGGCAGCGAGAGCGAGGCCGAGGACTTCCGAGCCGTTGCCCCCCCGGTCATGAGCTTTGCCTCCGGGCGGCGGCGATGACGCGGCGAGCCCCGGCCGGCGCCGGGGCTCGCGCTGGAGGCAGCCAAGGATCGCCCATCCAGCGGCATCCTCCCGGCGCGCGCGGTAAGGTGCCGCCGCAGTGCTTGGAGTCGCCATCTTTGTCGCCTTCTGGGTCGTGCTCGCATTCGGCCTCTTCTTCGTCGCCGCCCGCGGCGGTCTCGGCGGGGCGCGGGCCACCCTTCAGAAGCAATCGCGGGGGGCCAACCGGGCCGCTGGGACCGTGTTCCTGGTCGTTATGCTCGGGTTTGGCATTGCCCTGCCGGTCGCGTTGCTGGTCGGTAATCACGCCAACGCCAGCGCCCAGGCCAGCGGCCTGAAGCTGACCGCCGGGGAGAAGGCGGGCCGGGAACTGTTCGGGACCCACTGTGGTGTCTGTCATACGCTGGGCGCCGCCAACGCCGTCGGCAAGGTCGGGCCGAACCTGGACACGCTCAAGCCGCCGGCCTCGCTTGTGCTGCATACGATCGAGAATGGGTGCCTGCCCAACGCATCCTCGGGCTCGGCTCAGCAGTGCCTCGGACAGGGCGTCATGCCCGCCAACGTCGTCCAAGGCCGCGACGCTCAGAACGTGTCTGACTTCGTGGCTCGGGTCGCCGGCAAGGAGTAGTTCCGGCCGCTTTGGCCGCGGGATCCCGCCGCTTTGTCGGCGGGAAGCGACCGTCCGTGGTCGTTGGTAGCATCGCCGAGCCGTACAGCTGAATTCCCAATACCGCCCGCGCCGCTAGGAGTGGGAGGGAAGTGGGGGAACCAGGTTGTTGGGGCTAATCGCGTTCGCGCGTAGCGTCGCTCTTTCGACGCGAGCCCGTCAGCTAACCCCGCAAGCCACCGAAAGAGGACGATCAGATGCCCCGCTCAGGCATGTCTGTGCCCGCGTCGTCACAAGCCGGCTTCGCTCGCGAGCAACGCCGCCCGAAACAGGACCCCGTACGCGGAGAACTGGTCGACGTCCTCGAGCCCCCGCACCCGCGTCCCGGTGGGGTCCCCGGTCGCCACACGGTGACGATTCGCGGCCAGGGTGCCGAGGGCTACGCGTCGCGTAACGGCACTCGCCCCTCGACTGCCCAGCGTCACTCCCAGGTCAGGCGCCATGAGCGCGCCGGCTTCCGCCCCGACCGGGTGGCCATGTGGGCCGTCCTGCTCGGCGTGACGCTGATGCTGATGGCCGCGGTCAGTTCGCATGCCGCGGTCCTCGCAGTGCATCACGCCCTCCCAGCGCATCACGCGCTCGCAGTGCATCACGCCCTCGCGGCGCACTGATCCCGAGCTCGGCACACACCCCGAGGATCCACGAGCGCCGGCTCGCTGCCCGAGCTAGGACTGCCCGGCCCCGCCTCGCGTTTCACCCGTCCGGCGCCCCGCGCCGGGTCTCATAGCCAGTTATGCCCCGGGAGTGATCCGGTGTTTATCGCCGGTCGTATAACCGGATATGTGGCTTCCAAAGGGTCTTGTGCAGTCGCCCGGATCCCACTAGACTTATAAACCGTAAGTAGATGCCAAAACTGAAGGCGGACTACTTTTCCGCCCTTGAGCCCTGCGGGTGTCAGCCATGAAGATTCCGATGAGCAGATTCCAGATCCACGATGACCTCACTGCCCCTGAAGGGTCGGCCGCTGTCCTGCGCGGCGCTCTGTCCGGGGGAGGCCAGCTGCCCAACTTCCTCGGCGTGCTCGCCGGGTCCCCGGCGGCGCTGCGGGCCTATGCCCGTTTTCGCTCTGAGCTTCGTCACGGCAAGTTGACGCTCCCCACGCTGGAGCGGATCGCGCTCGCGGTCGCCGAGCACTACCAGTCAGCGCCCGGAATCGCGATGCATTCGCGTGCCGCCCGCGGCGCCGGTTTGGCCCTGGATGAGGTCGCGCTGGCGCGGCAGTTCGATTCCCGGGACGAGCGGGAGGCGGCACTCTTGCGCTATCTCCATGCTCTGGTTGTCGACGGTCGGCCGCCGATGCACCTCCACGAGGAGGCCCGCGAGGCCGGCTGGGACGACGAGGAGATTCTCGAGGCAATTGCCGCGGTGATGCTGGAGGGCTTCACGGCCATGGTCAACGTGGCCGGCGAGGTGCCCGTAGACGGATCTACCGAAGCGTCGAGAGCGCTGGAAGCCGCGTGAGGTCGTAAGCTCTTCGTCGGCACCCATGGGCGCTTCAGAGCAGACCGCCACGGATTACGGGACCCGCAGTAGCTGCTGCCCCCTCTATCACGAGGCGGTGGAGTTGGTTGGCCGCCGCTGGACCGGCGCCATCCTCCGCGTCCTCATGGATGGAGCGCTGCGCTTCTCCGAGGTCGCCTCCTCGATCCCCGAGCTTTCCGACCGTCTCCTCTCCGAGCGGATGAAGGAGCTCGAGGCGCGGGGAATGGTGGAGCGAACGGTGGTTCCCGGGCCGCCCCTCCAGGTCCGCTACGAGCTCTCCAAGATGGGTCGCGAGCTCGAGCCGGCCTTGTCAGAGCTGCAGGCCTGGGCCCAGCGTTGGCTTGGCGACGACGACTCGGGGCTCGATCCCGAGCGCTGACCGCTGGCCGAGCCCGGCTCAGCTCAGGCGCGACGATCGCCGTCCCGAACCGTCCTCCCAGCTCACCGTTGAGCCGCTGAGGCGCAGGGAGCTAAGGCCGATTCCGCTGCCGGAGTCGAGCTTGCTGATGCCCGAGCCACGACGGGCGTACACGCCCGTGACGCTACGGTGACCGACGATTGTCGTGGCGTGCGCGATCCAGGCCACGGCCCCGGCTGGTGTGGCGACGATGGTCGTGACGGCGACATATCCCTCCGGGCCGGCGGCATCAGCAGCCGCGTGGCTGAACACGTGGGCGCCGTCGGAGAGCCGGCGGACGACCACGGTGGCCGAGCCGGTGTCCACGCCGCAGGTGGTCACGGCGTAGGCGGCCATGCGCCCGGCCACGGCGACCGGCCCGACACGGTCGGAATTGATGCACACCGACGCATGGCCAAGGAGATAGCGTCCGCGGCTGCCCGCCGCGCACCCGTAGACGGCTCCGGACTGCACGTAGACGCGGGCGGCTCGGCTTGTGCCGAGGGTTCGCGCCGCCGCCGGCCAGCAGCGCGCGCCGGCGGTCGTGCCCGATGACGTGGTCGAGCTGCCCGGGACCGACGACGTGGTCGAGCTGCCCGGCGTCGCCGCCGAGGATCCGCAGGCGGCAAGGACAAAGCCGGTCACGGCGACGAGCAGCAGGCGCCTCACCAAACGCACAGTACGGACGGCGATGTCCGCTGACAAGTAACGTTCCGCAGCCGTGGCCGACCCGCCCCTCACCCCCCAGGACGTAATCGCGCTCGTCGCCGAGCGGGACATTCGCTTCATCCGGCTCTGGTTCACCGACGTCCTGGGCCAGCTCAAGGCCTTCTCGATCAACGTGACCGAGCTCGAAGACGCGTTCGAGGGCGGCATGGGCTTCGACGGGTCCTCGATCACCGGCTTCAACGCCATCGAGGAGTCCGACATGATCGCGATGCCCGACCCGAGCACGTTCTCGGTGCTCCCGTGGCGCCCGCAGGAGGCTGGATCGGCGCGTATGTTCTGCGACATCCAGACGCCCGAGCGCACGCCCTACGAGGGCGATCCGCGCCATGTGCTGCGCCGCGCCGTGCGCCGCGCCGAGCAGATGGGCTTTGATCACTTCTACGTCGGGCCGGAGCTCGAGTACTTCTACTTCCGCGACTCCAAGTCCACCGAGGTGCTGGACGAGGGCGGCTACTTCGACCTGACCACCCTCGACGCGGGCTCGGACCTGCGACGCGAGACGGTGCTCGGCCTTGAACAGCTCGGGATCCACACCGAGTACAGCCATCACGAGGTCGGACCCAGCCAGCACGAGATCGACATGCGCTACGCCGACGCGCTGAAGATGGCCGATGACTGCATGACCTACCGGATCACGGTCAAGGAGTACGCGATGAAGTACGGGCTCCACGCGACCTTCATGCCCAAGCCCCTGTTCGGCAAAAACGGCTCCGGCATGCACACCCACCAGTCGCTGTTCCGGGGTGAGGACAACGCGTTCTATGACGCAGACGATCCGTTCTACCTGTCAGATGTCGGGAAGGCGTTCATCGCCGGCCAGCTGCGCCACGCACGCGAGATCTGCTCGGTCTTCGCCCAGTGGGTGAACTCCTATAAGCGGCTGGTTCCCGGCTACGAGGCTCCCGTCTACGTCGCTTGGTCGCGCCGCAACCGTTCGGCCCTAGTCCGGGTGCCGCTCTATCACCCCGGCAAGGAACGGACGACGCGGATGGAGTTGCGCTGCCCTGATCCGGCCTGCAATCCCTACTTGACCTTCGCCGTGCTGCTCCAAGCCGGGCTGGAGGGCATCGAGCATGGTTACGAGCTTCCCGATCCGATGGAGAAGAACCTGTATCACCTGTCGCCCGACGAACGGCGGCGGCTGGGAATCGATCAGCTGCCCGAGACGCTCGGCGAGGCGATCGAGCTCACCGCTCAGTCAGAGCTCGTGCTGCGCACGCTCGGGGAGCACATGTTCAACCGCTACATCGAGATCAAGCGCCAGGAGTGGGACGACTACCGCGTCCAGGTCACCCCCTGGGAGCTCCAGCGCTACCTGCCGGTCCTCTGAGCGCCGCCGCAAGGTCCTGCGGGTCAGTGACCGGTGCCTGGCAGCTGAAGTGCTCGCACACGTAGGCGGCCGCCCGGCCGTCGACCTCGGTGCGGCCGTGCAGCAAAGGCACAGCATTCTCGTCGCCCCCGGCTAGCACCGCGTGAGGGGTGAAGCTGGTGCGAACCACATCCGCCAGCGCCTCGGCGCCGGTTCCCGAGCCGACTATCGCGACCTCCCGCACGCGGGCCAGATAGAAGTCAAAGGCCTGAAGCGCGTGGCCGAAGGCAAGCGGGTGACGGCCGACGATCGGCGCCAGCAGCCGGAGCCCACCGAGCGCGTGCTGCTCGTACCCGGCCGAGCCCGAGAGTCGTGCCAGCCGCAGCAGCCCGAAGGCTGCCGCTGAGCTGCCCGACGGGATCGGGGAGTCCTCGAGGTCTTTGCGCCGGGCAAAGGACAGCGGCCGGTCGGCGGCGGTGGTGAAGAACCCGCCCTGGTCGGGGTCGGCGAAGCGCTCGATCATCGCGTCGGCGAGCCTGACCGCGTGCTCGTACCAGCGGGCCTCGAAGGTCGCTTCATAGAGCGCGGTCAGCGCCTGCACGGTGAACGCGTAATCCTCGAGGTAAGCCTCGATCTGCGCCCGGCCCTCGTTCCATGTCCGCAGCAGGTTTCCCTCGGCATCGCACAGTGAGCCGAGGATGAACTCGGCGCCATCCCGTGCTGCGGCGACCCAATCCGATCGCTCCAGGGCCGCGCCCGCCTCGGCCAGGGCGGTGACCATGAGGGCGTTCCAGGAGCACAGCCGCTTGTCGTCCAGCCCGGGCCAGACACGTTCGCTACGGACTGCGTAGAGCCGCCGGCGAATCTCCTCGCGCGCCTCCGGTTCGGGGCCGCGCGCCTCGAGTACGTTGGCGCCCTCGAAGTTGCCGGCCTCGGTGGCCCCGAAGTAGGACAGCGCCGGGTCGGCGAGCTCGCCCAGGACGGCGCGCAGTTCGGCGGCCGTCCAGACATAGAACTTCCCTTCCACGCCCTCGGAGTCGGCGTCCAGCGCGGCGCAGAAGCCGCCTTCGGGGCCACGCATTTCCCGCAGCGCCCAGTCCAGCGTCTCGGTACATATCCGGCGCAGGAGCGGATCGCCCGAGACCTGCCAGCCGTGGAGATAGGCGCGGGCCAGAAGCGCGTTGTCGTAGAGCATCTTCTCGAAGTGGGGAACCGTCCAGGTGGCGTCCACCGCGTAGCGGGCAAAGCCACCGCCGACCTGGTCATAGATCCCGCCCCGCGCCATCGCCCGCAAGGTTCCCTGCGACATGTCGGTTTCCCCCCGCGCGAGCAGGAACTCGATCACCGAGGCCATGGGAAACTTCGGCGCGCGGGCGAAGCCGCCTTGCGCCGCGTCGTAGGAGCTGCGCAGGCCGGGCACGGCTTCCTCGAGCAGCTGCGCGGTGATCGGCTCCTGGGAAGCCCGCATCCGCGCGCTGGCGCCGAGCGAAGCGAGGATCTGCGCGCCGGACTGACGGACGTCCTCGCGCCGCTCTGTCCACGCGGAGGCGACCGCCTCGAGTACCGCGCGCCAGCTCGGCATGCCGTGACGGGGCTCGGGCGGGAAGTAGGTCCCTACGTAGAAGGGGGAGCGGTCCGGGGTCAGAAAGGCGTTCAGTGGCCAGCCACCCTGCCCGGTCATCGCCTGGCAGGCCTCCATGCACGCGGCATCGACGTCGGGACGCTCCTCCCGGTCGACCTTGATACAGACAAAGCGCTCGTTCATGAGGGCCGCGATCTCAGGGTCCTCAAAGGACTCGCGCTCCATCACGTGGCACCAGTGGCAGGCCGAATAGCCGATCGAGACCAGCAGGGGAAGCTGTTCATGGCGGGAGCGCTCGAGCGCCTCCTCGCCCCACGCGTACCAGTCGACGGGGTTGTCCTGATGCTGGCGCAGGTAGGGCGAGGTCTCCTTAGCGAGGCGATTGGGCATCGGGGGTCAGGCTACCCCGGCCCGGAGCGCGCAATAGGCTTGACTGGGCGGTCATCCGCCTCGCCGCCGCCCTGGCGCGGCGGGAGAGCTTCTCGAGTGCAAGGAGACGAACTTGGCTGACTATCGCGAGCCGGTGAATGCGCCTGACGCGCCGGCGGCCGTCGGCGCCTATGTCCACGCCGTCAAGGCCGGGGGTCTGCTCTTCTGCTCGGGGCAGATCCCGCTCGACCCTCGGACCGGAGACCTTGTCGGTGCCACGGCAGCCGACCAGGCCGGGCGCTGTCTGGAGAACCTGGCTGCGGTCTGTCAGGCAGCCGGGACGAGCTTGGGGGAGGCGGTCAAGATGACCATCTACCTCACCGACATGGCGGACTTTGCCACCGTCAACGAGGTCTATGCCTCGTTCTTTGAGTCAAGCCCGCCCGCGCGGGTCGCGATCGGCGTCCAGGGGCTCCCGCGCGGGGCGCGGGTGGAGATGGACGCGGTGGTCGCGCTTGCGGACTGACCGGGCGGTGCTCGAGCAGGCGGTCACCCCTGACGACGTCCGCAGAGCCGCGGCCGCGGGCGCGGGAGTGATCCGCGAGACCCCGGTGGTGAGCTCCCAGACCCTGGCCGAACGCACCGGGGTGACCGTGGCGTTGAAGGCCGAGAACCTCCAGCGGACCGGCTCCTTCAAGCTCCGGGGCGCGCTGGCCAAGATCGCCTCCCTGTCGGACGCTGAATGTGCCCGTGGGGTCGTGACCGGGAGCGCCGGCAACCACGCGCAAGCCGTCGCCTATGCGGCCCGAGCTCGCGGCGTGCCGTGCGAAGTCTTCATGCCGGTGGGCGCGGCGATCGCCAAGGCCGAGGCGGCCACGGCGCTCGGTGCCCGTGTCAGGCTGGTCGGCGCGACCGTCGACGACTCGCTGGCCGCCGCTGACGAGCGCGCCGGCTCCGGGGGGCTGGTCTTCGTGCACCCCTTCGATGACCCGGAGGTGATCGCCGGGCAGGGAGGCCTGGGCTTGGAGCTCGCCACCCAGGTGCCGGATCTGGCTCGCGTGCTGGTGCCGCTGGGCGGCGGGGGACTGCTCAGCGGCGTTGCCGTCGCGCTGGCCGACGAGCGCCCCGACGTCGAGGTGATCGGCGTGCAGGTCGAGACGTGCGCACCGTTTCAGGCCTCGCTGGCGGCGGGTGAGCCCGTGGCCGTCGACTCGGCGCTGACCATCGCGGACGGGATCGCGGTCAAGCGTCCCGGGACGCTGACCCTCGCCTTGATCCGCCGCTGGGTCGATCGGATCCTGGTGGTGAGCGAGGACGAGGTAGCCGAGGCGATGGTCTTTCTGCTCGAACGGGCCAAGCTGGTCGTCGAGGGTGCGGGCGCGGTTGGCGTAGCGGCCCTGCTCTCGGGCCGGCTGGATGCGACCGGCTCGGGGACGACCGCCGTCGTCCTGTCGGGCGGCAACGTCGATCCCGGCCTGTTGGCCCAGATCGCTCGTCGGCATGAGAGTCAGGCTGGACGCCGCTCGGTGCTCCTGGCGCGGGTTCCCGACCGTCCCGGCTCGCTGGCCCTACTGCTCGCGCTTGTCGGTCAGGAGGGGGCCAACCTGCTCGACGTCGAGCACCTGCGCGAGGGCTTTGACCTTCACGTGCGCGAGAGTGCGGTCCAGCTCGTGCTTGAGACCCGCGGGCCCGAGCACGCCGGGCAGGTCGTCCGCGCGGTGCGCGAGGCCGGTTACGGCGAGCCGCTCGCCGTCCGGTAGTCGGCGGCCGCGCGGACCAGGGCCGCGATCACCTGGCTGCGTTTGTCGGCTTCGGGATGCCACTGCACCCCGAGTACGAATTGCCGGTCCGCGGCCTCGATCGCCTCGGGCAGCTCATCTACGGTGGAAACGCCGGTCACGGTGAGCCCGGCCCCGACCGCGTCGACGGCCTGGTGGTGATGAGACTTGGTGTTGTGCTCCTCCTCGCCGGTGGCGCGTGCCGCGAGAGAGCCGGCATCCAGGCGGACACCGTGATCGGAGCCGACGAAGCTCCCCGGCACTCGGCGGTGCTCCTCATGGCCAAGGGTGTCGGGAAGGTGCTGAAGCAGCGTTCCCCCCATGGCGACATTGAGCAGCTGCATTCCGCGGCAGATACCCAGCACCGGCATATCCCGCTCGACCGCCCGGCGCGTGAGGGCGAGCTCGACCTGGTCGCGCGAGGGCACGATCCCGTTGGTGGCGGGGTGCGCCTCGGCGCCGTAGCTGGCTGGATCGATGTCGTTGCCCCCCGCCAGGATCAGCGCATCGACGCGGTCGAGCATCTCGTCTGGATCGACGATCAGAGCCGGGTCGGGCGGGATCATCACGACCAGGCCGCCGGCGGCCTGGATCGCGTCGATGTAGGCGAACGGCAGTAGGGCCGCGGGCTGGTTCCAGACGCCCCAGGTGGCGTCGGTGCGGGCAGTGCAGATGCCGATTGCGGGCCGGTTCTCCCTCATCGCCCGTTTAGGCTAGCGGCGTCCCGGTCTCACGCAGCCGAGCCCGCTGGACCTTGCCGCTGGCCGTTTTGGGCAGATCGGGCGCGAAGTCGACGATCCGGGGGTACTTGTAGGGAGCCGTCTGGCGCTTTACGTGCTCCTGGAGCTCGGCGGCCAGCTCGGGGCTGGGCGCGAAGTCGTCGCGCAGCACGACCACGGCCCGCACGATCGCGCCGCGCTCCTCGTCGGGTGCGGCGACCACCGCAGCCTCGGCGACGGCCCGGTGAGCGACCAGGGCCGACTCGACCTCGAACGGGCCGATGCGGTAGCCAGCCGAGATGATGACGTCGTCGGTCCGGCCCTCGAAATACAGGTAGCCGTCCTCGTCGGCGCGGACGCGGTCCCCGGTTGCCAACGGCTCGCCTTCGGGCGCGCGCGTGCCGTCGAGGTAGCCGACGAAGAAGGTGGGATCGGTACGCG
>JBAVWI010000239.1:0-3242 GCA_049697735.1 Solirubrobacteraceae bacterium
CCCACCCGCCCGCCCGGGGCACCCAGCCGCCCGGCGGCCAGGGCATCGTGCGTGCGCGCGCAATATGGTCTACGCGCTCTGCCCGCCCCACACGACCCGACCGAGGAGGAAACGGCTGCCCATGGCCTCTGTCCGCGAAGCGACGTTCGACCTGTTCCGTGCCCACGGCATGACCACGATGTTCGGCAACCCGGGCTCGACCGAGCTGCCGATGCTCGCCGATTTCCCGGATGACTTCACCTACATCCTCGGGCTCCAGGAGCTGGTCGTGATGGGGATGGCCGACGGGTATGCCCAGGCCACGGGCCGTCCGACCCACGTCAACCTGCATACGGCACCCGGCGTCGGCAACGCGGTGGGGGGGATCTTCAACGCCCAGGCCAACCATTCGCCGCTGGTCATCACCGCCGGCCAGCAGGTCCGTGCCCAGATCACCATCGAGGCCAATCTCACCAACCGCGACGCGACTGTCACCCCCCAGCCGTACGTGAAGTACAGCCACGAGCCCCCGCGCGCGCAGGATGTCCCCGGCGCCCTGGCGCGCGCCATCCACCACGCGATGCTGCCCCCCCGGGGCCCCGCTTTCGTCTCCATCCCCATGGACGACTGGACTGCAGAGGCCGACGAGGACCGCTCCGTCCCGGCGGTGGCGCGGCGGGTCAGTGGCCGCATGGGCCCAGACCCTGAGGCCCTCACCGACCTGGCGGCACGGCTGGCCGCCGCCGAGCGCCCGGTTCTGGTGGCCGGCCCCGACATCGACGCCGTCGGCGCTTGGGCGGCTGTGATCGCGCTGGCCGAGAGGCAGCGGCTGCCCGTCTGGGCGACCCCGGCCACCGGCGGCTCGCGGCTGGGCTTCCCAGAACGCCATCCGAACTTCGTCGGCGTTCTGCCGCCGGCCATCGCCCCGTTGGCCGAGGCCCTCAAGGAGCATGACCTGGTGCTCGTGGTCGGTTCCTCGGTGTTCCCGTACTACCCCTACGTTGAGGGGCCGCTGCTGGCGCCGGGCACCGAACTGGTCGCCCTGACCTCGGATCCCGGCGAGGCGGCGCGAGCTCCGATGGGGGACGCGATCGTGGGGGACGTCGGCTTGGCTCTGGAATGGCTGGTCGACGCGGTCCCGGTGGCCGATCGCCCCGCTCCCGAGCCGCGGCCTGATCCGGGGGATCCGCCCCAGGCAGATCCGCTCAGCGGCTCTGAGGCGATGGCGGCCCTCGCCGATGCCTGGCCGCAGGACGGGATCGCCGTGGTCGAGACGCCATCCTGCACGCTCGCCCTGCGCAACCGGCTGCGGATCTCAACGCCAGGGAGCTACTACTTCTGTGCCAGCGGCGGCTTGGGCTTCGGGATCTCGGCCGGAGTCGGCGTGCAGCTCGCGGAGCCCGACCGGCCCGTGGTGTGCGTGCTCGGTGAGGGTTCGGCCCAGTACGGGATCACCGCGCTGTGGAGTGCCGTCGCCTACAAGGCGCCTGTCACCTTCCTCGTGCTGCGCAACGACGAGTACATGATCCTCAAGTGGTTCGCGATGCTCGAGGAGGTCACCGGTTCCCCCGGGCTTGATCTTCCCGGCCTCGACGTCGCCGCCGTCGCTCGTGGCTACGGGATGAAGACCTCGGACGTGTCCGGGCGCGAGGAACTGACCGAGGCTCTGCGCGAGGCAACTTCGGCCCAGGATGGTCCGCGACTGATCCAGGTCCCCGTGGCCTCCGGCATGTGGCTGGAATAGTGGCCCGGACTGGTCCGCCGCCGGTACGCCGGAACCGCTGCGCAGCCGGCTGATCGCGGCTCTGGGCGCCGCACCTGCGAAATAACGTTGCACCGAGAAACTGGGCAGCGGTATGGTTGTCTGGTGGCGCTCTTGGAGGAGGTGACGCGGTGAGCCGGGCATGGCGCTTGATCGTGGGCTTGGTGGCGCTCAGTGGATTGGTCATCGCCGGGGCGTCGGCGAGCGCTCCGGCCGCCAGCCCTGCTCACGCTCGCTCCGCTGCGCGGCACGCCGGCTCGGCCGTCACGCGCTTCAGGCCCTTCAAGACAGTCGCCAACCCGCTGCCGCCCGATACCGGAACGGCGGCCAGCCGCTACTCGCTCGTCCACGGCTGTTTCACGCTCACTTCCGGGGGGCAGAGCGTGGCCGCCGCCGACGCTCCCTTTTCCATGCAGGCCACCGCGCTCGGCCAGTACCTGATCTACGGCCACAGTGGCGACTTCCTCGGTGCCGGGGGGGTGCCAACCGCCGGTCCGGCCGCCGACACCGTCTGGCAGGTGGACGGCAACCCCACCCGCGGCTACACGATGACCAACCTCGGCACCGGCGCCGCGATGCCCGTCGGCTTCAAGGCGGCCAGCGGCTGCGCGGTCTATCCCGAGGCCGGGGTGGACGCCACCGGCCAGACGTTCACCGGCGCCAGCCCGACATCGACCGTGATGGGCACGATCGATGCCCATACGCACGTGACCGCGTTCGAGTTCCTCGGCGGCGATTTTCACTGCGGCCGGCCCTGGCACCCGTTCGGGGTCGAGTTCGCGCTCCCGGACTGTGCCCCCAACGAAACAGGCAGCAACGGCCAGGTGGAGAGCTTCGTCGATTACGGGCAACCCTCGCATCCCCACGACACGGTCGGCTGGCCGACCTTCAAGGATTGGCCGTCACCGACCATGCTGGCTGAGGAAGGTGACTACTACACCGGGATCGAGCGGGCCTGGAAGGCCGGCCTGCGGGTGATGGTCACGCAGCTGGTCGACAACGAAGCGCTCTGCACGCTGATGACCAAGCGCCACAACCCGTGCAACGACATGAGCGCGGTACGCCTCCAGGCCAAGGATCTCCGCGACCTCCAGGACTACATCGATGCCCAGTCGGGTGGCCCCGGCAAGGGTTTCTTCCAGATCGTCACCAGTCCCTTCCAGGCCCGCCAGGCCATCAACGCGGGCAAGCTCGCGGTGGTCGAGGGGATCGAGGTCTCAGACCTGTTCAACTGCGGCGAGTACATGGGCCAGCCGCTGTGCGATACCAACCAGATTGACGCCGGTCTCACCGAGGTTCGTAACCTCGGGGTCAGCACGTTCTTCCCGATCCACAAGTTCGACAACGCCTTCGGCGGCACCAAGATGGATACCGGCGAGACCGGCCAGCTTGTCAACGCCGGCAATCATCTCGAGACCGGCCATTACTGGAACATCCAGACCTGCACCGGGCCCGAGCACGACTCGACCCAGATGACCACGGCCCCGATCGGCGGCCTGGC
>JBAVWI010000240.1:0-13101 GCA_049697735.1 Solirubrobacteraceae bacterium
GACCACGATCCAGGCCGAAGATGAGATCGCAGCCGCCGGGATGGCGCTCGGCGCCGCCTTCGGGGGCCGGCTCGGGGTGACCGCGACCAGCGGACCGGGCATGGACCTCAAGTCCGAGATGATCGGCTTGGCGGTGATGCTCGAGCTGCCGCTGGTGGTGATCGATGTCCAGCGGGCCGGTCCCTCGACGGGAATGCCGACCAAGACCGAGCAGTCGGACCTGATGATGGCTCTGCACGGCCGCCACGGCGAATCGCCGCTGCCGGTGATCGCCCCCAGCACCGCCGGAGGCTGCTTCCAGGCCGCCTTCGAGGCTGCGCGGATCGCCATCCGCTATCGAACCCCGGTGATCGTGCTCTCGGACTCGTTCCTGGCTTCGTCGTCAGAGCCGTGGCGACTCCCGAGTCTCGACACGCTGCCCGCGATCGATCCCGGCTTCGCCACCCCGCCGCAGGACGGTGATGAGCCGTTCGCTCCCTACCGCCGCGACGAGCGTCTCGCCCGGCCATGGGCGATCCCGGGCACACCGGGGCTCCAGCACCGGATCGGCGGCCTGGAGAAAGCCGATGGCTCGGGCAACATCTCCTACGACGGGGCCAACCACGAGCGGATGACCGAGCTGCGGGCCCAGAAGATCGCCGGGATCGCCCACGAGTTGCCGCCCCTGACCGTCGACTCCGAGCCCGGAGCCGACCTGCTCGTGCTCGGCTGGGGCTCGACCGAGGGCGCGATCCGAGCCGGCGTGCGCCGGGCCCGGGAGGCGGGTCACCGGGCGGCCTGCGCACAACTGCGTCATCTGAGCCCGCTGCCCGCCAACACCGGCGACGTGCTGCGCTCCTTCGAGCGCGTACTCGTCCCCGAGCTCAACACCGGTCAGCTCGCGCAGATCCTCCGCGGCCGCTATCTCGTGGACGTAGAGAGCTTCAGCAAGGTGCAGGGCCAGCCCCTGTTCGCCGCCGAGATCGCCGCCGAGATCGAGGCTCGCCAATGAGCACCACGCTGTCCAAGGCCGACTTCCAGTCTGACCAGGAGACCCGCTGGTGCCCGGGCTGCGGCGACTATGCCGTGCTCTCCGCGGTCCAGCAGTTCATGCCCGAGCTCGGGATCCCGCCCGAGCGAATCGTGTTCATCACCGGGATCGGTTGCGCCGGCCGGTTCGCCTACTACATGGACACCTATGGCATGCACGGGATTCATGGCCGCGCACCGGCGCTGGCCACCGGTCTGGCGAGCGCGCGCGAGGACCTCTCGATCTGGGTTGTCACCGGGGACGGCGATTCCCTTTCGATCGGCGGCAACCATTTGATCCATGCCCTGCGCCGCAACATCCCGGTCAAGATCCTGCTTTTCAACAACCAGATCTACGGGCTCACCAAGGGGCAGGCCTCGCCGACCTCCGAGCTCGGCAAGATCACCAAGTCGACACCGTTCGGTGTCGCCGACCATCCCTTCAATCCGATCGCGCTGTCGCTCGGCGCCGAGGCGACGTTCGTAGCCCGCACGATCGACCGCGACCGCCACCACCTGACCGAGGTGCTGCGGGCGGGCGCACAACACGAAGGGGCGGCGCTGATCGAGATCTACCAGAACTGCCCGGTGTTCAACGACGGGGCGTTCGGCGCGTTGACCGAAAAAGATGTCAAGGACGCCAATCAGATCCGCCTGCAGGCCGGCGCCCCGATCCGCTTCGGAGCCGACGGCGAGCGGGGCGTGATGCGCGGCGCCGACGGCTGCCTGGAGCTGGTGTCAGTGGAAGAGGTGGGTGAGGCGGCGCTGCTCGTCCACGATCCCAGCGGGGCCGATCCCGGCGTGGCCTTTTCGCTGGCCAAACTCGCCGAGACCCCCACAGGGCCGACGCCGATCGGCATCTTCCGGGATGTGCAGCGCCCCGTCTATGGACGCACGCCGGCGACCGAGCCGGCCAGCGAAGAGCAGCTGGCCGATCTGCTGGCCGGTGGCGACACCTGGACCGTCGCCTAGGCGTCAGGCGACGTGGCCGTCGTCGGGCTCCAGCGGCAACCCTGCCGCGGCCCACTCGAGCAGTCCGCCGGACATGTTGTGTGCCTCGTAGCCGGCCTGGACGAAGGCCTCGGTTGCCATCGCGGAGCGGGCTCCGCTACGGCAGTAGAAGACCACCGGCGGGTCGCGGCTGATCGTGTCGGCCTGGGCGGGCAGCGCGCTGAGCTCGATCAGGCGCGAGCCGGCGATGCGACCGGCGGCGTACTCGTCGGTCTCGCGCACGTCGATCAGCTGCACCGAACCCGATTCCAGCAGCTCTGAGACCTCCCGGGGCGAGTAGTCGGCGGCCATCACGAGGCCCTGAGACAAAAAGCAATCAAGGTCATTACCCGAGCCTAGCTGCAGCTGAGGTGGTCGAGGGCGGCCGCGCCAGGTCGTCAAGCGCGGGGTCGAGCGCGGCTGCGCCAAACGTCCTACCCACCAGCGTGGCTCGTCCGCTGGCCCGTCCGCACTCGACGTCTACATCGGTACCCGGCAGCGAGCGACTCAAACCCGGCCGAGACATGCGCCTGGCCCCACAGTCGAACGCTGTTTGCCTCCGCTCCATCTCCTCGTTCGCGCCAGAGGCGCTTTCGGCGGCATGCGGGCTTCGGCCGGCGTCCTGGCCGCAGGGCCAGTTACGTCACAGGGTACTCCTAAAGCTCGAGGCCGATGCGAGATTCGTTCTCGGCGGCCAGGACGTGGTGCCCGCAGGTGAGCAGGACGCGCTGCTGGACTTCCGTCGAGCCTTGGTCGTCCTTGAAGCTCACTTCCGTCGTGCCGGCGCCCGTGGGGCGCCACTTCTGGCAGATGGAGCAAAACAGTTCTACGTCTCGCCATAGACCTTTCATCCAGGTTAAGAGTAGTCCTCGCACCTAATCGAACTGTGACCACCCGAGGTATTTGAACCCCTGGTTAGGTGAACTCGCAAAGCACCGAAATTCGTGCCACGACGAAAGTGGCAGGAATCCTGCAGGTGAGGTACTGTGCCTGCCGAAACAGCACCCAGCCGAATCGCCGCGGCATAGAGCCAAGGCGATCGGGGAACCCGTTGGAACCCGTGTGGTTCCTGGGGCGAATCGCCGGAGCACCGGCGTAGCGCAACTCTTTCAGCGCGAGCCCGACAGCTAACCCCGAAGGCACGCGAAAGAGAAGGGTTCGTCACTTGTCCCGCGCTCGTACCCGTACGCATCTGCGGTCCCTCATCGTTGTCTTGCTCGCCGCCCTGGCCGGAGCCCCCGGCGGCGCCCTCGCCGCTGCGCGCCAGACGTTCGTCCCCGACCTCACCTGGGCGGGGGGTGGCAGCGGCGGCAGTGGGATCCCGGGGTCGAGCCAGACCTCGACCAAGAAGCACAAGCAGGGCACCCGGCACACGAAGTCGAGCGGCGCCGGCGACAACAACGGGGTGACGGCACCGGTCAACCGCGACGGCGGCTCCCAGCACCTCGGCGAGCGGACCTTGCGCCCCGGGATGCAGGGCCACGACGTGCGGGTTCTGCAGGGCTACCTGACCCTGGCCGGCTACCCGACCCCGGTCGACGGGTCCTACGGGGCGGGCACGCAGGCCAACGTGCTCAAATTTGAACTCGCCCACAGCCTCAGGGTCAGCCCGGTCTTCAACTACGCCGACTCGCTGGTCCTGCGTCAGGCGGTCGTGCTGGCGGTGGCCGGCGGTACGGTGGGCAAGGCGACGATCAACCCCGACGGGACCGCCACCGCTCCGTCCGGCGCGCCGGCGGTTGTGCAGACCATGATCACGTCGGCCAACCAGATCATTGGTAAGCCCTACATCTACGCCGGGGGCCATGGCCACTGGAACGACAGCGGTTATGACTGCTCGGGCGCGGTCAGCTACGCGCTGCACGGCGCCGGGCTGCTCTCATCTTCTGAGGATTCCACCGGCCTGGAGTCGTTCGGCAGCCCCGGTCCCGGCCGCTGGGTGACGATCTACGCTGACGCCGCTCACACCTGGGTGGTGATCGCCGGAATCGCCTTTGACACCGCCAACTTCGGCGGCCCCAATATCCCCCGCGGCAGCGGCCCGCGGTGGCGCACCGACCCGACCGGCAACCTCGCCGACGGAGGCAGTTACGTGGTGCGCCATCCGGCGGGCCTGTAGCCGGTGCCGCGCCCCTGGCCGGGGCTCGCGATGACGTAGCATCGAGGGGCCAATGCCGGCGCTCTCTGACCTCTACACGATCCCCCAGGGATCGTCCGCAGCCTGAGGTAGCCGTCCGGTGTCGGGACAGCCTCCGACCCTCCGTCGCATCCTCCTCTCAGCGGCCGCTTCGCTGACCGTCGGGCTGGGGCTGATCAGTGTGATCGGGGGCTTCAGCGAGTCCTTCCCGCTGCGGCTGCTTCAGGGAATCGCCGTGTTCGGGGCCGGCGCGGCGCTGATCGGGGGGGCCGTCGTGTTCGCCATGGTCCGGCTGGCCGGCTGGCGCGACCCTGAGTCCGAGGAGGACTTTGAGGCGCTCGTGCAGCGGGCCGAGCGCCTCGCCGCCGAGGGGGAGTGGGAGCCGGACGGAGAGCTCGAGGACGAGGACGACGAGCTTGCCGTCTCAGACGACGAGGACTTCAAGGCACTCGTCCGCTCGGCGATCGATGATCTCCCGCTCGAGTTTCACCGCGCCTTGGAGCACGTGGCCGTGGTCGTCTCTGATGGCGGGCGGACCACCGGCTTGGCCGGCGGTGCCCGCCGCGCCTACGGCCTCTATCAGGGTGACACCGTGGCCAGAGACTTCTTCTCCGACCGCATCGTTATCTTCAAGGACACGCTGCTGCGTGACTTCGGTCACGACCCCGAGCTGCTCCGGACCCAGGTCACCCGCACGGTGCGCCACGAGCTCGCCCACCACCTGGGCTGGGACGAGAACGGCGTGCGTGGGCTCGGCCTGTAAGCCGCTTCGGCTTAGGATTCACTCCCACCCCAACCAGGAGTCCACCGAATGCCAGAAGCTGTGATCGTCGACGCCATCCGTACCCCGATCGGCCGCGCCATGAAGGGCTCGCTGAAGTCCGTCCGGGCCGATGATCTCGCGGCGCTGCCGATTCGCACCCTGATCGAGCGCAATCCCGACGTGGACTTCGCGCAGACCAACGACGTCCTCATGGGTGCGGCGTCCGGAGTGGGCGAGCAGGGCTACAACGTGGGCCGCAACGCCGCCCTCCTCGCGGGGCTCGACCACCACGTCCCGGGTTGCACGGTCAACCGCTTTTGTGCCTCCTCGCTGATGACGATCCGCATGGCATCGCATGCCATCCGGGCCGGCGAGGGAGATCAGTACATCGCCGCCGGGGTCGAGGCGGTCTCGCGAGCCGGGATCGGGGCGGGAATGATGGAGGAAACCAAGCATCCCGAGCTCGACGGCTCCGAGGGGTCCCTCTACGACGTGTACATCCCGATGGGGATGACGGCTGAGAACGTCGCCGAGCGTTGCTCGGTGACCCGTGAGCAGCAGGACGAGTGGGCGGTGATCTCCCAGTCCCGCGCCGTCGAGGCACGCGACAGCGGCCACTTCGACGCCGAGATCGTCCCCGTCCGCGTACCCGCCCACCAGGAGACCGATAAGGAGGGCAACCAAGTCGACGTTCCCGAGACTGTCGTCAGCCGTGACGATGGCCCGCGGGCGGGAACCACGATGGAGGTTCTGGGTCAGCTCAAGCCGGCCTTCCGGCCCGACGGGACGGTGACGGCGGGAAACTCCTGCCCCCTCAACGACGGCGCCGCCGCGGTCCTGGTCATGTCCGACGAGAAGGCCCAGAGCATGGGCCTGACGCCGATGGCCCGGATCATCGCCTCCACCGTGGCGGCGATCCGCCCCGAGATCATGGGCCTGGGCCCGATCCCGGCCATCCAGGCGCTGCTCAAGCAGACCGGGATGACGATGGATGACATCGACATAGTCGAGATCAACGAGGCCTTCGCGGCCCAGATCGTTCCCTGTCGTGACGACCTCGGGATCCCGGAGGAGAAGCTCAACCCGTTCGGCGGCGCGATCGCGCTCGGGCACCCCTTCGGTATGACCGGCGCGCGGATCATGACCACGCTGATCAACGGCCTGCGCAGCCGCGGCGGCACCTACGGCATCGAGTCAATGTGCGTGGCCGGCGGGATGGGACAGGCGATGCTGATCGAGCGCCTCAGCTAAGCCCTATCTGGTCACGCGTGCGACGGAGATACCGAACAGATGTGCCTCATCGGTGAACCAGCTCTCGAGCTCTAGCCCCGCCGCCGAGAGGTCGCCGGCGACGCGGCCGCGGGTGAACTTGCAGCTGATCTCGGTGCGGAGCTCCTCGCCAGCGGCGAACTCAACCCGGAGGTTGAGGTCTCCGATCAGCACCGAGCAGGGGCGCCGCGCCCGCAGCCGCATCTCCACCCACTCGTGGCGGCGGTCAAAGAAGGCCACGTGGGAAAAGGACTCGGGAGCGAAATCGGCATCGAGCTCGCGGTTGACGACGTGCAGGAGGTTGCGATTGAACTCGGCCGTGACCCCGGCGGAGTCGTTGTAGGCGGCCTCGATCAGCGCCGGATCCTTGACCAGGTCGGTACCGAGGAGCAGACGGTCGTCGGGCCCGAGCAAGGTGGCGATCTTGGCCAGCACCCCGCGCCGGGTGCCGGGCGGGAAGTTGCCGATCGTGCCGCCCAGAAAGGCGACCAGCCGGGGGGACTGCCCGGCCGAGGGCACGTACTCGAGATGGCGCTCGAGATCGCCCACCACCCCGTGCACCTGCAGGCCCTCATACTCGTCGGTGAGCGTGCGCGCTGCGTCCTGCACCACCGTGGCCGAGACGTCGAGCGGGATGTAGCGGCTCAGCGTGCCGGCTTGACTCATCGCGTCGAGCAGGACGCGCGCTTTGTCTGAGGCGCCCGAGCCGAGCTCCACGAGCTCGCCGGCGCCGGTGGCGGCGACGATGTCCGCCGCGCGAGCACGCAGGATCGCGAGCTCGGTTCGGGTCGGGTAGTACTCAGGCAGCTCACAGATCTGCTCGAACAGCTCCGATCCGCGGGCGTCATAGAAGTGCTTGGGGGCCAGTTCCTTGAAGGGACGGGTGAGGCCGTCGAGGACGTCGTTGGCCAGCGAGCGCTCGTCGTCCTCGGTGAGCCATGAGTCGACCTGAACGCCGGGCATCGTCTGGGTTGATTTCATCGCGGGAGATCCTTGGCGACTCGCATCCCGGCGAAGATCTGCCGGCGCTGGGGGTAATCCCAGTTGCGGAAGGTGGCGGTGGCAACGCGCGCTCGCGTCGCCCACGAGCCTCCGCGCAGCGTCAGGTAGTCCGACCCGAAGAAGACCTCCGAGTACTCACGGTAGGGATGGGCGTGGAAGTCCGGATAGGCGGCGAACGGGCTCGCCGTCCATTCCCAGACGTCCCCGATCATTCCCAGGCATCCGTAGGGAGACTGCCCGTCCGGATACGCGTCAACCGGGTTGGGGCCGCCGGCGAGCTGATCGATATTGGCGTGCCTCCCGGCCACGGTGGGCTGATCGCCCCATGGCGCCGGTCTGGCCGCTCCCAGCTCCTGATCCCAGGTCGCCGCCTTCTCCCATTCGAACTCGGTGGGGAGGCGGAGGTCGTGCGCGCGCGCGAAGGCGTCGGCCTCGAACCAGGAGATATGGACGACCGGCCGGTTGGGGTGCAGTGGCTCGAGCTTGTGCAGACGCCACTCGGCCCGAAGGTCGGCCGTCCAGCCCTCTGGTCGTGTGATGTCGTAGTCCTCTTTCCATGCCCAGCCTTCGGCGGACCACCATTCACGTCGCTCGTATCCACCCCCTTCCACGAAGGTCAGATACGTCGCATTGGTGATCGGGGTGCGCCCGATCAGGTATCCGCGCACATCGGTGTGATGCCGCGGCTGCTCGTTGTCATAGGCAAAGCCCCCGGCGGCGGCGCCGATCGTGCACCGACCGGCGGGGATCTCGACCAGATCGAGGCCACCGCCGTGGGCGTCCTGGCCGCCGGGCGTGGCCGGCGCGGAGTCGACCGGTACGTAGTCGCTCAGGCGGGCGAGCTGCAGCGTCTGCAACATCGTCTCGTTGTGCTGCTGCTCGTGGCGCAGCACCAGTTCGGCTACGGTGCCGTCGCCGAGACCGCGCTCATCGAGCACCGCCAGCGACCGGCGGCGAACATCGGCCAGATACTCGCGGGCCTGATCGGCGCGCAAGAAGTCAAGTTCACCGCGGCTGGCCCGAGGAGTCTCGAAGGCGTCATAGATCTCGGCCAGCCCGTCGCGCAGAAGCGGGCGGCCACCGTAGCGATGCACAAGCCACAGGTCCTCGAAAGCCGCGATATGGCCGAGATCCCAGACCAGGGGGCTCATGAGCTTGGAGTGGACGCGCTCGAGGTCGGCTGGGGAGACCGACGCCACCAGGGCGAGGGTTCGCGCCCGGGCCTCCGTCATCGCCGCAACGACCTCCGCTTCGGCCGGCCTCAGGGCTTGCGCGACCGCCGTTGCCTTGCCGCCATCCATCTACCCCATTGTGGCACCACGGCGCGTTCGCCAAACGCCTAATTGGTAAACCCGTAGCGCAGGAACAGGCTGCCCGCCCGCTGCAGGACTCCGTTGAGGGTGACCGACGCCGGCTCGGGAAGCTCGGGCCCACGGGTGATGGCCGGCGCCACGCCCCCTCCGGCCAGCTTGGGCGCCAAGCTCAAGAAGAGCTCGTCCACCAGGCTCTCGCGCAGGAGGGTGGCGAAGACCCGCGGGCCGCCCTCGCAGAGCAGCCCCCGGACGCCGCGCTCGGTGCGCAGGTAACGCAAGGCGGTCGCGAACTTGAGCTCCCCCGGCTCGAGCCGCACCACCTCGACCCGGGCTCGCACTCCGGCCAGGTCCACCTCCTGCCCCGAGAAGACCACCACCTCGGCCTCGGGCTCGGCGAACAGCGGGATCTCGAAGGGCAGGGCGCCGCTGCGAGTCAGCGTGCAAAGCAGCGGCTCGCTGGACAGTCAGCGGGCCTGGCGGCGTTCGCGGGCCTGCGGGTCGGCGACGATCCGCCCGTAACGCTCGGCGGCCAGCGTCCCGGTGCCGACCAGGACCGCGTCGGCGGTACGCCGCAGGGCGCGGAATACGGCCTTGTCGCCGTCGTCGCCGAGGGCGCCCGAGCGGCCCTCGACGCTCGACCGACCGTCGAGGCTGGAGATGAAGTTGATGACCGTGTAGGGCAGCTGCGCGTGCGCGCGGGAGGCGAAATCAAGCCCGTTGATGAAGCTCTCGATCTCGACCCGGTCGCCCCGGGGCCACAGCTGCTGAAAATCCATCCCGGCAGTCTCGCTCAATCGGCCCGGCCACGCCGGGGCGCCGAGAGGCCCGCGCGAGCGCATCCCGTGGCCTCAGAAAAGGTTAGGCTCCGCCGCGCATGCACTTCAAGGAGCTCACCCGGGGGGAGCTGCTGGCCACGGCCGGGGGGATCCTGCTCGGGCTGTCTCTGCTCATGTCCTGGTACACGCTTGGCAACCACAACGCGGTGCTCGGACCCTGCCACGGGCCCAAGTCCAACTGCACCGGCTGGGCCTCGCTGGCCTACATCCGCTTCATCCTGCTGATCGCCGCCGTCGCCCCTGGGATCCTCGCCTACATCATCATCCGCGGCCATGCGCTGTCCTGGCCCCGGGGTGAGCTGACTGCGGTCGTGGCGCTGGTGGCCCTGACCGTGACCCTGTTCCGGGGTGTGATCGACAAGCCCGGAAACCCCCAGGGGGAGATCAGCGTGGCGATCGGCTGGTACGTGGGGTTGCTCGCCGATCTGCTGATCCTGGTCGGTGCGGTCTGGCGCGCCCAGAAGAGCGGCGCCCGCCGCAAACCGCCGGGGGTCCTGTGAGCTCCTCAGGCCCCCACAGGCCAGATCGCAACCTGGCCCTCGAGCTCGTCCGGGTGACCGAGGCGGCCGCGCTGGCGGCGGCGCGCATGGTCGGCCGCGGCGATAAGGAAGGGGCCGACCAGGCCGCCGTCGACGCCATGCGCTCGGTCCTGGATTCGATCTCGATGGACGGGGTGGTGGTGATCGGCGAGGGCGAGAAGGACGAGGCGCCGATGCTCTTCAACGGGGAGCACCTCGGCGACGGGAGCCCGCCGCAGGTCGACATCGCCGTCGATCCGCTCGAGGGGACGCGCCTGACCGCTCTGGGGATGCCCAGCGCGCTTGCCGTGATCGCCCTCTCCGAGCGCGGAGCGATGTTCGATCCCGGCCCCTGCTTCTACATGGAGAAGATCGCCGGCGGCCCCGATATCGCCGATCTGCTCGACCTCGACCGGCCTCTGGCCGACACCCTGGGGCTGATTGCCGAGCGCAAGAACCGCGACATCCGCGACGTGATGGTGGTGATGCTCGACCGCGAGCGTCATCACGATGCGATCGGGCAGGTCCGTGACGCCGGCGCCCGGGTGCGGTTGATCACCGACGGCGACGTGTCGGCATCGCTGCTGGCCGTGAGCGAGAACTCCCCTGTCGATCTGCTGTGGGGCATCGGCGGGACGCCCGAGGGGGTGATCTCCGCGGCGGCCATCAAGTGCATCGGCGGCCAGCTCCTCGGGCGCCTGTGGCCTCGTGACGACGCCGAGCGAACCGCGGCTCAGGACGCGGGCTACGACCTCGAGAAGGTCCTCACCTGCGACGATCTGGTGGCCGGGGACGATGCCTTCTTCTCGGCCACGGGCGTCACCGACGGCGACGTGCTCCAGGGCGTGCGCTACCAGGGCGACCGCGGGGCGAGCACCGAATCGCTGGTAATGCGCTCTCGCTCGGGCACGGTCCGGCGCATCTCAGCGCGCCACGATCGCGCCAAGATGCGCGCGCTGGGCCTCCGCTACAGCTGATCGGTGGCGTGCGGACCCCGGTCCGGCGTCGACAGGCCGTCGTCCTGATCGGCCAGCGCGCCCACCTTGGACTCGGCCAGCCGCAACTTGGCCAGCGATCGCAGGAAAGCATGGGTCACGAGCACGTGGAGGGAGGACTGGGTCATGCGGTAGAAGGGGACCCCGAAGCCGACCGCGATCGAGGGGTAGAAGTTCGAGACCTCAGCCGTGATGCGCAGCCGCACCCGGCCTTGGGGGTCGTCGGATTCGCGGCGAACGTCGAGGGCGAGGTAGCCCGAGCCGTGGCCGGATCGGGCCACGAGCAGGCCGTCCCTGATCCGCCAGCGGACCGCTCCGTGCCCAGGCTCGATCGTGTACTCGGGGGCATCGAAGCGCAGGAGGGTCAGGGGCCGGCCGAGCAGGACCACCGAACGCGTGTCCTGGCTGTAGACGACTCGGATCAAGCCCAGGGTCACCCGGGAGAGAAACCGCCAGTAGGTTCGAGCCAGATTCTCGAGGTTGGCCGGGCCCCAGATGCGGTCGAGCTCGGCGTGGGCGAGGGTGAGCTCGGCGGACTGCTTGGAGCGCACCCGCCCGTCCCCGGACACCGCCGTCGATTCGGCCGGGGAGACGATCACCGACCGGGCGGGGCGCCGGCGCAGCCGGCCCCGCAGATAGGCGGCGGCCGCCAGGACGACGACGATCAGGGTGACGGGTGTCAGCATCGCGGGATTGTGACTGCCAGCGCCGCGGCCGGTCAGCCGACCGCAACTGCAGTGGCCGGCTTCATCCCGCCAGAGGCTCGAGCGCGACTCGGCTTCCCGCGGGCAGTGCGCCCTCGCCGGCCGGGATCATGGCCAGCGCGTCGGCTCCGATCAGCGAGGTCAGGACGTGGGAACCCTGGGGGCCGTTCGGGGTCGCCACCGGCGGGCCGTCACCGCGCTCGAGGCGGACACGGATCGCCTGTTCGCGGCGCGGGTTACGCCGCACCTCCACGCCGAGCACCGCGGTCCCCTGATGGCCGCGGACGGGGTGTGCGCCCTGCAGCGCCGCCAGCGCCGGCGACACGAACAGGGAGAAGGTGACCACGGCCGAAACGGGGTTACCGGGCAGGCCGAACACCAGCCGGCCATCGCCCGAGGTTCCGAACCAGGTCGGCTTGCCGGGTTGGAGCGCGACGCTCCAGAACACCTCCTGCACGCCCAGATCGGCGAGCACGGGCTTGACGTGATCGTGGGGGCCGACCGAGACGCCGCCCGAGATCAGCACCACGTCGGAGCTCTCCAGCGCGGTCGCGATGCCCGCGCGGGTCGCCGCGCGATCGTCGGGCAGCCGCTGCGCCTCGCTCGTCTGCGCACCTCCCGACGCGGCCAGACCGGTCAGCATCGGCGCATTTGAGTTGTGGATTTCGCCTGGCCCCAGGGGCTCTCCCGGGGCTCGAAGCTCGTCCCCGGTGCACAGGACAGCCGCGCGAGGACGCTGCGTAACCTGTACGCGCCCCAGCCCCGCGGTGGCGACCGCCCCGAGCTCGATAGCGCCCAAAACCCGGCCGGCGGTGAGGATCGTGGTCCCCGAGCGCATGTCCTCGCCCGGGGCGCGGACGTTCTGACCGGCGCGCACTTCGGCTTTGGTCAGGATCTCGGCACCATCGGCGTCGACGTGCTCCTGCGGGACAACCGCGGTCGCGCCTTCGGGCACCGCGGCCCCGGTGGAGATGCGGATCGCTTCGCCACCGCGCAGGGCGTGTTGGGCTGGGCGCCCGGCCCGAGATTCATCGACCACCGTCAGCCGCCGGTCCGCGGGACCCGCGTGGATCGCGTACCCATCCATGGCCGAGGACGGGAAGCGGGGCACGTCGCCCGCGGCCAGGACGTCGGCGGCCAGGATCCGGCCCAGCGCGGCCGATACCGGCTGCGGCTCGGAGTGCAGCGGGGTGACGCGCTCGAGGATCCGTGTCCTGGCCTCTGCCACCGTGATCAACTTGGTCGCCATTTCGGAACCTCGGATTTTGAGCATTTTCGTGATCGAGCCGACTGGGACGCGTGATACAAGACTTGCGATGCTGTCAGGTCCACCTCGCCGCCGCCGGGCGCGACCGGTTGCGGACGCGCCCATTGATGCGCTTCTGGATCGGGCTGAGGACCTGACCAAGGGCTGGCTGCTGGCGCTGCTCGAGCGGGCTCCGCTCGACGATGCGCCGCGGATCCTAGCCGCCGACCTGACCCGGGAGGGCCCGCGCCTGTGCGCGGCGCTTCTGCGGGCGCTGGCTGACGAGACCGACCACCGGCGGCTCGAGCCCGGTGGCGCGC
>JBAVWI010000241.1:0-2230 GCA_049697735.1 Solirubrobacteraceae bacterium
GCGCCCCAAGACCGCCGCCGGTGGCTGACGCGACCGGCTCCGGTGGCGCCACGGCTGTGCATGGCTAGCCCGGGTGTGCATGGCTAGCCCGGGTGTGCATGGCTAGCCTCACCGAAAGCGCCCGAAAGCATCGAAAGGACTCCCGTCATGGATTATCGCCCGCTCGGCACGTCAGGACTGCAGATCTCCGCCTTGACCCTGGGAACGATGACCTTCGGGGGTTCAGGCGGATTCGAGAGGGTGGGAACCACCGACGTCGAGGGTGCCCGGCGCCAGATCGACATGTGCCGCGACGCCGGGGTCAACCTGATCGACACCGCCGACATCTACTCGATCGGTCGCGCCGAGGAGATCGTCGGCGAGGTGCTCCAGGGACGGCGCGACGACTTCCTGGTCGCCACCAAGGTCCGCTTCCGGATGGGCGAGGACCCGAACATGGCCGGACTCTCCCGTCACCACGTGATCTCGGGCTGCGAAGCCAGCCTGCGGCGGCTGCGCACCGACCACATCGACCTCTACCAGGTGCACGAGTGGGACGGCATGACGCCGCTGGAGGAGACCCTCGAAGCGCTTCAGTACCTCGTCGACTCGGGCAAGGTCCGCTACGTGGGGGTAAGCAACTACGCGGCCTGGCAGGTCATGAAGGCGCTCGGGATCGCGGAGCGCGAGCGCCTGCCGCGCTTCGTCAGCCAGCAGGTCTATTACTCGCTGCAGGAGCGCTCGATCGAGTACGAACTGGTCCCGATGGCGCTCGACCAGGGTCTCGGCACGTTGGCCTGGAGCCCGTTGGCCGGGGGTCTGCTGTCGGGCAAGTATCGCCGCGGCCAGGACCCGCCCGAGGGCACACGTCACGTGGGTGAGTGGGACGAGCCCCCGGTCTACGACGAGGACGCGCTCTATGACACGATCGACGTCCTGGTTGACGTGGCCGAGGGACGCGGCGTCTCGGCGGCGCAGGTCGCGCTGGCCTGGGTGCTGACGCGGCCCAGCGTCAGCTCGGTGGTGATCGGGGCGCGGACCGACGAGCAGCTGGCCGACAACCTCGAGGCGGCCGAGCTCGAACTGACCGCGGAGGAGCTGCGCCAGCTCGAGGAGATCAGCCGGCCGCCGCTGCTCTACCCGTTCTGGCATCAGGCCAACTCGGCCTCAGACCGGCTCAGCGCGGCCGATCTGTCCCTGCTGGCCCCACATCTGGCCTGAACGCCGCACGTCGGTAGATTCGCGGGCCGTGTCCGCGCCCTTCTTCATCGTCGGCAACGACCGCTCGGGCACGACGATGCTGCGGCTGATCCTCGACGCCGGGCCCGAGGTGGCGATCCCGCCCGAGTCGATGATCCTCACCGATTACGGCGCGGTCTGGGAAGCTGGCGAGCTCGGCGACCCCGAGCGGGCGATGCAGTTTTTGCAGGAGGTCTGGTGGCACCCCAAGATCGCCCTGTGGGAGTTGAGCGGGCCGCCGCCGCCCCTCCCTCCCGGCCTCAGCCACGAGCAGGCCTACCGGTTTGCCATGGAGGCGCCGTTCGTCGCCTACGCCGCTGCCGCCGGCAAGCCACGTTGGGCCGACAAGACCCCCCACTACGTCCATCACATCGACCCCCTGCTCGCGGTCTGGGCCCAGGCCCGCTTCGTGATCCTGGTCCGCGACGGGCGCGACGTCGCGCTGTCGGTCCGCCGCCTGCCCTTCGGCCCCAACAACGCATGGGCGGCGGCCCAATGGTGGGCGCGCGGCATCCGCATCGGGCAGCGCGCCCAGGCCGAGCATCCCGAGCAGGTGATGACCGTCCGCTACGAGGACCTGGTCGCCTCCCCGGCTGAGGTGGTGCCCGCGATCTGCGCCTTCGTCGGCCTCGAGTTCCGTCCCGAGATGCTGGCCATCGATCGCGCCGACCGGGGCAAGATCGTCGCCGACCAGAAGGGCTGGTTCCCGACCCTGTTTGACGGCATCCACACCTCGGCCAGTGGCCGCTGGCGGACCGAGATGCCAGCCCGCGACCAGCAGATCTTTGCCACCCTGGCCGGCCCCGAGCTGGCCGCCTACGGCTACACCCCGGGGCGTCCCCGTCGCCGGCCGCTGACCCCGTGGCAGGAGCGCCTCTACCACTGGCACAACGAGACCATGCGCCAGGTCAACTTCATCCGCCTGCGCATCTTTCAGGAGCGCGGCCGGGAGCTGCGCTTTGCGCTTGAGCGCCGGCTGCGGCCCGAGGCGCAGCGCGGCCGCCGGCTGGCT
>JBAVWI010000242.1:0-11958 GCA_049697735.1 Solirubrobacteraceae bacterium
CGTGGCCCTGTCCGAAGTGACAGTCCGTGACGAAGCGGGTGTGCTGATCGCCCACGGCAGCTCGCTGTGCGTGACCTTGCCGGCTGTCTCGCCGCACGCCCCGGCCGCCCCCCTCGAGCATCCCGGAGGATCTGACACCCCGGATCCCTGGCAACGTCCTCTCACCGGCGAAACCGGCACTCAGCCCGCCCTGCACACGTTCACAGGCCTCGCCGTCGAATCAGCTCGAGACGGCGCAGCGACGCTGACCCTTCCCGCCAGCGCCTGGTTCTGCGCGCCGCCGGCGGGACGCGTCCAGGGCGGGATCGTGGCTCTGCTGGCCGAGGCGACGATCTCCTTGGCGGTGGCCACCCAGATCTCGACCGGAACCGAGTTCACGCCGGTCGAAGTAAAGCTCAACCTGCTGCGGCCTCTGGTCAGTGACGGGCGTCCTGCCCGCGCCGATGCCCGCGTCGTGCACGCGGGACGGCGGATTGCCGTATCGACGGCCGAGGTCAGGGACGCCGACGGGCGCATGATCGCGATCGCCAGCGGCTCGGGTCTCCTGGGAACCTCCAGGTGAGTTCGAGGTCGGGCCCGCCCCTCGTCGCGGTGCTGACCGTGCTCGTGGTCACGGCCGCCGCCGTGGCCGGGTGTGGGGCGAGCCAGCGCCGCTTCGGACACGTGCAGCTAACCCCGTCGGCGGTGACGACCCTGACCGCAGGGCCGCCCACCCACGTGGCGGTGATCGTGATGGAGAACGAGGAGTTCTCGGACATCATCGGCTCCTCCGCCACGCCGTACATCAACCGGCTGGCCTCCCGGTATGCGTTGGCCCGCTCGATGTTCGCAATCAGCCATCCATCGCTGCCCAACTACCTGGCCCTGACCGGCGGCTCGACCTTCGGTATCACCAGCGACTGCACGGACTGCTCGGTCGGGACTCCTGGGCTCGGGGGGCAGCTGCTCGCCGCGCACGTGTCCTGGAAGGCGTACATGGAGGATCTGCCGCGGTCCTGTTTTGCGGGAAGCGGGGCGAGCCAGTACGCCAAGAAGCACGATCCGTTCGTCTACTACCGGCCGATCGCCAGCCACCCGGCGAGCTGTGGGCACATCGTGGCGCTGTCCCAGTTGGGTACCGACGAGCGCGCTCATAGCCTGCCGCGCTTTGTCTGGATCACTCCCAACCTCTGCCATGACATGCATGACTGCAGCCCCGCCACCGGCGATCGCTTCCTGTCACACCTGGTGCCGGCGCTGCTCGCCACGCTCGGACCGCGTGGCGTTCTCTTCCTGACCTGGGATGAGGGGACCAGCGATCAGGGCTGCTGCCGGCTTGCCTCCGGTGGTCACGTGGCCACGATCGTGGCCGGCCCGGGGGCGCGGGCCGGCGCCCAGCTGCGCACGCCCACCGACCACTACTCGACCCTGCAGGCAGTCGAGGATCTGCTCGGCCTGACGCGGCTGCGCGGCGCGGCCTGCCCGTGTACGCCGTCTCTGCAGCCGTTGCTGCGGGGTCGAGTCCGCTAGCACTGAACTCGCCCGCCGCCGATCGACAAAAGTAGTCTTCCGCGCGCTGCTTCAGAACCGGCCGACCTTCCAGCAGGTCGTCATCCTCACCGAGGCCCTCCCCCGCTGAGGGCGTCCTCCTCCATTGACGCGAGGTCGAGCGCGGGACCGAAGCTGATCCTCATCAGCGCGCCGCCATCGGGTGCGTTGCCGGCCTCCACAAAGCCATCGTGGGCCTCGGCGGCCTGGCGGACGATGGCCAGGCCCAGACCCGACCCCGACTTGGAGCGGGCGTCGCGGGCCCGGTGAAAGCGGTCAAACACGAAGGGCAGATCCTCCTCGTGGAAGCCGGGACCGTGGTCACGGACGCTGAGGACTCCGTCCTGCAACCCGACCTCGATCCGGCCGCCCGCGGGGCTCCACTTGGCGGCGTTGTCGAGCAGGTTGCTCACCGCGCGAGCGATCCGGTCTCCCTCGCCGCGAACCAGCGTGGGCTCAAGCGTGGTGACAACGGTCAGCTGGGGTGCCCGCCGGCGAGTTCGATCGACGGCCCCCGAGACGATCTGGTCGACGCGGACGTCCCCCATCTCGGTGCTCGGCTTGCTGCCCCGCGCGAGCTCGACCACATCGCCGACCAAGGCCGTGAGCTCGTCGAGCTCCTCGATCACGTCCGCCCGCAGCGCCTCGCGGTCCTCGGGCGAGAGCAGCTCCTCGTCGCGCATCAGCTGCAGGTTGGCTCGGATGGTGGCGATCGGGGTCCGCAGCTCGTGGGAAGCGTCGGCGACCAGGTTGCGTTGGGCTTGGACAGAGCCCTCCAGCGCATCGAGCGTGCGGTTGAAGGTCAAGGCCAGCCGGGCCAGCTCGTCGCCTCCGTGGACATCGAGCCGTTGATTATCCAGGCGCTCCGGCGTGAGGGCGATCGTCTCGGTCTGGCGGGTGAAGCGCGCAATCGGGAGCAGCGCCGTCCGCGCCACCAGGAGGCCAAGCAGCCCGGCGAGCAGGACCCCCCCGGCGGCGACCAGGAGCAGCAGCAGGATCTGGTCCTTGAGGGCATGGTTGACATCGGTGAGCGGCAGGGCCACCATCAGCGCGCCCCGCGAGCCCAGCCCGTAGACGAGCGTGCGCAGCTGGATTGAGCCGACCTCGGCGTCGCTGAGATAGTGGCCGTGGCCGCCGGCGGCGAGCGCGCGAACTCGGGCGTCGACTGGGATCACCGTCTTCTCGCTGAGCGGGAGGCAGACCTGCTTGCCGTTGGGGCTGACGAGCTGGACGTAGCCCGTGGCACCGCCGAAGCCGGCTCCCCGGGTCTCGTCAATGCCGAGACCGTTGTCACAGTCACCGCTGCTGACCCCGAGAATCAGGCCGCCCGACCTGATCACCCGGGTGTGCTGCGCCGTCTTGGGGGACGGGCGCGCGGGGGCCGGCTGGCTGGCGGCGTCCTGTGCTGCATCGGCATTGGCCTTGGCCGCATTGGTCGTGCTCGTGTGCGGGGCGGCAGGGGTCCCGCCTGGCACGGGGCTGCCGGGGCGGCCGCGCTGTCCCGGGAGCGGCGGAGTGGGGATCACCCCGGCGCGGATCAGCAGCGGAGAGGCCAGCGTCTGCAGCGACTGGTCGATCTGGCCCCGCAGCTGGGAGCGTGTGCCGGCGTAGGCGGTGACGGCGACCGCGATCACGGCCAGGGCTACGGCGATCCCCGCGGCAAGTCCCATGCGGGCGCGCAGACTCAATCTGCCGGCTCCCGCAGGGCGTAACCCACGCCGCGCACGGTGTGGATCAGGGGCTCGGCACCGGCGTCCTCGAGCTTGCGGCGCAGGTAGCCGACATAGACGCGCAGAGCGTTGGAGGTAGGCCCGAAGTCGTATCCCCAGACACGGTCATAGATCAACGAGTGAGGCAGTACCCGGCGCGGGTTGAGCATCAGCAACTCGAGCAACTGGTACTCGGTCCGGGTCAGCTCGACGAACTTGCCGTTGACTGTCACGCCGTGGCGCGCCGGGTCAAGCCGGAGGTCGCCGAAGGAGAGACCGCCGTCGACGTCACCCTCGCCGCCGGCCCGGCGCAGCAGCGCCCGCAGCCGGGCCTTGAGCTCATCGATGTCAAAGGGCTTGACCAGGTAGTCATCGGCGCCGGCGTCGAGTCCATCGATGCGGTCAGAGACGGCGTCGCGGGCGGTCAGCATCAGGATCGGCACGCGGTTGCCCTCCCTCCGGATCAGCCGGCAGACCTCGAGCCCGTCGATGTCGGGCAGCCCGATGTCGAGCACCATCGCGTCGGGGACCTCGCTGCTCAGAGCCGAGAGCGCCTCCGAGCCGGTCTCGGCCAGACGGACCTCGTAGCCCGACAGCGTCAGGGCGCGGCGCAGCACGTCCCGCAAGCCGCGATCATCGTCGACGACGAGAAGCCTCATGACCAGATTGTCGCGTCTCGCCCGGACCGCGGCCGAACTTCCTACGTTGGGCTTACGGCCCGTACCTGAACGGCTAGGTGTGCGGGCCGTTGCCGGCCGTGCTGCGCTCGCGCAGAACCGAGCCGAGAATTCCGTTGATGAAGCCGGGAGCCTCGGCGCCGCAGAACTGCTTGGCCGTCTCGACTGCCTCATCGATCGCTCCCTCGGGCGGTATCGCGTGCTCGCCGGGCAGCTCTTGGGCGTGCAGCATCTCGGCTAGGCCCACGCGCAGAATCGAGCGCTCAAGCGGGGCGATCCGCTCCAGTGACCAGCCGCTGGCATAGCTCGAGATGAGCCCGTCGAGTTCGGCGTGGTGCTCGGTGACTACCGCGGCCAGCGCCCGCGTGAAGGAGTGGACGTCCCGCGGGAAGGTTTCCTCCAGCGGGCGGCCGAGCAGGTCGCTCTGGTAGAGCGCCCAGACGGCGGCGCGGCGCTGATCGGACCTACGCACGCGACATGTACTCGCCCGAGCGGGTGTCGACCCGAACTGCATCCCCGATGTTGACGAACAGTGGCACCTGGATCCGCGCGCCGGTCTCGAGCGTGGCCGGCTTGGTGCCGCCCCCCGAGGCCGTGTCGCCGCGCAGGCCGGGCTCGGTTTCGGTCACCTGGAGGTCGATCGCCGAGGGCAGTTGGACGCCGGCCGGCTCGTCGTCGATATAGAGCAGCTCCACCTCGTCGGAGTCCTTCATAAACCGCAGCTCGTCGGCCAGCGTAGCCTCGGGAATGGTCAGCTGCTCATAGCTCTGGCTATCCATGAAATGGGCATCGGTCCCGTCGCGGTAGAGGTACTGCATGCGCCGGACCTCGGTGCGCACGGCGCGGAACTTCTCGCCGGCGCGAAACGTGCGGTCGATCACGGCCCCGTCGCTGGACCGGCGCAGCTTGGTGCGCACGAAGGCACCGCCCTTTCCGGGCTTGACGTGCTGGAACTCGACGATCTTGAAAATCGTCCCGTCGACATCGATGTGGTTCCCGTTGCGGAACTGATTTGTGCTCAACATGGCCGGTGGGCGAGTCTAGTGGTTCATCCCGTGGGTCCGTTGACGGCAACGAGCGCACAGGATGGCTCACCGGCGCCCGTCGCCGATGGGCCCGCTCAGCCGATTACCCGGAGCGTCTTGTCCAGCGAGGTGAGGATCTCGCAACCCTCGTCGGTAACCACCACGAGATCCTCGATCCGCACGCCCAGCTGCCCGGAGAGGTACACGCCTGGCTCGACGGTGACAACGTTTCCGCTCTGCAGCTCATCCTCGGAGCGCGCCGAAAGGCGAGGCGCCTCGTGGATCTCGGCGCCCACACCGTGACCGAGGCCGTGCCCGAAGTTGTCTCCGTGGCCGGCGGCCTCGATCACCGCGCGCGCAGCGGCATCGACGGCCCGCCCGTCGGCCCCCGCCCGAACGGCCTCGAGGCCGGTCAACTGGGCGCTGAGGACCAGTTCATAAACCTCGCGTGCCTGAGCGGTGGGTTCGCCGGCGGCGAGCGTGCGGGTGCAGTCCGAGCAGTAGCCGTCGACCTCGGCGCCCCAGTCGATCACCACCAGCTCCCCGGAGGTGATGGCAACGTCACGGGGCGTGGCGTGAGGCAGCGCCCCGTGCGGGCCCGCGGCGACGATCGCGTCAAAGGACGGGCGCTGGGCTCCCTGCTCGCGCATCGCTGTCTCGAGCGCGAGCGCGAACTCGCGCTCGCTACGTCCGGCCAGCCCCGCCTCGAGCACGTGGGTCAGCGCCGCGTCGGCAACCGCGGCGGCAGCGCGGATGTACTCGGTCTCCTCGGGGTCCTTGATCGCCCGCAGACGCTCGACCAACCCGGCGGCGCCGACCAGCTCCACCCGCCCGGGCAGCAGCTCACCCAGCCGCGCGTGCTGGCGAACTGTCAGATTGGCGTCGTCAAAGCCCATCCGCAGATCCCCGGTGGGCAGTTCGGCGGTGAGAGCATCAAACAGCTCGAATTGGCTGCGGCGGCGCTCAAAGCTCGGCTCGACCTCGACCGCGGCCTGCTCGACGTAGCGAAAGTCGGTCACGAACAGCCGTGTCTCGGGGCCGACCAGGGCCAGCCCGTTGCTGCCCGTGTAGCCGGTCAGGTAGCGGACGTTGACAAGGTTGGTGACCAGGAGCAGGTCCAGCTCCGCCTCGTCGAGCAGGACGGCCAGCCGTGCCGCGCGATCGCTCATGCCGCGGAGCCGAACTCCTTTCGCATCCGGTCCAGGGCCACCCGGTACCCGGCCGGACCCTGGCCGGCCACGCGATCGATGCAGAGTTCGCGGATGACCGAGTGCCGGCGCCACTCCTCGCGCGAATCCACGTCTGACAGGTGGATCTCGATCGCGGGCAGATTGGTCAGCTCGAGCGCGTCACGGATCGCGTAGGAGTAGTGGGTCCACGCCCCGGGGTTGAGGATGATCCCGTCGGCCAGACCGTCGAGCCGGTGCAGGTGCTCGATGAAGTCACCCTCGTGGTTGGTCTGAAAGAAGCGGACCTGCAGGCCGAGCTCAGCCGCCGTCGCGGAGATGTGGAGCTCGAGCTCGGTGAAGTCCATGTTCCCGTACTGGGCTGGATCGCGGCGCCCGACCTGGTCAAGGTTGGCCCCGTGCATCACCTCGACGCGGTTGCGCGTGTCTACGGCCACGGGCCTAGTCTCCCAGTTCTCTGACCGCGGCGATCAGCTCGCGTGGAGCCACCGTGCTGCCGGTCTGAGGTGAGCCGGGCGCGGGCAACAGCACGAACGGAACCGGTCCCTGCCCCACCCGCTTCTTGTCCCGGGCGGTGGCCATCACGACCGCGTCGGGGTCGACTCCGTCCAGTTTCACGGGCAGGTCTCGGGAGCGCAACAGCTCCGCCACCTCGTCGCGCAGGTCTCCCTGTCCCGAGAGGCGCAGCGCAGCCAGCAGCCCGAGTCCGACCGCTTCGCCGTGACGGTAAGCCGCGTAGCCGGTGACGGTCTCGATCGCGTGGCCGACCGTGTGGCCCAGATTGAGGACCTGGCGCACGCCGTCGTCGCGCTCGTCGCGGGCGACGATGCGTAGCTTGGCGAGCGCACAGGCGGTGATGACGCACTCGTCGTTGGGCTCGGCCCCGCCCCGGACCCGATCCCACAGGCCCCCGCCGGTGATCAGGGCCGTCTTGACCACCTCGGCATAGCCAGCCGAGAGCTCCGCGGGGGGCAGGGTGTCAAGCACCCGGAGGTCGGCGATCACCGCTTGGGGCTGGTGGTATGCGCCAACGTAGTTCTTGGCCTCCTCGAGGTCCACTCCGGTCTTGCCGCCGTAGGCGGAGTCAACCTGGGCCACCAGGGTGGTGGGGATCTGGACGTAGCGGACGCCTCGCTGGTAGGTGGCGGCGCAGAAGCCCGCCAGGTCACCCACGACCCCGCCCCCCAGCGCGAGGACCACGTCGGCGCGCGTCATCCCCGCCCGGGCCAGCTCCGACCACACGATCTCGGCATGGGCAATCGTCTTTGACTGCTCGCCGGGCATGATCGCCACGCGACCGTCCAACGGCGGCATGACGTCGGCGTAGAGACGGGCCACCGCGCCATCGGTGACCAGGAAGCGACGCCCGGGCACGGTGGCGGGCCAGAACCGCGCTTCGGTGATCAGCCCCCGACCGATGAAGGCCGGGTAGTCACCAGACGCGCTCGCTGCCCAGAGCATCCGCGCACCGGGGGGGAGTCCGGCGGCCGCCTCCAGCGCGTCGGACACGTGACGTGACCGCTCGGTCGGGACCACGAGGTCGGCCAGCTGCGCGTAGACGGGTTCGCGCTCGGCGTGCAGGGCGTTGAAGCGTGAGCGGTCAGCCGCCAGGGGGCGGCCGCTGTCCTGGCAACGGCCCCAGGCCGTCTCGGGATCGATGTCGATCCAGACCACGAGATGGCGCCTCAGTGCCTCCCTGACCCGCGAGGATTCGATCGCCCCACCCCCGAGAGCAACCACGCGAGGAGCCAAGCCCGCTGGTCCTGCCTCGAGCAGCTCGAGCGTGATCCGCTCCTCCGCGTCCCGGAATGCGGCCTCGCCATCCTCGGCGAAGATGCGGGCAATCGGCTTGCCGAGCCGCTCCTCGATCACGAAGTCGACATCTACGGCCTCCGATCCGAGTGCTTGGGCGGCAGCCCGGGCGGCCGTCGACTTTCCGGCTCCCATGAAGCCGATGATGACCACGACGCGCTGACCGACGGCGGCGGCGGCGGCGGGCTTCAGCTCGGTGGCCATCCGATCCGCTCCCGGTAGGCCGCGACGGCTGCGCGGACGTCATCGATGTGATCGCCGCCGAACTTGTCGCGGCAGGCGTCGGCGAGCACGAAGGCTACCATCGCCTCGGCCACCACCCCCGCCGCCGGTACGGTGCATGAGTCGGTGCGCTCGCGCAGCGCCTCGGCCGGCTCATGGGTGGCGATGTCGACCGAGCGCAGCGGCTTGGTGAGGGTCGGCAGCGGCTTCATCGCCCCGCGAACGACGAGTGGCTCGCCGGTGGTCATGCCGCCCTCGACGCCGCCCGCGCGGTTGGTCTCACGCCAGTAGCCACCGCGGGCCTCGGAGTAGAAGATCTCGTCGTGAGCCTGGGAGCCGGGCAGGCCGGCGACCTCGAGGCCGTCGCCGATCGAGACTGCCTTGATGGCCTGGATCGAGAGAATCGCCTGCCCGAGCCTGCCGTCGAGGCGCTCCCGCCACGAGACGTGGGAGCCCAGGCCGGGCACGAGCCCGAAGGCACGCACCTCGAAGACGCCGCCCAGGGATTCGTTGGCTTTGCGCAGCCGGTTGATCTCCGCCACCATCGCCCGGCTGGCCTCGGGGTCCAGGCAGCGAACCGGAGACTCGTCGACGTCGGCGAAGTCAGCCGGCTCGAGGTCGTCGCGGCGGGGGGCGCGGACGCCCGTGATCTGGATGACGTGCGAGAAGACGCTCACCCCCAGGACGCCCAGGAATGCCCTGGCGAGCGCGCCGCCGGCCACGCGAGCCGCGGTTTCGCGCGCGCTGGCCCGCTCGAGCACGTCACGGACGTCGCTGAGGCCGTACTTCTGCGTGCCGACCAGATCCGCGTGCCCGGGCCGGGGGAGGTGCACCTCGGCCGTCTCAGCCGCGACCGGCCAGGGGTTCATCCGCTCTTCCCAGTTGGCGTAGTCGCGGTTGACCACCTGAAGCGCGACCGGACCGCCCAGTGTCCGGCCGTGGCGGACCCCAGCCGTGACCTCCACCCGGTCGTGCTCGATCTTCATCCGACCGCCACGACCGTGGCCGAGCTGACGGCGAGCGAGATCGCGGTCCAACGCCTCGCGGTCGAGCTCGAGCCCGGCGGGCAGACCTTGAACGATGCAGGTGAGGCCGGGGCCGTGCGACTCCCCGGCGGTGGTCAGTTCCAAGCCCATGTGAGGGTTCAGCTTAGGCGGGGGGATCAGCCGGCGGGGCGTCCTGCGCCTGCGGAGCGTCCTGCGCCTGCGGAGCGTCCTGCGGGGCCGGCGAGACGCCGGCCTCGGCGGGATGCTCCTGGGCGTCGATCCCGGGGATCCGCCGGCCTGTGCCCTGACACCACGGGCAGACGACCTCGTGGGGCTCGCCGCCCAGCCCGGAGATCAGCCGTCCCGTCCCCCGGCAGGGGCGGCAGGTCGCGGCCTCGCCCGCTGCATCTTCGGTACTCATCGGAGCCGCACCTTAGGGCACGCGCGAGAATTCGTGGCCTGCCGTCACCGGCTCTCTGGGCCCGCTGCGGGTTCGCGGGCGGCCGCCCGCATGACCGCCACGGGCGCCTGGCGATCGGTGAAGCGCTCAAAGCTCAGCGCACCCTGGCCGACCAGGAGATCGAGTCCGTCCACGATCGGACGGCCCACGCCCCGAGCGGCGCGGGTCAGCCCGGTGCCGCCCGCGCTGTAGGCGAGATCCACGATGCAGCCGTAGTCAGCCAGGTCCTGGGGGCCGATCGGCAGCCCGGCCATCGACTTCGATCCGTCGAGACCGATCGACGTGCAGTTGACGAGCACATCGGCCGCGACGACCGTCTCGGTCGGAGTCCCGCCGAGTTGCGCACACAGCCGCCGGGCGCGCTCCGGACTGCGGTTCCAGACCGCCACCGAGGCCGCCCCAGCGTCGAGCAGTGCCCAGACCACGGCCCGGGCGCTCCCCCCCGCGCCCAGCACCAGCGCCGAAGCTCCGACAACCGGTCGGGGCAGGGCGGCGATCAGGGCCGGTGCGTCGGTGTTGTCGGCCACCACGTCATTTTCGCCGCCGAAAATCAGCGTGTTGGCCGCTCCGATCGCGGCGGCCCGCTGGCTGGGCCGGGTGGCCAGGGCGAGCGCGGCCTCCTTGTGCGGAAGGGTCACGTTGGCGCCGCGAAACCCGGCCCCGGCGAGGCCGGCCAAGACCTCGGCGAACAGTTCCGGCGGGACCGGCAGGAGCTGATAGCGCCAGTCGGAAAGGCCCACCGCGGCCAAGGCCGCGTTGTGAATGCGTGGGGAGAGAGAGTGGGCAACCGGCCAGCCCAGCACGCCCAGCCGTGTGCGCGGAGCCGAGCGGCGCTCGCCGCCTGCGCTCGAGCTGTGATTGGCCATCAGCGCCCGCAGGGGCGACGCGCGTCTTGGGCGGCCAGGTTCAGGAACCGGGAGTACGTGGCGGCAAAAGCGGTCCCGCGCCCGCAACGGCGCGCGAAGAAGAACAGGTAGTTGGTCCGCGCGGGATGGGCGGCCGCGTTGATCGCCGCCAGCCCGGGGCTGTCGATCGGCGTCGGCGGCAGCCCAAGGTGGGTGTGGGTGTTCCAGGGCGAGGGCGAGTGCAGCTGCGAGACGGTAATCGGCTGGGTGTAATTGCCGGTTGCGTACCGCGTCGTGGAGTCGAACTGGAGCTCCATCCCGGCGGCCAGCCGGTTGTAGACCACCGAGGCGACAAGCGGGCGGTCACGCGCCGAGGCGGCCTCGGCTTCGATCAATGAGGCGATCGTGAGCACGTCATAGGCCGTCAGATGCTTGCCTTGGGCGTACTTGAGGTTGACCGTGGCGAAGTTCTGCTTGAACGTCTTGAGCTGATCGGTAACCAGGGCCGAGACCTTGACCGGATCGATCAGCTGGTACGTGTCGGGAAAGAGGAAGCCTTCGAGTGTGGGCGGCGCGTGGCGCAGGCCGTACTGGCGAGGGTCGATCAGCGCAGAGTGCCGGGTGTCGGCCAGGTAGCCGTTGCCGAGGTGCTGTGACTTCAGACGCGCGTTGATGTACTGCCGGGTCCGGCCTTCGGTGATGGTCAGCGCCGTGACCTTGGCGGCCGGGGGCGCCTTGGTCAACGCGGTCAGGACGTCGCCGTAGCTCATCCCCAGCTGGAGGTGGTAGACGCCGGAGCGCAGACTGCTGCGCTCACCGGCCAGCGTGGCCCGGAGCTCGAAGAACAAGCTCGACGAGATGACCCCGTCACGGGCAAGCAGGTCGCCGATCTGACTCGAGGTCGCCTTGGCCGGAACGACCACTGTCACACGACCGTGCGCCGACCCCTGGAAGGGCTGAAAGAGCTGGATCAGGAACCAGATCAGGGCCGCGGCCACCGCGAGCGCGATCAGCGAAACGATCCGGCCCAGCCAAGAGTGGCTCGTGCGCCCGCCCTCGGCTCGACCCCGGGCGCGCCGAGGACGTCGGGGGCGCTGTGCCCGCGTGGTCTGGTCTCCGCGCGCGGCAAGTGTCTCGCGGTGACTGACGCGACGCGTGCCAACCGGTGACTCGAACTCGTGGTCGCCGGCCTCGAACTCGTGGTCGCCGGCCTCGAACTCGTGCTCGCCGGCCTCGAACTCGTGCTCGCCGGCCTCGAACTCGTGCTCGCCGGCCTCGAATTCGTGCTCGCCGGTCTCGAAGTCGTACCCGTCGGTCTCCCCCGTGGCGAGCTCATGATCTCCGGTCACAGGCTGTGGATCGGCGGAGCTGGCCTCGGCGCCCCCGGTCGCGTACCCCACCCCCAGCGCCTCGGAATCGGGCTCGTCTTCGGCGGGATGGGCCGATGATGGCAGCTCAGGAACAGCCGGCGACGGCGTGGCGGCCGGCGGCGGCGTGCCAGCCGGAGG
>JBAVWI010000243.1:0-19713 GCA_049697735.1 Solirubrobacteraceae bacterium
GCGCTGAGTGAGCCGGCTCCGGCCGCCGACGCCCTCCCGCCCGGAGCGGGACCCGAGCCCGAGCTGGGCACGCTTGTCGCTTCCTGGCCGGCGGTCGTGGACTACGTCCGCCAAGCCAACGCGATGCTCGCCGCCACCCTTGAGGCAGCGCGTCCCGTGATCCTCCAGGGCGAGGCGCTGACCCTCGCCTTCCCGAGCGGCGGCGCCTTCTTCAAACGCAAGGCCGAGCAGGACGACTATCGCCGCGCCGCCGCCGACGCCGTTCGCTCGGTGACCGGTGCTTCGCTGAAGCTTCGCTACGAGCTCCGCGATGATGCCCCGGCTCCGCTCGACGACGATTCCACGGCGCTCAGCGGCGAGGAGCTCGTGCGACGCTTCGTGGAGGAGTTCGACGCCGAGGAAGTGCTCGACGACCCCGACCAGGAAGAGGCCAAGTAGCCATGCCCCAGCCCAACATGCAGCAGCTCCTCAAGCAGGCTCAGAAGATGCAAGAGGACATGATCGCCGCCCAGGAGGCGCTCAAGGACGAGGTCGTCGACGCCTCGGTCGGCGGCGGCATGGTCACCGTCCAGGTGACGGGTGACCTGGTCATCAAGTCGATCAAGATCGATCCCGAAGCCATCGATCCCGACGATGTCGAGCTGCTCCAGGACATGGTTCTGGCCGCGGTCAACGAGGGCCTGCGCGCCGCACAGGAGCGGGCGGCCGAGAAGATGGGCGGGATCGCCGGCGGATTGGGCGGCGGTGGCCTGGGCGGACTCGGGCTGCCCGGCCTCTAACCACTTTGTACGCCCCTCCCGTTCAACGCCTGATCACCGAGCTCTCCAAGCTCCCCGGGGTGGGCGGGCGCACCGCACAGCGGCTCGCCTTCTACATCCTCCGCGCCAGCGACGAAGAGGCCGGAGCGCTGGCCGAAGCGATCCGCGAGGTCAAGGAGCGGATCGGCCTGTGCGAGGTGTGCTTCAACCTCGCCGACGGGCCCCGGTGCCGGATCTGCTCCGACGAGCGTCGCGACCCCGAGCTGATCTGTGTCGTCGAGGAGCCCTCGGACGTGATTTCGATCGAGCGCACGCACGAGTTTGCCGGCCGCTACCACGTGCTCGGAGGAGCCCTGTCGCCCATCGACGGCGTCGACCCCGAGGACCTCAAGATCGGTGAGCTGTACGCACGCGCCGAGAGCGATGGCGTGCGCGAAGTGGTCATCGCCACCAACCCGACCACGACTGGCGAAGCGACTGCGCTCCACATCGCTGCGGGCCTGCGTCAGCGACAGCCCGAGCTCTCGGTGACCCGGCTGGCCAGCGGTTTGCCGGTCGGAGCCGACCTCGAGTACGCCGACGAGCTGACGCTGGGCCGGGCCATGTCCGGCCGGCGCTCCGTCTAGCCCGCTCTCTCGTACGCTTCGGCGCTGTGCCCGAGACCGTGGTCATGAAGTTCGGCGGTACCTCCGTCGCCGACGCCGAGCGAATCAAGAGCGCGGCGCGGCGGATCGTCGCCCAACGCGAGTCGGGCAAGCAAGTCGTCGCCGTGCTGTCCGCCCGCGGCAAGACCACCGATGAGCTGATCGCCATGGCCGAGGAGGTCTCACCGGACCCCGACCGGCGCGAGATGGACATGCTCCTCTCCACCGGCGAGCGCATCTCATGCGCGCTCTGCGCGATGGCCATCAACGACCTTGGCCACCGAGCGATTTCGCTCACCGGCTCCCAGGCCGGGATCGTCACCGACACCTCGCACACCAAGGCGCGGATCGTCGACGTACGGGCGCAACGGATCAGCGACGCCCTCAACCAAGATCTGATCGTGCTCGTGGCCGGCTTCCAGGGTGTCTCCACCAGCAGTGACGTCACGACCCTCGGCCGGGGTGGCTCGGACACGACCGCGGTGGCCCTGGCCGCCGCCATCCACGCCGAGGTCTGCGAGATCTATACCGACGTGGCCGGAGTGTTCAGCGCCGATCCGCGGCTGGTGCCCAACGCGCGCAAGCTCCCCCAGGTCAGCTTTGAGGAAATGCTCGAGATGGCCGCCTCCGGAGCCAAGGTCCTGCAATTGCGCGCGGTCGAGTACGCCCGCACGCACGCTGTGCGCCTGCACTGCCGGTCGAGCTTCGATCCCGCTCCCGGTACCTTTGTCCTCGGAGAAGACGAAACGATGGAGCACCCCCTCATCACCGCCGTGACGCATTCCACCGACGAGGCTCGGATCACCCTGCTCGGGGTACCCGACCGCCCGGGCGCGGCGGCATCGATCTTCGGGGCCCTCGCCGAGGCCAACTGCAACGTGGACACGATCATCCAGAACGAGCCCCTCGAGGAGGGGCGCGACGCCGAGGTCTCATTCACGATCGGCACCGAGGACCTGCGCGCCGCCGAGCAGGCGCTGGGACCGGTCTCCTCCAAGCTCGGCGTCTCGCGCGTGGACACTGATCGCGACATCGGCAAGGTCTCGATCGTCGGCGCCGGCATGCGCTCGCACCCCGGGGTCGCCGCCAAGGTCTTTCAGACTCTGGCCGGCGAGGGCATCAATATCGAGATGATCTCCACCTCTCCGATCAAGATCTCGTGCGTGATCCGGAGCGGGGATGTGCCCCAGGCTGTCCGGGCGCTGCACGCGGCCTTCGACCTCGGCGAGGGCGGCATCGAACGCGAGCAGGGGCCACGATGACTCGCGTGGCGGTGGTCGGCGCGACCGGCGCCGTGGGCCGGACGATGCTCGCGCTGCTGCGCGAGCGTGAGTTCCCGGCCGACGAGCTCGTCCTCTTCGCCTCCGCTCGGTCAGCAGGCACCGAGATCGACGGCCGCACCGTACAGCTGCTCGACGACCGCGCCGATCTGAGCGGCTTTGACATCGCCCTGTTCTCGGCCGGCGGGGGGACCTCCCGCGAGTGGGCGCCTCGCTTCGTGGCCCAGGCCGCCACCGTCATCGATAACTCGTCCGCGTTTCGTCGCGATCCCGAGGTGCCGCTGGTCGTGGCCGAGGTCAACCCGCACGCGCTGGCTGGTCACCACGGCCTGATCGCCAACCCGAACTGCTCGACCATGCAGCTGATGGTGGCGCTGGCCCCGATCCACCGTGCGGTCGGGATCGAGCGCTTGGTCGTGGCCACATATCAGTCGGTATCGGGCACCGGTCAGAAGGCTGTCGCCGAGCTGGAGGCTCAGGTCCGGGCTTCACTCGACGGCAGGGAGATGGCAGCCCCCGAGGTGTATGCGGCGCCCATCGGGTTCAACGTGATCGGCGCCGCCGGCTCGTTCGCCGACGGTGACGACCACACCGACGAGGAACGCAAGATGATGTTCGAGACGCGCAAGATCCTCGAGGACGAGTCGATCGGGGTCGCCGTCACCTGCGTTCGCGTCCCGGTGCGAACCTGCCACTCCGAGGCGGTAAACCTCGAGACGCGCAAGCCGCTCAGCGCCGAGGATGCCCGGGAGCTGCTGGCTCACGCGCCCGGCGTGATCCTCGAGGACGTGCCCACCCCGCTCGGCGCGCAGGGACGCGACGAGGTCTTCGTGGGCCGCCTGCGTCGCGACGAGTCGCACCCGCGCGCACTTGCCATGTGGGTGGTGAGCGACAACCTCCGCAAGGGGGCGGCCACCAACGCCGTCCAGATCGCCGAGCTTCTCGTCGCCGACCGCGCCGGCACGCCCGTTGCCTGACCAACCCACGGGGCTCTATGACGTGATGCGCTGCGCCCCCTCGACGCGCTACTTCACCGATGAGCCGGTGTCACGCGAGGCGCTCGAGCGCGTCTTCGAGCACGCCCGCTTCGCTCCCTCGGGCGGCAACCGCCAAGGCTGGCGCGTGATCGCCATCACGCATCGTGAGACTCGCAGGCGCCTGCGCGAGCTCTACGAGGAGCCGTGGGACGAGTACATGATCAAGACCGGCGGCCGGGCGGCCCTCGACGCCGGCGAGGCCAGCGGGCTGTCCGCCGGACGCCTGCGAATGCTCCGCGGCGCCGATGAGTTCGCCCACCGCTTCGACGAGGTTCCGGTGCATCTCGTCGTCTGCGTGGCGCTTGATGCCCTGGCCATCACTGACGCCGAGCTCGATCGCCCCAGCATCGTGGGTGGGGCGTCTGTCTACCCGTTTGTCCACAACATCCTCCTCGGCGTCCGCCACGAGGGGCTCGGCGCCGCCTTCACCACGCTCCTGGTCCCCGCCGAGGCCGAGGTCAAGGCGCTGCTCGCCATCCCCGACGGGCTCGCGATGGCGGGACACATTTCGGTTGGACACCGCGCCGATCCGTGGCCCCAGCGACTCTCGCGCCACCCGGTCGAGGACTTCGTCTCTGGGGAGCGCTTTGGCCAGCCGTGGTGAACGGTCAGCTCTAAGCCGGCGAGCGCAGTTCGCGCCGGGAGCTCACCCCGAGCTTGCGGTAGATGTGGCGGGCGTGGGTCCTGATGGTCTCCACTCCGACGTGCAGCGAGGCGGCGATCTCGGCGTTGGACTGGCCACCTTGGAGGAGTTCCAGCACGTCGGCCTCGCGCGCGGTGAGCGGCGCTGGTCCTGACGGTTCGTAGGCCTGCAGGCCGGCGGGGGGGAGGACATGCAGCCCGCGGGAGGCGAGGTAGATCGCATGCCGGATGTCGCGGGCCTCGGTGTTCTTGGCCAGGCAGGCGGTCGCCCCGAAACCGAGCATCTGCCGGCACTCGGCCGCCGAAGGGTTGTTGGCCAACACCAGTAGCCGTGTGTCCGGATAGGCGACCTGCAGATCGCGCAACTCGCCCGGACTGGTCAGGGATCCGAAGTTGAGGATTGCCACGTCGGGCGTGTGCTCGGCGAGGGTGACGGCAAGCCGCTCGTGAGGGACGTCGGCGGCCACCAGGGTCAGGCTGGGATCCTCGTCGACCAGCGACTGCAGCCCCCGGCTGACAATGTCCTCGAACTGGGCGAGCGCCAAAGAGATGGGGTGACCGGTGATGGTCATGTGGTTACCGGGTCACCGCGACCGTAATCTACTCCGGCGCGAGGCGTGCCCACGCGAGACCGAGCCAGCGGGTGATAAGCCTCTACCCCATGAGCCTCACCCCGGTCCCCCAAAGATCACCCGTGCCAGGGGACGCAGCCTCGGGCCCGAAGCACGAGGATCGTTTTCACACTTCCCCCGGGTCCTCAATGGGACCCTAGGGACGGGCACAGGGATAACGAAGACGCGAGGCTGGTCGGCCTCGCATCTTCGTTTAAGCACCTTCTTCCCCCGGGCAGCATCAGGGGTCATCCGGCGCGGCGCGGGCCAGCAGCACGGCCCGCGCCTCGGTCGGGACTCGGTCCCGGTCCGCTCCGACGCCCGCCAGCCGGCGCTCAGGCGGCCGCGACCACCGAGCTCGACCAGTCGACGACCGAGGTCGGCTTGACCACGTGCTTGCCCATACCGAGCTCCTTGGGTGACAGCCCGAGGGCGAGACCGACCAGCTGCGGCAGGTGGAGCACGGGTAGCCCGAGCTCGCGGCCGGCCACGGCCGCGGCCGCCGGCTGCTGCATGTCGAGATTCAGATGGCACAGAGGGCAGGGCACGACGAGGCAGTCGGCGTCAGCGTCGATCGCGTCGCCGAGATGGCGGCCGGCCATCTTCAGCGAGGCTTCCTTGTTCATGGTGATGATCGGAAAGCCACAGCACTTGTAGACGCCGGCGTAGTCGATCACGGTGCCCCCCAGCGCCTCGATGACCATGTGCATGTAGCGGTCACGGGGATGCGCTTCGTCCACGCCGAGCCGCTCGGCGGGGCGGACGATGTAGCAGCCATAGAAGGGGCCGACCTTGAGATCGGTGAGCGGGCGCTTGACCTTGGCTGTCAGCGCGTCGAGTCCGATCTCCTCCACCAGCAGCCAGAGGAAGTTCTTGTTGGTCAGCGGGCGGGCGGGGTCCCTGTCATAGGAGAGGCTCTCGTCGGACAGGTTCTCGTTGATCTGCCGGCGGTAATCGGTGTTTGCGTCCAGGCGCTCCTGGCACTCGGACTGCGCACCCTGACAGGTGGAGCAGATGTTCATCATCAGCTCGCCGTCGGTGCGCTGCGCGAGTGCGAAGGTGCGCGCGTTGAGCGTGTCGGCGAGCTCCTGGTTGTGCTCGGCGATGACGCCGGCGCCACAGCAGGCCGCCCGGTCGAGCTCGATCAGCTCGAGGTCGAGCAGGGGGGCCACCTTGGCCATCGATCCATGCAGCTCGGGCGTGAATCCACGGCTCACGCAGCCCGGCCAGTAGGCAACCTTCATTGGTCTTCTCTTTCGCTCGAGGCGTTCTCGGATTCCTCTCCTGGCCCCGGGAAGGTGGGCGACTTGTCCGTCGATCCCACCGCGCTGTTCTCAGCCGAGGGCTCAGCCGCCTCGGTCACCTCAGGCGGAGTCTGGTCGACCGAGGGCTCTTCGGGCTCGTCCTCGTACCCGGTCACGTACAGGTTGAGTTCGATGCGCTTCTCGCGGCCTTCGACGGTGCTGTAGATCCCCTTGAGGGACCGGAGGTCGGCTTTGGCCAGCTTGTGGCCGAAGAGGGCGATCTTCGGGCTCACCTTGCCGCGCACCACGCCGATCAGCACAGTCGAAATCGATGACAAGAGCTCCTTGCCCGCCGCGGGGTGGAACTTGCCAAACCACGAGTTACCGCCGTAGCTGCGGGGGAGCAGCTCGGCCTCGTTGAGCAGACCGTAGTCGCGAACGAGGGTGACGAATGCGTCCTCGTGACGGTGACCATTGTTGCGGTCGACGATCTCGTGATCAGAGCCGGCCTTGCGCCGCAGGCGCATGATCTGGCCCATCGGCTCCACGCCCTTGGGACAGGCGTCGATGCAGTTGAAGCAGTGTGTGCAGTCATAGAGCCCGTGCTCGTCCTCGCTGAGATCTTTGAGCCGTTCAAAGTGCTCGGCGTCGCGGGGATCGCCGACGAAGCGGTAGGCCTTGGACAGCGCCGCCGGGCCGATGAACAACGGATCGATCTCCATTGACAGGCAGTCAGAGACGCACGCCCCGCACTGGATGCAGGCCATCGTCTGAGTGACATCGACCATGTTCTCGTGGGGCACGATGTATTCGCGCTCGGGAACCGGCTCCTGGTTGATCAGGAACGGGGTGACGCGCTGGATCTTCTTCCAGTGCACTGCGTCCATGTCGACGATCAGGTCCTTGATGACGGGCATGTTGCCCATCGGCTCGACCTCGATCACGCTGGCTGGGACCGCATCGCCTTCGCCGTCGGCGTCCTGGCCCGGGTTCCAGCCGGTGCCGTGCCGGCGGGCCGCGGCTTCATCGAGGTGGGTGTTGCAGGCCAGGCCCGGCTTGCCGTTCATGCGCACGCCGCAGGATCCGCAGATCGCCTGCTGGCACGAACAGCGGATGCCGACCGAACCGTCAACCTCGTCGCGGACCTTGAGGATCGCATCGAGCACGGAATTGCTGCCGCCGAGCTCGACCTGATGCTCGTCCCAATACGCAGCCTCCCCAGACTGTGGATCGAACCGTCGGATCCTCAACGTGTATTCAGGCACCTAGTAGGTCCTTTCCTGGGGCTCCCACTTGGTGATTGTCACCGGTGAGTAGCTGACCTTGGGAACGTCGGTCCCGTTGACGGCGACGTCGATGTGCTTGAGCCACTCGCTGTCGTTGCGCTCGGGAAAATCGGTCCGGAACTGAGCGCCGCGTGACTCCTTGCGCTCCTGGGCGGCGACCACGATCGCCTCGGCGCAGTCCAGCATGTAGCCGAGCTCAATCGCGCCGATGACATCCTGGTTGAAGACGGTACCGCGGTCGTCGATGTTGGCCTTGGGGGCCTCCTCCTTGAGCCGGCGGACGACCTCGTGGGCCTTTTGCAGCCCGTCGGCGTCGCGAAACACGGCCACGTACTTGTTCATCGTGTCTCCGAGCTCGTCCTTGATCGCCGAGACGCGCCGGCCGCCTTCGGAGCGGTTGATGATCGCGTTGATATAGGACTCGGTCTCGGTGACCCGGGTCGCCGGAGTGCTGGGCATCGGCATGTGCATGGCGTGCTTGGCTGCGTGCTCGCCCGACCGGCGCCCGAATATCAATGTGTCCAGCAGCGAGTTGGCGCCCAGGCGGTTGCCGCCGTGGACCGACACACAGGCCACCTCGCCGGCCGCGTAGAGCCCGGCGATCGTGGTCTGGCCGTCTACGTCGGTCTTGACCCCACCCATGATGTAGTGCTGGCCGGGATGGATGTGGATCGGCTCGCGGGTGATGTCCACGCCGGCGAAGTCGCGTCCGATGTTGACGATCTCGCGCAACGCCTCGAGCACGCGTCGCTTGGGAACCTTGGTGATGTCGAGGGCGACGGTGCCGTCGGGGAACCCGTTGCCCTCGTTGATCTCGGTCTGCTCGGCGCGGGAGACGACGTCGCGGGAGGCGAGCTCGAGCTTGTTGGGTGCGTACTTCTCCATGAAGCGCTCGCCCTTGGCATTGAGCAGCCAGGCACCCTCGCCGCGGGCGCCCTCGGTGATCAGTAGCCCGTTCCCGGCCAGCGTGGTCGGGTGGTACTGGATCATCTCCATGTCCATCAGCCGGGCACCGATCCGGTAGGCCTGGGCGATGCCGTCGCCGGTCACGATCAGCCCGTTGGTGGTCGGGCGGTAGGCCTGTCCGGCGCCGCCGGAGGCCAGGATCGTCGTCTTGGCGTTGAAGACCTGGAGCTCCCCGTCGCGCAGATTGCGGCAAACGGCGCCGATGCAGCGACCGTCGTCGTCCTGAAGCAGGTCGGTGGTGAACCACTCCTCGTAGCGATCGATCCGGGCGCTGTACTTCATGAGCTGCTCGTAGAGCACGTGGAGGATCGCGTGACCGGTGATGTCGGCCACATAGTAGGTGCGCGCCGCGGAGGCGCCGCCGAAGGCCCGGGTCCCGAGGTGGCCGGTGTCGTTGCGGTGGAAGGTCACCCCGGCGTGCTCGAGCCAGAGGATCTCGTTCGGGGCCTCGCGGCACATGATCTCGATCGCGTCTTGATCACCGAGGTAATCCGAGCCCTTGATCGTGTCAAAGGCGTGGGATTCCCAGGTGTCCTCAGGATTCAACGCGGCGTTGATGCCCCCGGCAGCGGCGACCGAGTGCGAGCGGACGGGGTGGACCTTGGAGATGATTGCCACCGTGGCGCCGGCCTGGGCCGCCGCGAGCGCAGCTCGCTGACCGGCGAGTCCGGCGCCGATGATCAGTACGTCATGGGAGGGCACAGAGCTGCAATATAAATGAGCCGTCGCGGCGGACCCCGCGCGCCTCCTCGCCGGGTCGGGTCAGTAGGCTGCCCTCATCGGCTCACCCCGGCCAGGGAGCCGAACGCGGATTGCAGGGCACGACGCAGCTGGTCGACCGTGACCACTCCGCGCAGGATCCCGTCGCCGTCAACGGCGATCAGCGCTCCGAGCCGCGGCAGGGACTCCGAGCCGAGGAGCTCGCTGATCGGTCGGTCGGCGTCCACGCGCCAGCTCGTCGCCTCTTCGGGCTCGAGCACGGCGCCGATGGTCAGCCACCCCTCGCCGGCGTCGAAGGACGCCTGGGCGCGGTCCTGGCGGGCGATGCCGACGAAGCGGCCGTCGTCGTCGACGACCGGCAGCCACTCGGATCGGTAACGCAAAAAGAACTCGTCCAGGGTCTGGGTGACAGGCGTCTGTACCGGGATCGCCACCGGATGCACGTCCATGATGTCGGCCACGCGCACGCCTTCGATGCGCTCGTGGAACGCTGACTGGACGATCGCGCCGCGCGCCGCCTGGCCCAGCAGATAGCCCAGGGCCACCAGCCACAGCCCGCTGAAGCTCGTGTAGGCGAGCATCAGCCACACGCCGACGCCGGCCAGGATGACCGCGAAGCCCTGACCGAGCTTGGCCGCCACCCGCGTGCCGCGGGTCTTGTCTCCCGTCACCCGCCAGACCATCGAGCGCGCGATCCGCCCTCCGTCGAGCGGAAAGGCGGGCACGAGGTTGAAGACCAGCAGCAGCACGTTCATCGGCAGCAGCCAGCTGAGCGCGAGCAGCGCGGGAGTGATGGTGACGTTGTTGTCCAGGACGATCGCGTGGACGAGGCGATGCGAGCCCACGATGGCGAGATCAAGACCGAGACACACTAGGATCACACCCAAGGTCGCCAGAGGCCCGGCTGCGGCGATCTTGAAGTCCTCTCCGGGTGTCGCCGCGTCGCGGCTCATCTGAGTCCAACCACCGAACAGAAACAGATCAATCCGCTTGACCTCGATCCCTTGCCGTCTCGCGACCAGCGCGTGGCCGAGCTCGTGGACGATGAGGGAGGCAAACAGCAACAGCACGCTGATCACCGCGGTGAGGTAGGCAACCGCATCCGAGCTGTGGAGCGTGGAGCGAAAAGAGCCCGACAGCATGAAGATGAGCAGGAACAGGATCAGGAACCAGCTTGCGTCAACCCCGATCCGGAAGCCGAATAGATCCAACAACTTGATCGATGTCGACCGCCTGAACATGGGGCAATGGTCGCACAGCCGCCGAGAGGCCCTTGCGGCCCGCCTCGGAGGCGAGGATGACCAGCGTGGGTGAGTATCTGCGGGACCTGCAGCTGCGGATGGCTGAGCTGGCTGACCTGGGCCATGTCTCCGCGCTTGCCCACTGGGACCAGCAGACCAAGATGCCCCACGGCGGCGGCGCGGGACGGGCAGAGTCCCTGGCCACCCTGGAGCGCATCAGTCACGATCTCTTCACCGCCGACGAGACCGGCCGCCTGCTCGAAGGAGCCGAGCGCGAGACGGCGACCGCGGAGCCCGACTCCGACGAAGCCTGCCTGGTTCGCCTGGTCCGGCGCGATTGGGACAAGGCCCGCCGCGTTCCCACCGAACTCGCTGCCGAGCTCGCCCACGCTGCCTCGACCGGCCAGGAGGCGTGGGTCATCGCCCGCGCCACCTCGGACTTCGCGACGTTTGCGCCGGCTCTGGAGCGCAACTTCGAGCTCGTGCGCCGCTACGTCGAGTGTCATCTCGGTCACGACGGCTACGAATGCGCCTACGACGTGATGCTCGACGACTACGAGCCGCGAATGCGGACCAAGACCGTGACGGCCCTGTTCGGCGAGCTGACCGGGACGCTAGTCCCGTTCCTGTCCCGGCTGACCAGTGAGGGGTCGGTACCCGATGACGCTCTGCTCTTCGCCGAGGCGCCGGTCGAGCGTCAGCGCGAGCTGGTTGCCGACGCGATCTCGATGATGGGTTTCACCTATGAGACGTGGCGGATGGACGACACCGTGCATCCCTTCGCCACGCGAATTGGTGACGGTGACGTGCGCATCACCACCCGCTGGGATGAGACCTACTTCCCGATGGGGCTCTATGGCGCCATGCACGAGTGTGGCCACGGCCTCTACGAGGCCGGGGTGGATCCCAGGCTGGCCCGCAGCCCGCTCGGCTCCGGCGAGTCACTGGGGATGCACGAGTCCCAGAGCCGAATGTGGGAGAACATGGTCGGCCGCGGGCGACCCTTCTGCACCGTCCTCGCCCCGCTCGTGGCACGCCGGATCGGGGGTGCGCTGGCCTCGGTGCAGCCCGACGAGTTGCACCGGGCTGTGAATCGGGTCAAGCCCTCCTTTATCCGCGTCGAGGCCGACGAGGCCACCTACTCGCTGCACATCGTCCTGCGCTTCGAACTCGAGCAGCGGCTCGTCGATGGGACACTGGCGATCAAGGATCTGCCCGAGGCCTGGAACCAGCGCTTTTACGAATTGTTCGGACTCGAGGTCCAAAACGACGCCGACGGCGTCCTGCAGGATGTGCACTGGTCAGCGGGTCTGATTGGTTACTTTCCCACCTACGCCCTCGGCAACCTGATCGCCGGGCAGCTCTGGGAGTGCGTCCACGCCGCCGTGCCCGACCTCGACGATCAGCTCGCCGCCGGCCAGCTGTCAAGCCTGCGGGAATGGCTGCGCGAGAACCTCCATCGCCACGGTTCCAAGTTCACCACCGACGAACTGCTGCAGCGGGCGGGCGCCGGCCCGATCTCGGTGGGACCGTTCACGCGCCACCTCAAGGACAAGCTGGGCAGCGTTTACGGGCTGGACACGAGCGCCTGAGGTCATTTCCGCGCGCGCGGCGAGCCTGCCTCACGGCCGCGGCGCCCTCGGCGACGGGCACCTATAGCATCGCGGTGATACCCAAGTCGTTGATCTGACGGACCCCTTGGCGCGTGTGGCGCGCGGGTCCGCAAGGAAGGAACGGACAGTGAGTACCAAGTCTCCAGTTAAGGTCGCGGTGACCGGCGCCGCCGGCCAAATCGGTTACGCGATCCTCTTTCGGATTGCCAGTGGGCAGTTGCTCGGTCAGGACACCCCCGTCCATCTCTCGTTGCTCGAAATCCCGCCTGCCGTCAAGGCCGCCGAGGGGACCGCGATGGAGCTCGATGACTGCGCATTTCCCCTGCTCGCCGGGGTTGACATCTACGATGATCCGCGCCAAGCCTTCGAGGGGGTCAACATCGCCCTCCTCGTCGGGGCCCGGCCGCGCAGCAAGGGCATGGAGCGGGGTGACCTGCTCGAGGCCAACGGTGGGATCTTCAAGCCTCAGGGAGAGGCGCTGAACAGTGGGGCCGCCTCCGACGTCAAAGTGCTGGTGGTGGGTAATCCGGCCAACACCAACTGCCTGATTGCCCAGAGCAACGCTCCCGACATCCCGCCCGAGCGGTTCACCGCCATGATGCGCCTGGATCACAACCGCGCCATCGCCCAAGTGGCCAAGAAGACCGGCTCGGCCGTCAGCGAGGTCACCAACTTGACCATTTGGGGCAACCACTCTGCCACCCAGTATCCGGACGTGTTCCACGCTCGGGTCAAGGGACAGAATGCGGCGCAAGCAATCGGCGATCAGTCCTGGATCGAGGATGACTTCATTCCCACCGTTCAGAAGCGGGGCGCCGCCATCATCGAGGCGCGGGGTGCCTCCAGCGCCGCCTCGGCCGCCAACGCCGCCATCGATCACGTGCACGACTGGGTGCGCGGGACTCCCGAGGGTGACTGGGTGTCGATGGCGATCCCGTCGACCGGTGGCTACGGCGTCGCCGAGGGAATCTTCTCCGGCTATCCGTGCACCTGCTCGGGAGGCGAGATCTCGATCGTCGAGGGCCTCGAGCTGGATGAGTTCTCCTCGTCGCGTATCGAAGCCACCGTCGCTGAGCTCACCGAGGAGCGGGCGGCGGTGAAGGATCTCGGCCTGATCTAACCCGGCGCGGGTCCCGGGTCTGCCGCCGCGATCGCATCGAAGTACGGTCGCGGCGGCCGTCCGTGGCCTCAGGTGGCGCTAGCGAAAGCTAGGACGTGGCAACTGGGTAGTAGCCCTGGCCGTCACGCCTGATCTTGTCGTCCTCGACGAGCTTGGGCATGACGCGGTACAGGTAATTCGGCTCGATCTTGAGCGATTCTGCGATCTGAGGAATGCTGATGCCCGGTCGCGAGATGACGAGCTCGAGCGCCTGGTTGGCGCGCGTGTTACCGCCCCGGCGTCCGCGCGGGCGCCCCGGGCGTCGTGCACTGGTGCGGCTGGCTCGGCGAGTGCGGGTAGATCCCGGAGGGCGCCCGGGACCGCGGCGGGCGCCGACCAGCGCGGCGCGGGCCGCCTCCAGCTTGGTCACTTCCTGCTTGAGCTCGGCTAGACGGCTGTCAATGTCCTTAACCGTCGTGTCGACGAAACCTGCCAACTGAAACCACCTCCAATTTAACTAGGTCAATGCCGAACACCATACACGGCGCTGACGTGCGTTCTTGAAGCCAGTCTCAGGCTTCCAACAACGCCTTGAGCTTGGAGAGTGAATTTTGGGCTTCCCGCTCAGAAGTACCGCCAACGATCACGCGGCCGGCGACTTGTCCCAGCCGGCCCCCCGGGGGGTGAAACTCGTTCGTGTACCTGAAGAGCGTGTTGCCCTCCTTGCCTTCCTCAAGTACATAGCTGATTCGTGCCCGGGAATGAGCCGGCCCAGCGCCCGTCCACTCGGCACGATGCGGACGCTCAACCGCGGTCAGTGTCCAGTGAACCTTAAACGGCACACCGCGCAAGGCCATTGACTGATCCATCGTGGCGCCCTTACGAAGCGGCGAGGCTGAAACATTCCTAACCGCTTTATGGATCGTCACCCAATCCTTGAGGCGGGACGGATCCATGACTGTCTCCCACACCCTTTCCAAGGGGGCGGCGATCTCGATCTGGGCTGTGACGGCTGTAACTGTGCTCATGCCAGTGGGACACTAACGGCCGGGCTGGGTTCTTGGCGTGGACGGTCAGTCCGCCGATGTCATCAGCGCGCGGCGAGCTGCTCGTGGCGCTCCCACTCGCCCAGCGCATGTTCGATGGCTGCATCCAGGGAATGGAGCCGGACGCCGAGCAGAGTCGCCGCGCGGTCGTCGGACGCCAGCAGGTCGGTGGCCAGGCTCTCCATCAGCGGGCCGATGAGCTCGTGGTCCTCGCCTGCGATGAGGGCGGCGACACGGCTGGCGACCGGCGTGACGGCGAGGCGGCGAAAGCCAACCGTGGGGCGACCAATCAGCATCAGGTCGCGGATACGCTCGATGAGCTCGCGGTAGGTCACGACGTCGGGGCCGGCCACGTCAAGTGACTGTCCCGCCGCCGCGTCAGCGCTCGCTGCGGATACGAGCAGGGCCACCATGTCGCGCTCGTCGATCGGCTGCGTGCGGTTGGCCTGCCAGCTCGGCACAGCGAGGACCGGCAGGCGCTCGACCAGGCGGACCAGGAAACGAAACGCTCGTGACCGCGCCCCGATCACGATCGAGGCGCGCATCGCCACTGACTCGGGGAGCGCGGCCAGCAGTATCTGTTCGACGCTGAGCCGGCTGGACAGGTGGTCTGACCTCGCTCCCGCCGCGGGCAGGAGCCCACCGAGATAGACGATCCGTCGCACCCCGGCTGCGACTGCGGCCTGCGCGAAGCGCTCGGCGGCGATTCGCTCCCGGCTCGAGAAGGGACCGTCGGAGGAGGGCTCCATGGAATGGATCAGGTAGTAGGCGACCTCGATCCCCTCCAAGGCGGATGCCAGCCCCGCGCCGCTGATCGCGTCACCCCGAATGATCGGCACCTCGATCGCAGCCCGCTCCGGGTGGCGCGCGAAACCTCGGACCGCGTGGCCGTTACGCACGAGGGCCGGGGCCAGGACCGAGCCCACATAACCGGTGATGCCGGTGACCAGGACGTTCATGACGTCGGCCACGGAGCCGGCGCGATGCGGCTGCGGTCCAGGGCGCAGGCCACCAGGGCCCCGGGCACACCGAGGGCATTGTCGACCAGGGAAGCCAGTTCGGGGAAGGCCAGCTCAGTCATGCTGACAAAGCTACGGAAATTGCGGGCCCGGCTGGCGGGGGTCAGCAAAGACCCCGCAGTTGGCGAGATTTTCGCGAAACGGAAGTTCCTGCGTTTTCCGAACATCGGCCTCACCCCAGGGGGCGAAATCCGCTTTGATGCCAAGCGCAGGTCAAGTCCGAAGACAATCTCGATGGGGCAAGGATCAGGTATGGCGAACGGTCGCGCTGGAGCGTCGAAGGCGAGCTGCGATAACTGCTTTTTTCGACAGCAGCAACTGTGTGCGATCGCCACGGACGAGGCCTGCCCGACCTTCCGGCCCATTCACCCGGACGGCTTGCGACCTCCCGGTCAGATGCGCTTCGTCTTCCGCCAGGAGCGCAGGATGCAGGTGGCGTGGGCGTTCCCGTCGCCCAGCGAGCAGGTGGCTCTGCACGCCTGACCCGGGGCCCGGGGCGCCCGAGGGCGGCAACCGGGTTGGTGTCCGGGCGCGTCCTATATGTTTTATGGCCGTGTACTGGCCCCTGATCGGCGGTTTTATCGTCTTCGTCCTCATCGCCGTCCTCATCGGCCGGGCGATGGATCCGGCACGCCGCGGCGACGCCGACCGCGACCGCCACTGAATCACTGCGGCGACGCCGACCGCGACCGCCACTGACCCACTGAGGCCCAGGCTCGGCGGCGAGCCCGGACGAGCAGGTCACCCGCGAGATGTGCAGCGGTTCTGCGTTCACGGGTTTAGAGTGTCAGCCCTCGGTGCACCTCACCGAGGGCGGCGGTGAGAGAGAGGAGCGGAGTGCGCGTAACCGTGCTGGGCAAGTCCCCATCCTGGCAGGACGCCGCTGGCGCGTGCAGCGGGTATCTGGTGCAGGAGGGCGACTTCCGGCTGCTGCTCGACTGCGGCAACGGCGTGTTTTCCAAGCTGCGCCGGATCTGCGACTACGTCGACGTCGACGCGGTGCTGATCAGCCACCTTCACGCCGATCACTTCCTCGACCTCGTTCCCTTCAGCTACGCCCTCTCCTATGCCCCCCGGCAGCAACCGGTGCCTGTGGCCGGCTGGCCGGGGACCGACACGCCGGCTCGTCCCGAGCTCTACGTGCCGCACGGCGGTCCCGAGATCTTTCGCCGGATCGTTGGCTGCTGGGGCAACGAGGACCTCATCGACAAGGCCTTCCGCCTTCACGAGTACGGCGCCGGGGACGAACTCGAGCTGGGACCGCTGCGGGCTCGCTTCTGCGAAGTGCCCCACTACACGCTCACCCACGCCGTCGAGCTGTCGTCCAATGGCTCGCGCTTCACCTTCGGCGCCGATTGCCGTCCCAACGAGGATCTTGTGCGCTTTGCGCGTGATACCGACGTGCTGATGATCGAGGCCACCCTGCCCCGGCCCGAGCGCGACGGCGTGCGCGGGCATCTGACCCCGCGGGAAGCCGGCCAGCACGGACGCCAGGCCGCGGCTCGGCGGCTCGTCCTGACCCACTACTCGGATGAAATGGATCCCGATTGGGCGCGGGCCGAGGCAGTGGAGTCCTACGGCGGGCCGGTCGAGCTCGCCGGCGAAGGGGAGACGTACACGGTCTAACCGCGTCAACCTGCCCCGGAGCGGGCATACCCTCCTTGACGGCCCTCGCGTATCCTGGGCCTCTAACCGCCAAGCGTCGAGGGAGACCATGCCATCGTTGCGTAAAAAGGCCAAGGCGGCGGTTCCGTTCAGTGCCGCCGACGTCGCCAACATCACCAAGAACAACCCCTACATCCAGCGTCTGATCGAGGACTCAGCTCTTCGCGACAACGTGCGCACGGCGCTGGACTCGAGCAAGCGCGCCTATGAGCGTCTGTCCAACGGCAAGGCGCCGCACCGTGCCGTGCTTGAGGACAAGAAGCTCCAGGCCGATCTGCGCCAAGCCGCCGAGGCGGTGAGGGACGTGACCATGAGTCTCTCCGACGCGCCCAAGCGCCAGGCACGCAAGGGCCGCCACCTGGGTCGCAAGCTTCTCGTCCTCGCCGTCGGCGGCGCGCTCGCCCTCGGGGCCAGCGACAAGCTTCGCTCCAAGGTCCTGGACACGCTGTTCGGCGCCGAAGAGGAGTTTCAGTACACCCCGCCGGCGAGCACTTCGGCGGCCGCGCCGGCCACGCCGGTGACCGCCGCTTAGCTCGGGGTCCAACCTCAGCTGTGCAGCAAGGGCGCCCCCGACCCGGGGCGCCCTTGTCTTTCCGGGGCTAGAATCGGCCGCCATGGAGGCGGCTGCCGTATCCGATGATCGGGCCCGCTCGCGCGAGCTGGCCGGGGAGAAGGCGACACGGATCGTCGAGGCAATGCGGGCGAGCGTTGTCGAGCGCGGCATCGCCGGCTCGACGTTCGATGTCGTGGCCCGCGAGGCCGGGGTCTCCCGAGGACTCCTGCACTACTACTTCGGTACCAAGGAGCGTCTGCTCGTCGAGGTCGTGCGCCGCGAGACCCAGGTCCGCGGCCGGCTGCTGCATCACGCCGTCGCCGAGGCGGGCGGCGCCGACGAGCTGATCGATGCGCTCGTACGCAGCTTCGAGGATCTGCTCGGCGAGGGCGCGAGCGAGGTCGTGATGTTCTACGAGCTCCTGACTCTTGCCCAGCGCAACGCCGGCATCGCCACCGAGCTCGCCGAACTCTCGCGCACCCTTCGCCTGCAGCTCGCCGAGGCACTGCGCGCCGGCAGTGAGGCCGGCGTGTTCAAGCTCCGCGCGGCTCCGGACGACTTGGCCAGCTTCCTACTCGTGCTCGCCGACGGCGTCATGATCAGGCGCATGGCCGAGCCCGAGCTCGACGTGCGCCGGCTGATGGATCAGGCCGTGGCCGCCGCACGCGCGCTGCTGGCCTGACCCGGCGTGCGCCGCCTAGTCGTCCTGGGCGTCGTTGCGCTGATCATCGCTGTCCTCGGCGTGGCGCAGCTCGTGCTGCCTGGAATCGCCGCTCAGCGCCTGCGCGACCGGCTCGCACGCTCAGGACGCGTGCTCTCCGTGCACGTGGACGCGTTTCCGGCTGTCGAGCTCCTCTGGCACCAGGCCGACCGCGTCGTGGTTGCCCTGGGGCGCTACCGCTCGAGCCCGCAGGGGCTGGCCGGCCTGCTCAACCAGACCGGCCAGGTTGACACGCTCTCGGCCACGGCCAGCGAGCTCGATGCCGGCCTGTTGACCCTGCGCGGCGCCTCCCTGGCCAAGCAGGGCGCTCAGCTGACGGGCAGCGCGCAGGTAACCGAAGCCGACCTCCGGACGGCGTTGCCGATCCTGCAGTCGGTGACACCGGTCGCGTCCTCGGGTGGTGCGCTGACGCTGCAGGGCACCGCGAGCCTGTTCGGCGTGACGGCAACCGTCCAGGCCACGGTCAGCCAGCAGGGCGGTGACCTCGTGGTCACGCCTAACGTCCCGCTCGGCGGTCTGGCCACGATCCACGTCTTCTCTGATCCCCGGCTCGACATCCAGGGCATCAGTGCCACTCCGACCGCGACCGGATTCCGGGTCACCGCCGCCGGGCGCCTGCACTGATGGGGGTCGAAAAAGTCGACACTCTGTCCACTAACAGCACGCGCCTCGCGGCTATGGGTGCGAACACCTCGCGGAGCGGGGCCCAAGCGCGCCCGACACACCGGGTCAGCGATCGACGGTGAGCGCCGCGAGGCCCGGCAGGTTGCCGGTCGTCCCCATCCGGGCCAGCCCGGAGCCATCTCGCTTGAGGTAGAGGTTGAAGAACGCCGTCGTGACCCGGGTCACGATCGAGAGCTGGGGCTGCTCGTAGGTGTAGGGCGGAAGGTGGGGAGCTCCCAGGAGTTTGAGGAGATACTTGGGTCGCCGGGCTCGGGCGAAGAAGTCGTAGGTGAAGTGCGGCCGGTTGATGTCGTCAGCGGTGCCCTGGGTGGCGAGCAGGGGCGGGCTCCCGGGCGGAAAGTAGAGCCCGGTCCCCGGGATCACGGCACCGGAGAGGATCGCCGCGGCACGGACCCGGGAGTCGAGAAAGAACCGGTCATAGGCCATCGCCAGCGCGGTCTCGCCGCCGTCGGATTGGCCGCTGACACCGATCTCCTGGGGATTGATCCGCCCCGAGAGGATGTTCCCGCCGACGTTTGCCAGCGCCAGCATGCTGGTGATGACAAAGCTCATGTCGCGGGGCTGATTGATGAGGTCGGCCTCGGTGGGGCCACCCGGCGCGTGGAGGTTTTCGAGCGGGAACACCGGCGCGGCCACCACGTAGCCGGCCGCTGCCCACGAGTCCAGGAGCCGGTAGTAGTAGGCCGGGGTGACCGCGAAGCCGTGGCCGAAGACGATCAAGGGAAGGGGGCCGGCGACGGCGCTGGGATAGCGGATCACCGTGACCAGCCGGCGCGGTCCGGGGGCGGAGTGGGGGAAGTGAACCTGGCGGCTGTAGTCGATGAAGGTCAGCGTTTGCTCGGTGATGCCGGGGGCCGAGGCTGCCTGGGTCGCCGGGTGCCGCG
>JBAVWI010000244.1:0-6827 GCA_049697735.1 Solirubrobacteraceae bacterium
GCGTTCCCCTGCGCCTCCCCCGCGCCGCCGGCCCGGGCCGCCGCGCTCGGGTGCTCGCGGTCTCGTCCTCGCCCTGGCCGGTCTGGCCGTGGTGGCCGCGATCGTCGTCGCCCTGCTCCTTCTCACCTCGGGCAGCAGCACCAACTCTCACAGCTCGAGCAGCACGGCGCCGCTTTCCAACGCCCCCACCGGCAACTCCCGCCGCCGCGGCGGCCGCGCCCGGACGGCCGTCACACCGTCGTCGGTCACGGTGGCCGTGCTCAACGGAACCTCGACCACGAACCTGGCTCACGACATCTCGGTCAAGCTCGGCAGCGCGGGTTACAAGCTGGGCAATATCGCCACCGCAACCGATCAGACGCAGACAGCCACCGTGGTCGGCTATCTCCCCGGCCACCGCGCCGCCGCGCTGATCGTCGCCAAGTCGCTCGGCCTCGCCCCGGCCTCGGTGCAAGCTGTCGCCTCGGCCAACCAGGCGGTTGCCTGCCCACAGGCCGCGTCGTGCGCCGCCCAGGTCGTCGTCACCGTCGGGTCGGACCTCGCCTCGGCCGCGAGCTCGTCGTCGACCCCCGGCGCCACAGCGGCGCCGAGTGGGACGACAACAGCCTCCACGACGACGTAGCTAGCCTTCTTCGCCATGCCGATGAAGGACCTGCTCAGCCTTCCCGAAAGGGCCACCAAGCCTCGCCGGGAGGGCATAACCCACGTGCTCGACCGGGGGCTGTCGGTGACCGAGGTCGACGGTCTGGCCGAGGTGGCCGGCGAGTACATCGACATGGTCAAGCTCGGCTGGGGCACGGCCGTGGCCACCGGCAACCTCGACGCCAAGCTGGCCCGGTATCGCGAGCACGGGATCGACGTCATGTTCGGTGGCACGCTGACCGAGTTGGCCATCGCCCAGAACCGCCTCGACCGCTTGGTGGGGTGGCTGCACGAGCTCGGTCTCGAGCACATCGAGGTGTCTGACGGAACCATCACGCTCGAGCACGAGCGCAAGCTCGAGCTGATCCGCAAGTTGTCCGAAGAGTTCACCGTCATCTCCGAGGTCGGCTCCAAGGACAACACCCGGATCATGGCTCCCTTCCGCTGGGTCGAGCAGATCCAGTCAGAGCTCGAGGCCGGGGCCGAGAAGGTCATAGCCGAGGCTCGGGAGGGCGGCAACGTGGGCATCTTCCGCCACGACGGCGAAGTTCAGATGGGCCTGATCGACGAGATCGTCCATGCCGTCTCGCCCGAGAAGATCCTCTTCGAGGCCCCTCGCATGGATCAGCAGGTCTGGTTCATCCGGCGCTTCGGCCGCGACGTGAACCTGGGCAACATCATTCCCGAGGAAGTCCTCTCGCTTGAGACGATGCGAGTCGGGCTGCGCTCGGATACGGCGGTCGTCGACTTCGATGGCTAGCTCGCTCGAGGGGGTCTTCCTGGCCCGCCACGGCGAGACGAACGACAACCTGGAGCCCTTCCGCTTCCAGGGCTTCACCGATACTCCGCTCAACCCGACCGGCCGCGCCCAGGCCCACGAGCTGGCCGAACGCGTGGCCGGGAGCGGGTTTGTCTCTCTGTGGGCGTCAGATCTCAGCCGGGCCCGGGAGACGGCGGAGATTGTCGGCGCCCGGCTCTCCCTCGAGCCGAGGCTCGACGCGCGCCTTCGCGAGGGCTTTCGAGGCCGCTGGGAAGGGCGCTACATGAAGGACGTCGAGCGCGAGGAGCCCGAGCTCTACGCCGCCTGGCGCCGGCCCGACCCCGCCTTCCGCTTCCCGGACGGCGAATCGTTGCCCGAGCAGCAGGAGCGGGTGACGACCGCGCTGAGCGAAATCCACGCCACGGCCCAGCTGCCTGCACTCGTCGTCTGTCACGGTGGCTCGATCCGGGTCATGCTGTGTGCCGCCGGCCCGCGCGGCCTGGCCGCCTTCCACGAGTTCGACGTCCCCAACGTCGCCGTGGTCGCGCTGTGAGGCGCCTGCCGGTCACCGCCTTCGTGACCCTGGCGGTGGCGACGATCGCGGCATTCTTCGTCACTCAGCACCTGAAGGTCTCCACGCCCCTGCTCGCCGGCTTCCCGGCCCCGTATCCGGCCGCCATCAATCCCGTTGACGGGCGGGTCTGCCAGGGGGTCCAGGGGCGCCCGGTCAGCCACCGCACGATGCGGGTGTCCTTCTATCTGCTCAACCGCTCTGACAGCGTGGACGTCTACATCGTCGATCAGAACGGAACCGTCGTCGACACGCTCGCCTCGGGAGTCGCGATGCGCGCCTCGCCCCCGGTCCGGCGGATCTTTAGCTGGAACGGGCGAACGTCCAGCGGCACCGTCGCTCCCGACGGCACCTACTATATCCGCGTCTCGCTCGTTCACCAGGGGCGTTCGGTACTCATCTCCGACAACGCCGGCGCGCTTGCGGTGACAGTCGAGACCGTGCCGCCGCACCCCAAGGTCACCGGCGTCACCCCTCACCTGATCCCCCGGGGCGGCGTCTCGGGCGCGACAATAAGCTACACGGGCAGCCACGGAGTGGCGGGCCGGATCCTCGTCTACCGCACCGATCTTCCCGGTCCTCCGCGCCTGGTCAAGAGCTTTCCCGCCCGGCGCGGGGGTACGACGCCCTGGGACGCCACCCTCGCCCACGGCGTGCCGGCTCCCCAGGGCACCTACCTGATCGGGCTCAAGGTCACCGACAGGGCGTGCAACACCGGCGTCTTCCCAGCCCAGTTTCCGCCCGTGCCCGGCACCACCGCGCACGCCGGGGCGACGGTCCGCTACCTCGCCGCCCTGCCGCCGCTGGAGCCGGTCGCCGCCGGGCGCCCGGCCACTGTCTACGTGGATGCTCGGCAGCGCAGCTACGCCTGGGCCCTGCGCGCCGCCGGCACCAAGAAGGTGCTCGCCTCCGGGCGGTCCCGGGCCTTCGCGCTCCGCGTGCCCGTTCCCAGTGGCTCGGGCACGTCCGGGCTGTACGAGCTCGCGCTGCGCTACGGCTCTCATCGGACCCTGGTCCCGATCATCGGCGCCCCGGCCGGTGGCACCCACGCGCGTGTCCTCGTCGTCCTCCCCACCCTCACCTGGCAGGGCCTGAACCCCGTCGACGACGACGGCGACGGCATCCCCAACACCATCAGCGCCGGTTATCCGGTCCTTCTCTCCAGGCCGCTGGTCAACGGGCTCCCGGCTGGCTGGGGCTCGCTGACCGGGCTTCTCGCCTGGCTGCGCAAGGACCACCAGAGCTACGGCCTGACCACCGACCTGGCGCTGCTCGGCGGGATCGGCCCGCACTTGGCCGGGCACACCGGCGTCGTGCTGGCCGGTGACGAGCGCTGGGTGGCGCCCGCCTTGTCCACCGCGCTGCGCGGCTACGTAACCTCCGGCGGTCATGTTCTCTCGCTCGGTATCGACTCGCTGCGCCGCAGCGTGACTGTCTCCGCCGGTCGCGCCGATAACCCCAGCGCCCCCCTCGCCGCCGACATCTTCGGCGCCCATTTCGGACCGCTGACCGCTACCCGCGGCGCCCTCATCCTGGCCGGCAAGGACGAGCTCAAGCTGTTCACGGGAACCTCGGGCGCGTTTCGCGGCTTCTCCAATTACCAGCCCTTCACCTCGGTCACGCCGCCGCTGACAGTCGCCTCGGCAGCCGGAACCACCACCAGTTCCTCGGCCATCGTCGGCTTCCGTGTCGGCCGCGGAATCGTGATGGAAATCGGGATCCCCGGCTTCGGCGCCGCGCTGGCCCGGAAGTTCGACGCCCAGCAGCTCCTGAGCCGGGTCTGGACCGTGCTGGCGCGCTAGTGGGCCTCCCCGAAACGTTGCACCCGAAATGGCGGCCCTGGATGACCGTCATGCTTTGTCCTCGAATCCTCGTGCAGCGCTGCTGCACGTCGGATTCTGCGTCCTGCCTGACGGCCTCCAGACCTCGCCCTTTCAGGCACAACGTTCCTGGGAGACCCACTAGCCGCGGGGTTAGGGAGCGTACCCGGCGGTGAAGCGACGGCGCGCGAACTGCGGCGCCTCGAGCTCGTCGAGCATCGCCGCGGCCAGGTCCCCGGAGGTGATCGCGCTCGCGCCCGACGCGTCGACCACCGGGCGCTCGTCGCCACGCACCTGGTAGCCGCCGCGCTTCTCGCCGTTGACCAGGTTGTGCGGGGGCGGGCTCAGATAGGTCCAGTCAAGTTCGCCGGGCGCGGCACGCAACGCGTCGAGCGCCTCGGCCTGGGCCAGCGCCTCGGGCTTGTGCTCCTCCGGGAACCCGGGTGCGTCGACGAATCGGTGGCCGTCGGCGTGGAGCAGGCTCCCGCCGCCGCCCACCACGGCCAGGCGCGGTCCTGCGGCCTGTGGCACGGCAACGATCAGCGCCCGGGCGACCGTGGGGATGATGCTGCGGTCAGCGCCGCTGCGATCGGTGACCGAGGACACGACAACGTCGTGGCCGGCGATCACGCTGACCAGGGCGTCGGCGTCGGCGGCATCGACGATGCCCACCGCCGCTCCCTGGACCGCCTCCAGCCGTCCCCGATCGCGGCCGATCGCCGTTACCTGGTGGCCGCGGGCCAGCGCCTCCCGGGCGATGGCTCCACCGAGCCACCCCGAGGCTCCGATAACGGCGATCCGCATGCCGGCAATTGTGGCACCGGCTCGCCGCGTACCGTTTGCCCGGCATGACCGCCTATCTGAAGCGCCTGGCCTCGGCCCTGGCCGCCTACCAGTTCGCCGACATAGTCTCCAAGCTGCTCGCCGTCCTGCTGCTGCCGGTCTACACCCGGTACATCAATCCGGCCGGCTACGGAGTCGTCGAGCTGCTCGCCAACGGCGTGATCCTGATCAGCATCCTGGTCCGCTTCGGCATGATCGAGGCCTTCCTGCGCTTCTACTTCACCGACGATGATCGCGCCCGGCGCGACGCCCTGGTTCGCCGCACGGCCGGCTTTCTGTTCGTCGCCACCACGCTCGTCTCGGCCGTGCTCGCCGTCTTCGCCGGCCCCCTCAGCCAGCTCGTCCTCAGCCACCGGGACGCGACAACCTTCCTGGTCGCCGTGCTCGGGTTGTGGTCGTTCACCAACCTCGAGCTCGCCTATGGCCTGCTCCGCGTGGACGAGCGCCTTCGCACCTACGCGATCGCCACGCTGACCAACGTCGTCCTCACCGTCGCGGCCTCGGTCGTGCTCGTGGTCGGGCTCGGCGACGGCGCCCGTGGACTGCTGCTCGCCAACTACGGCGTCTCGACTCTTGTCCTGCTCGGACTGTGGTGGACCCTGCGCCACCGCCTCGCTCCCCGCGGCCGATCCGCCGAGCGGATGGGGGCGCTGCTGCGCTTTGGACTGCCGACCGTCCCGGCTGAAGCCTCGGTCTACGCGCTCAGCATCGTCGACCGCTACTACATCTACCACGACCGCAGCCAGGCCCTGGCCGGGCTGTACTCGATTGCCGTCAAGCTGGCCGGGGCGGTGGCCTTCATCGTGCGCGCCTTTCAGTACGCGTGGCCACCATTGGCGTACTCGATCGAGGACGATTCGCAGGCCTCCAGGCTCTACGGGCTGGTCACGACCTACTACCTGTTCCTCAGCGGCTGGGTCGTGGCCGGGCTGGCCCTGCTCGGGCGCTGGGTCCTGCGGCTGCTCGCCGCGCCCGCCTACACCGGGGCCTACCGGGCTCTGCCCTGGGTCGCCCTGGGCTGGGCCCTCTACGGTCTGTGGGTGGTGTTCCTGGTCATCGCCGGACGCGCCAAGGTGACAGCGCGCAACTTCCCCGCCGCGCTGGCCGGCCTCGCCGTCAACGTAGTTCTCCTGGTCCTCCTCGTCGGTCCGCTCGGGATCGCCGGCGCGGGCATCGCCCTGTGCGGGGCCTACGCGGTCATGCTCACGGTCATGTACCTGCTGACCCGCAACGTCTTCCCGGTTGACTTCGAGTGGGGACGGCTGGCCCGTCTGGTGGTGATCATGGGCGGCCTGACGGCCGCCGGTGATTTGCTTGCGCCCACCCACGGCGCCCTGGGGCTGCTGACGCGGCTGGCCGTGTTCGCCGCCATCCCGCTCGTCCTGCTGGTCACTGGCTTTGCCCACCGGGCCGAGCTCAGCCAGGCCCGGGCGTTCGTGGCCCGGCTGCGGGCGGGACGCTTCTCGGCGCCGACCGGGAGTGAGCCGTGAACCGTCCCGCGGTCAGTGTGGTGATGCCGTTCGCCGGTCCCCGCGCCGAGGGTGACGCGGCCCTGACGGCACTGCTGGCGCTCAAGCGCGGCCCCGACGATGAGCTGATCCTGGCCGACAACTCCGGAGTTGTAGGTCCCCGCGAGGGTCTTGTCGTGGTCGCCGCGACCGGCGAGCACTCACCCTCGCATGCCCGCAACGTCGGCGCCGAGCACGCAACCCGCGACTGGATCCTCTTCCTCGACGCCGACTGTGTCGCCGATCCCGATCTTCTCGACCTCTACTTCTCGCTCCCGGTGACCGACGACGTCGGCGCCCTGGCCGGCGAGGTGGCGTCGGCTTCGGCCGACGGTGGCACGCTTGCCGCTCGTTACGGGGCCGCCCGTGGCTTTCTCGGCTTGGGGGTGCATCTAGCCCATCCCTACCTGCCCCGCGCCGCGGCCGCCAACCTGCTCGTGCGACGCCGTGCCTTCGAGCTTGTGGGTGGGTTCTATGAAGGTGTCCGCGCGGCCGAGGACACCGACTTCAGCTGGCGCCTGCAGCGCTCCGGGTGGCGCCTGGAGGCCCGTCCCCAGGCCCGCGTCCGCCATCGCTACCGGACCAGTCTCGAGGGGCTGCGGCGCCAGTGGCGGGGGTACGCCGCTGGGCGCGCCTGGCTGTCTCGGCGCTACGAGGACTTCGAACCCGAGCCGGCCTGGCGC
>JBAVWI010000245.1:0-5184 GCA_049697735.1 Solirubrobacteraceae bacterium
CGTCGGCGCGGGCTGTCGGCGATGACCGGCGATGCGGCTTGGGTTCCGTCCGGTTTGGCGTCCGGTTTGGCGTCCGGTTTGGGTGGCGTCCGGTCCGGGTTGCGTCCGGCGCCCTGCTCAACGCGACAAACCCGGCGAGCCCGGGCAAGCTTGTCACCAGATGCGCGTAGGGCACGCATTTGGCGCCAAACCCGGCCGACGTGGGGCGGATTTGTCGCCTTTTGCAGGTCGATGAGCGCTCGCCCTCGCCGATCGCCACCCGGACCGGACGCCACCGAGGCGGGATCGTCCGCGCGTTGCGCTGTGAATCGCAATTCACTACTCTTGTGAATCACGATTCACGTTCCGCGTCCGAGGAGTCCCGATGGCCACGATCGAAATCACCAACCCGGCTCGCGAGGTGCTCAACCAGGCCCCGCCGTTGCAGCCGATCGGCCTGCTGGACTCCGACCTGGCCCTCAGCGAGGGACTCGTGCGCGAGGGTGGCGAGTGGGGGGTGGACGCGGTCCGCGAGGCCGGCGTCGTGGCCGGCGGCATCGAGGCCCGCGAGCACGGCCTCCGGGCCGAGCGCAACGAGCCGCGCCTGCTGACCCACGATCGCTACGGCCACCGCATCGATCAGGTGGAGCTCGACCCGGGTTGGCACTGGCTGCTGCGCGGCGCGGTAGAGCGCTCTATCCACAGCCTGCCCTGGCGCGAGGAGCGCCCCGGAGCCCACGTCGTCCGCGCTGCCATGTTCTCCCTGTGGTCAAACGCCAACGCCGGCGTGATGTGCCCGGTCTCGATGACCTATGCCGCTGTGCCCGCGCTGCGCGACGGGGCGCCCGACCTGGCCGCTGAATGGGAGCCGCGGCTGATCGCCACTGACTACGAGCACGGCGCGCTGGCCGGAATGGCGATGACCGAGCGCCAGGGCGGCTCCGACGTACGGGCCAACATCACCCGGGCGGAGCCGGTCGGCAACGGGGCCTACGAGATCCACGGACATAAGTGGTTTTGCTCCTATCCGCCCTGCGACGTCTTCCTCGTCCTCGCCCAGGCTCCGGGAGGGCTGTCCTGCTTCCTCGTCGCCCGGGGTCCCGGGATGGAGTTCCAGCGCCTGAAGGACAAGCTCGGCACCCGCTCCCTGCCCTCCTCCGAGGTCGAGTTCCGGGGCATCGAGGGGCGCCTGATCGGCGAGGAGGGCCGCGGTGTCCCCGCGATCATCCGGATGGTCAACCACACCCGCCTGGATTGCCTGCTCGGCTCCACCACGGGGCTGCGGCGCGGAACCCTGGAGGCGATCCACCACGCCCGTCACCGGTCCGCGTTCGGCGCCCGGCTTGTCGACCAGCCCGCGATGCGCAACGTCCTCGCCGATCTGGCCATCGAGTCCGAGGCTGCAACCACCTGCGCGCTGCGGGTCGCCCGCAGCTACGACGACCCGCGTGACGGCGCCTTTCGCCGTTTTGCCACCGCGGTCATGAAGTACTGGGTTTCCAAGCGGGCCGCGGGTCATGCCGCCGAGGCGCTGGAGTGCCTGGGCGGCAACGGCTTCGTGGAGGAATCAGGGATGCCGCTGCTCTACCGCGACGCGCCGCTGAACTCGATCTGGGAAGGCTCGGGTAACGTCGCCGCGCTCGACGTCTTGCGCGCGATCGTCAAGGAGCCCGAGGGGCTGCCCGCCTTTCTGGGCGAATGCGAGCTGGCCGCCGGGGGGGATGCTCGGCTGGACGCCCACCTGGTCCGGACGCGCGACCACGTCCACGCCCTGTTCGCCGGCCACGACGGCGAGAGCTCCGAGCAGCGCCTCTACAACTCCCAGTTCGAGGCGCGTCGCGTAGTCGAGGAGTTGGCGGTCGGGCTGCAGGCCTCACTGCTCGTTCGCCACGCTCCCCCCGCGGTCTCCGACGCCTTCTGCTCGGCGCGTTTGGACGGCGCCGGGGGACGCGTCTACGGGACGCTCCCCGGTGCGGTGGACGCTGAGGCGATCATCGATCGCGCTCTGCCGCAGTGACTGCAATCGCCTACGAGGTGACCGACCGGGTCGCGCGACTGACGCTCGATCGCCCCCGGCGGGGCAACGGCATCAACCGCGAATTGGTCAGCGATCTCGAGCGTCTGGTCGAACGCGCTGACCTCGATCCGTCCGTCCACGTGCTCCTGCTCTCCGGAAACGGCAAAGGGTTCTGCGGCGGCTATGACCTGGTGGAGAGCGCTGAGGGGCAGGGTCGGCTGGACAGCGGCAGCACGGCACCGCCGCCCGGCTCGCCCGTGGATCCCGAGGTGATGGTCGCCAACCACGATCCGACGGCGGTCTGGGATCCGATGGTCGACTACGCGATGATGAGCCGCAACGTCCGTGCCTTCATGTCCCTGTTTCACGCCAGCAAGCCGGTGGTCTGCAAGGTGCACGGCTTCTGCGTCGCCGGCGGGACGGACATGGCCCTGTGCTCTGACCTGCTGGTGATCGCGGCCGACGCCAAGATCGGCTATCCCCCGGCCCGCGTGTGGGGCTCTCCGACCACCTCGATGTGGGCCTACCGACTCGGTCCCCAGCGGGCCAAGCGGCTGCTGTTCACGGGCGACTCGCTGTCGGGCACCGAGGCGTTGGACTGGGGGCTGGCGATCGAGGCTCCCCCGGCCGCCGAGCTCGATGCCCGCACCGAGACGCTCGTGGCCCGGATCGCCAGGATGCCGCTCAACCAGCTCCAGATGATGAAGCTCCTTCTCAACCAGGGCCTCTACGCCCAGGGACTGCACACGACTCAGGCGCTGGGGACCGTGTTCGACGGGATCGCCCGCCATACCCCGGAGGGCTACGCGTTTCAGGCCCGGGCCGCTCGCGAGGGCTTCCGGGCCGCCGTCAAACACCGCGACGATCCTTTTGGTGACCACGGCGCCAGCACGCACAAGGGCTGACCATGGAGGCGGCAACCACCAGCACCCGCGAGCGTCTGCTGGCGGCTGCCCAGGCGCTGATCGAGGAGGGGGGCTACGGCGCCGCCTCGGTGATCGCGATCGCCGATCGGGCGGGCGTCGCCGCCGGCACTCTGTATCGGCATTTCGCCTCTAAGGAGGAGCTGTTCGTCGAGGTCTTCCGCTCGGTCTGCGAGCGTGAGGAGCGCGCCATGCGGGCCGCCGCAGCCGGGATGACCGACGATGCTCCGGCCGCGCAGCGCCTCGAGCATGTCCTGGCCACCTTTGCCCGCCGGGCCCTGCGCAACCCGCGGCTGGCCTGGGCGCTGATCGCCGAGCCGGTCGATCCGCTCGTCGATGCCGAGCGTCTCGCCTATCGGGCGCGCTATGCCGGCTTGATCGCCGAGGACCTGGCGGCCGGCATCGCCGCCGGTGAGCTGCCCGATCAGGATGTCGAGCTGACCGCGGCGGCGCTGGTGGGCGGGTGTGGCGAGGCCCTCGTGGGCCCGCTCTCTCCGGTGGCCGGGAGCGATCCGCGGGGGACGGAGATCGTCGCCGCCCTGCGCACCTTCGTCGGCCGGGCAGTGGGAGCGCGATGAGCACCGCTGTCTCGGTCCGCCGCGACGGGCCGGTCACCACTGTCCTCCTCTCCCGGCCCGAGCGCCGCAATGCTGTGGACGGCGCTACCGCAACGGCGCTCGCGCAGGCCTTCCGCGATTTCGATGCCGATCCCGACGCTGCCGTGGCCGTCCTGCACGGGGAGGGCGGGGTGTTCTGCGCCGGATCCGATCTCAAGGCCGCGGGCACTCCCGACGGCAACCGGGTGCAGGCGTCTGGGGAAGGGCCGATGGGTCCGACGCGGATGCGGCTGACCAAGCCCGTGATCGCGGCCATCGCCGGCCACGCCGTCGCCGGTGGGCTGGAGCTGGCCCTCTGGTGTGACCTGAGAGTGGCCGAGGAAGATGCCGTGCTGGGCGTCTTCTGCCGCCGCTGGGGGGTACCGCTGATCGACGGCGGCACGGTGAGGCTCCCGCGGCTGATCGGAGCCAGCCGGGCGATGGACCTGATCCTCACCGGCCGCGGCGTGGGCGCCGCCGAAGCCGAACGGATCGGGCTCGTCAACCGCGTCGTGGGAGTGGGTGAGAGCCTCGCCGCCGCTCAGGCGCTGGCCGCGGAGCTGGCCGCTTTCCCACAGACCTGCCTCCGCGAGGATCGCCTCGCCATGCTCGAGCAGGATGGTCTTGACGAGCGCGAGGCGATGGCGGCCGAGCTCGGGCACGGGCTTCGCTCGCTGGCCGAGGCGCAGGCTGGTCTCGAGCGCTTTCGCGCCGGCGCCGGCCGCCACGGCGCCTTCGACGATTAGCAGCCGGTTAGGCCTCGCGCCCAGGCGGCGAGCTGTTCGCGGTGCTCGGCCGTCAATCCGACGGCGGGATCGGTGGGCACCAGTAGGGTCGGCGCCGAGCGCGTGGCGGCCCAGACGTGGCAGCTCTCGTCGTGCGCGTCGTCCACCCAGGCGAGCGGTCGCGCGGGTCCGGCGAAGCTGTCGATTGCGGCCAGCTTCCAGTGCCTCGAGCCGGATTCCGGAAGGGGCTCAAACGCCAGGTGGGGCAGGCCAGACGGAAGTCCGAGGGCGAAAGGGAGATGCTCGTCGGCCTTCTCCTCCCAGCCGCTGCACCAGATCAGCTCGTAGTCGTCGGCGAGCGCGAGCACCTGTTCGGCTGCTTGAGCGGAGACGAAGTGGGGTATCCCGTCGACGGCCAGGAACTGCCCGGCCGGCCGGCGGGTGGGATCGAACCCGAACAGCGAGATCACGCCGTCTATGTCCAAGAGGAGCAGCGGACGGTCCATAGGAAACCCTTAAGTTGATGCGCCAAGGTCAACGACGCGGAAGCGGTCGGCAGGGATCGACCATATGTTCGTGGATACCGGGTCGGCACGCTCAAGGCGCTGACTCGGATGCCGACATGGAGGTGAGAGGCACAAACCCACCCCCGCTGCCGTCCCGGTTTTTCCTTTTATGAGCCCAATCTTCGGTATTTTCCTCGCGCTGGCTTGCGCCCTGACCACCAATGTCGGCTTCTTGTTCAAGCATCGGGGCGCGTGCGCCGCGCCGGCGGTCGACTTCCGCCGGCCCTTCAAGACGGCCAAGTCCCTGTACTCCTCTCGCTTCTTCGCGCTCGGCATGCTGATCGCCGCCGGGGCGTGGATCTTCCACGTCGCCGCCCTCGCCATGGCCCCGATGTCGATCGTCCAGGCGGTCCTGGCCGGCGGCGTCGTGCTCCTGGC
>JBAVWI010000246.1:0-10533 GCA_049697735.1 Solirubrobacteraceae bacterium
GGATCGGCCTGGCCATGGCGATCGCCGGCGCTGCGGTCCCATTGGCTATCTACCTGCTCGGCGGAGCCCGCCCCCAGACCCCGCGGCTCGAGCTGTTCCTCGCCCAGAAGGCCCCGGCCTGGTACTCGCCTCCGCTGCTCGCCGCGGTGCGTGCCCGGACCGGCGAGACGGGGCTCGACAAGGCCTGTCTCGAGATCGACTAAGCCCCATCGACCGCGCCAAAGCCGGGCTAACCGCTGACGATCGCTCTTGCTGAAGAGCTATCCCGGAGTCGCACCAGCGCTTGGGCGACATTCCGATCGTCCGTCTGGCCACCCTATGCGTGGTGGCGAGCGCGGAGTCACCCAGGATGTCTAGGGGCGGGGGCGCTGCTCTATGAGACCCATTCAGGAGGCGGACGGGCTCGCTTCGACCTACCCACACGCGGCTTCGCATCGAAGCCATGGAAGCGGTAGACGGCAATTAACGGCGACACAAGCAAGCCGGCTCGTCGGTGGGGTTCCCGATCTTCGGCAGGGAGCCCCACTAGGAAGCAGACGGCAGGAGGCCGGGTTCGATAAGCGAGTAAGGGGTTAACACTCCTTCGCGGGTTCGAATCCCGCCCTCTCCGCCATTGTTCTGGTCGTGGCCCCGAGAAGTCGGGGCCACCGGCTTTTCCGGGCCAGGAGCAGCCCGCGCTAGGCGATTTCGGCGGACTCCGGGGCCGGGCGACGGAGCGGGATCGCCCCGGGGCGGTTGTCCTCGGCCAGCAGACGGGTGATCGCGGTCCCGGACACGGGCTTGCCGAGGTAGTAGCCCTGGGCCACGTCGCACCCGAGCAGCCGCAGCCGATTCCAGGCGCTGACCGAGCTGACGCCCTCAGCCACCACCTTGAGACCCAGGTTATGTCCGAGATCGATGGTCGAGCGCACGATCGCCGCGTCATCGTCATTGGTGTGCATCTGGAGCACGAACGACTTGTCGATCTTCAGGACGCTGATGGGCAACCGCTTCAGGTAGCCGAGCGAAGAATTGCCGCTGCCGAAGTCGTCGATGGCCAGCCGGACCCCGAGTTCGCCAAGGGTGGCCAAGATGGAGCGAGCCCGGGTGGGATCGGTCAGGACCGTGTTCTCGGTTATCTCCAGCTCGAGCGACGACGGTGGGACCTTCCATTTGCGTAGGAGGTCCTTGACCTCTTCGGCGAACCGCTGATCGAGCAGGTCGCGTCCGGTGATGTTCACGGCCACTGAGAGCATGCGCCCGCTGGCCCGCCAGTGCTTGCACTGCTCGAGCGCGCTGTTGAGGACATAGGTGGTCAGGGGCCGGATCAGCCCGGTTTGCTCGGCCAGGGGGACGAACAGATCCGGTCCTAGCAGTCCGCGTTCGCTGTGCTCCCAGCGCACCAGCGCTTCGACACCGGTGATCTCTCCGGTGGCGAAATCCGCCTTGGGCTGATAGTGGACGATGATCTCGCCGTGCTCGATGGCCCGGCGAAGCTGCGCGCCGAGTGCCAGCCGCTCGGCAGAGTGGTGATCGTGCTCAACGGCGTAGACGGTCGGAACACCACGAGCCTTGCTGGCGTACATGGCCACGTCTGCGCAGCGCAGCAGCTCATCGACGTTGTCGCCATGCAGCGGGAAGAGCGCGATGCCGATGCTGGCGTCTACGTCGACCTCGACGCCGGCGACGGTGTGCGTGCAGCGAACCTCGTGCTCGGCGCGCTCAGCCAGCGCAACTGCCCCCAGCTCGCCGGCGATTATCGGGGCGAGGACGGCGAACTCGTCGCCCCCCAGCCGCGCAACGGTGTCGTGGGAACGAAGCGCCCGGCCCAAATGCTGCCCAACCTCGCTGAGCAGCTGGTCACCGCAGTGATGCCCGAAGGTGTCGTTGATCTCCTTGAAGCGATCGAGGTCCATGAGCATGATGGCCAGCGTTTGTCGTTCCCGTCGGGCGACTGTCAGCGCCTCCTCGACCCTGTCCACGAACATGACTCGATTGGGAAGACCGGTCAGCGAGTCATGGAAGGCTTGGTGCTCGAGATAGTTGATCCGCTCGATGTGGGCCTTCGTCCGGCGGATCGGGCCCGGGCGCACAACGCGAAGCAACATCAGCCCGAGCAGAGCCGCTCCCAGGGCCACGGTAAGCGGCGTGAACACCCCGACCCCCCCGCCTGGGAGGAGGGAGTACGTCCCGTCGAGCTCGAGCACGGCCTGGGGTCCGTGGGCAGCCAGCTGCACCTGCGCGTACGTATCGAGCACCTGACCCCCGGGGTGGGTCGGGCTCGGTGCTGGCGTCGCGGTGGGTCCATTCGGCAGCGACTTCTGGGCCTGAGCGGCGTTTGCCGCGCTCGGGAACAGCCGGCCGATGAGAGACCGCTGGGTCGAGTAGGTAACCCGTCCGCTGCCGTTGTAGATCGTCGCACGAAGATTGCCGCCCGTGAGGACCTGGGTGTGAAACAGCCGGTCGAGCACGCGCCGCCGAGACGCGGTCACGGGCCTACGCAGATCGGCGGCCTGCAGGTTGTGGGCGAGGATCGCCGTGGCGATGAACTGGGTTCGTTGACGAGCCACCTGCTGGGCGTCGGCGCTCCTGCCCTGGCGCGCCGAGTTGACAGTCAGGACAGCGCTGAGCACCAGGAGCAATCCGAGCAGCACGGCCACCCCCGCGCCCCGGGACAGCGCACCACGGACAAAGGCAGGGACCGGTAGGCCTCTGTTCGGCACAGGAACCGATCTGGCGACGCGCGAAAACACCGCTTACTAGATCGGATGCTGTCCCCGTTGTCGGCACAGTAGTTACCCGCAAAGGCGCGCTCAGCGGTGACCGTCGTCATCGGAACAGGTTTTTTTACCCGCCCGCCTGTCGGATAGGTAGATTCCGCGCATGGTCGACTTTGCCAATCCCCCTGGGGTAGCGGCGGCGGAGCCCGCGGCGCCTCACGCCCCTCCGACGGTGCCGGAGTTTGAAATCGTCCCCCGCAAGGGGCTGCTCCTGGTGGGCGGCGCGATGGTCCTGCTGATCGTGGCTATCGCCGTCAACTCGCGTTGGCCGCTGCAGTTCCTGCACGTAGCCAGCGGGGCCGCCTGGACGATCATCGACCTCTTCCTGGGGCTCGTGCTCGGCCCGATCATCGGCCGAATGTCGATCCAGGCCCGGATCGAGTTCACGACCCGGCTGATGCCCAAGATGGTGCTGATCATGCCCACCGTGGTCACGCTCACGCTGGCCGCCGGCTGGCAGTTGGGGACCAAGCTCGGCGACGTGCAGAGCTCGTATCCGAACCACGCCTGGGTGGTGGCCAGCTTCGTGGTCGTCGGCGTGATGGCCGTGATCGCGCTCGGCCTGCTCGAGCCCGCCAACATCGCGGTCCTGTTCGAGCTCAAGAAGCCCAGGCCCAACGGCCAGGTGATCGAGCGGCTGATGAAGCGCTTCATCTACGCCGCGGGAGTCCTCGGCGCGCTGCAGATCGCCACCCTGGTGATCATGACCAAGCTGGCCGCCGGATGACCGAGCGTCGCCTGCCGCCGTTCACCGAGGTGGGAATGGCTTCGCTGGCCCTGATCGTGGCCGGCGGCATCTACCTATCGTCTCACCTGCCCCAGCACGTCCCCCTCGGGCCCGCGATCGCGCTCTTGATCGCCTCGGTTCTGCTGCTCGGCTTCAATCTGGCCTCGCTCACGCGGGTGCCGAACTTCGCCTGGGACCGCTTCCGCCAGGTCGCCCGCTGGACGTTCCTGGCCTACCTGATCACCGCAGGACTGATCGAGTACGCCTTCTTGCGCGACCACGTCAGCGGCGGTGCGCTGGTGGTGCTCACCCTCTCGCTTCTCGTCTACGCGGTCCAGGTGCCGACGCTGATCAGCTTCACCGTCGCACGCTTTGAGACGGCCGAGTCACCGGCGCTCGAGACGGCCGAGTCACCTGCCGCACCCCGAGCCTGATCCTCCCTCTCGCAAGTCTGAAGACCCGTCCGGTGCGGTCTGCCCCGACGGTCAACCGCGGTCCTGGCCCCGAGGGCAGCAAACCCGGAGGCCAGCGTCTGCCCAACCCACGGCCCGGGCAGCGAGGCTAGAATCGGCCGCCAAGCGCCCGTAGCTCAGCTGGATAGAGCGTCGGTCTACGGAACCGAAGGTCAGAGGTTCGAATCCTCTCGGGCGCGTTAGGAAGCCCCGCATAGCGGGGGTTTCCCGGCCGGTTGTCGCTGGCCCGGGGTCCACGAAGGGGCCGCGGGTCACCGACAAAACGGGGTATTTCCAGCCCGATCACGCCATGTCTCGACGGGCTAGTCGACACCCTGCTTGCTTCCGGGCGGAGCCCAGTCCGGGACCTTGTGGCCGCTCAGGCGTGCGGGACGCGCCGATCCAGATGCCGCCACAGGCGCTCGACGTCGTCACTGCGAGCTTTCCCTTGCGGCGAGCCAGCTTGGCCACGCGTTTCGGCCCGTCGATCATCACGTCGCCAACCCATAGCGTCTGAAAGACCGGCAAGCCATCGACGTACGGAAAGCACAGCGCACCCCGCACATCGAGGCCTTCAAAGTCGGTCATCCTCAACACTCCCCGCGCGCACTCAATCTGAGCGTCAACGCTCTCGGCCAGCGCGGTCCGGTCTCGCCCATCGATCGAGAGGACCGGCCGCGACGAGAACAACCCATCCTTGCGCCCAGTCCGCACGCGCGCACGCACCGCCTTGCTGTCCACCACCGTCACCCCGCCGGGTCCGACGAGGATGTGATTGACGTTTGCACGCCCGTGCCCGGGCACCGTGCCGTCGTGAAGCATCCGCACACCACAACCCTCCAGATGCTTCACCAGTGGGCATCGGAGCAGTCGTCGGCGGGCAGTGAGGAGGATCGGGTCGTCATGCACCCAGGATCATGAAGGCAGCCCAGTAGTCGGGATCGGAATATGGGCGCTCGCATCGCCCCGCACCGACGCCCCTCCGCCCAGGGGCGTTCGCGGCTTGTGCGCGGGACCGGAATGCGTGCATTAGCGCCGGACGCTGTGCGAGATAGGCGCCTTCGTCGTCGGTCGTTAGCTGCTCCAGATAAGTTCTCGCGGCTGCGAGCACAGCCAGATCTGGCTCGTCACCCCCCGCGGCAGCGCGTTGCTCGGCTATCCGGGCCAGTCCTCCAAATGCATGAGCCGCGAGCCACAGAGGCGCGAGGCGGGCAGCTTCTGCAGCCACGTCGGCGTAGAGAGGCTCCACCGACGACAGATCAAGCTCCCCGCGTTCGGCTAGCAGCTCTCTCGTGGCGGCTAGGTTGAGAACGGTGTACGCCCAGTCGGTTAGGTCTCGCGCCCGAGAGCGCCACTCCAGGGCCTGCAGGCAGAAGTCTTCGGCCTCGCGCAGATTCTGGACACGATCACCCTCCTCACGACGCTGCAGAAGCTCCGCGATGTTTGTCTGCGCCGTCGTCCGGAGCTTTGGCTCGTCGCCTAAGTCGGTCTCCTCCAGCACGCGCTTGAGAAGCTCATAGGCGCGCTCGATGTTCTCTCTTGGGTCCTCGCGAACCCGTGACGCGAACGCCAGTGCGAGGTCAGAGAGCACGTGCGCCCGTCCGGTTGAGGTGGGTGCGATCTGTGCCGCCGACTCAAGCAGCTGGCCGGTGGCCTCAACATTCTCTGCATGATTGCCAGAAGTTGTGTGAAGCAGCGCCGTTCCGAGCGCACTGCGCAAGAAGCCGACGGTGATCGTTTGCCCATAGTCCTCCGCCCTCCCCACATGCTCGGACGCGAGCGTTATCGCCGCATCCCAATCGTGGTCGGCTAGAAGCCTCTCAACCTTGGGAATGACCTTGTCCTGCAGCTCAGCGTTTACGGCTTCGACGTCACCCATCCACCCGCTAAACCGCTCCCATGCTGTGATCGGATCCGTGCCAGCATTGCGGAGCAGGTTGCTGTAATTGGCAAACGCGGCGGCGAATTCCGGAGCGTTTGCAAAGATGTCGAGGTCCGCGAGCGTTTCATCTGCGGTGAGCCATGGTTCGGCGGCCAGAAGGCTGACGAAGCCTTCGGCGCTCCGGATCTGCGATACCAGCTCGATTGCCCTGAGCGCGAGTTCGCCGCCGGTGTTCATCGACGCGAGCTCTTCGAACGTGACGACTTCGCGCAGCTCGATAGATCAATGATCATGGTCGTCCGTCCTCGTGGGAGCTGCTAAGTGGTTTTGTCAAATTTCGCGAATGCTGCCTACCCGCGGAGTTGGAGCATCTGGACGACCTGGATGAGCAGTTGATCGATCAGGAGCACGTAATAGCACGCCCTGCTTTCAGCCGACCGCCGGGGTTCGGACTGCTCCGTGTCGCCCGAGAAGCCGAACTTTCAGCCCGGTTCACCGCGAGGGAGCGACGTGCCCGGCCACGGGCGTATCCGGCTGCGCTCGTCAGAGCACTCGGCGCATAGACTGCGGCCGTGGCCGGCTCCGGGCTGCCCGACTACAAGCTGACGATCGGCGAACTGTTCCCAGCCGATGATCTCGTCGCGCAGTGGGTGTTCACGCTGACGAGCCTCGCTGAGGACTTGACGATCCTCATGAGCCGGCTAAAGGCCGAGCAGATGGAAGAGCGGTTGCGCGAGCAGATGCTGTTCTACCGCCTGGTGATCTCCCGGCTCCTCGAAGCGCGACGGTTGGTCGATGCCTGGAGGGAACACGCCGAAATCAACGGGTTCACGGGAGGGAAGCTGGCGTTCGGACCCCTCGATCTGACTGCTGCGTACGCGAGGCCCGGTGAGCACGAGCGCAGTCAGGTGGAACAACTCCTGCTGGACTCACGCAATCGCACTACGCACTACACGAAGATCGGGAAGCCCGAGATTGCTGGTCTGCTCCGGGACTACGAGCGCTTCCCCGCAAGGATGGTGATCTCCGAAGCGCGTGGCGCTATCGAGAGCGAGTATCAGTGGGTGACTGCGATCCGCGTCCAAGACACCATCGGTACGCCGCCATGGGCGCCCGGGATCGTTCAGCACCTCGAGGGCTTTGGGCGATCGATCGGCTCTCTCGCCGTTGCGTGGATCATGCTGAGCAACGTCTGTTTGATGATCTATGCCCGAAGGCGTGGAATCGCGCTCGAGCGGATCGTTGACGACCCACACAAGCTGGAGGAGATGCTCGACCGCCATCGAGGTAAGGCCGATGGCGAGTCCGTCCCTCCCGCCAGTGGCGAGCCATCCCCCGCCTAAGGAACCGCCTGAGCCGCCACGTCCCCCGGGCGTGCAGTCGCCACTGCCTAAGTACCGCCGGGCTCCTGCTCGCCATCGCGGCGCCCTGGTTTCGGCGACGGGGAAGGCGCGGCGGGAGGGCGGATCGTCGCGTCCGGTTCGGACTGCGGAGACAGTCGCTCTTGTTGAAAGCATTTACGCGGCGGCGACCTCGGCCTAGCCCGTCCATACGAATTTAGGCAAATGTAGCTTGATGTAGCGAAAAGCTATATGGGGGTATAGATCGCTAGCATTGGGGCCGTCGATGGACCCCGTCCGCAATCCTTATTCTCCGGGTGCTGGCCGAAAGCCGGCGGCGCTTGTCGGCCGCGACGATGCACTGGAAGCCTGGGACACGTCGCTACAACGCGTGCAAATTGGTCGCACCGATCAGCCGGTCGTTCTTTACGGACTTCGCGGCGTTGGGAAGACTGTGCTGCTCTCAGAATTCCGAAGGCAAGCTGCGAGGAAGGACTGGATCGTCGCCCAGGTCGAGGCTGGCACCGACAAGTCTTTACGAGAGCTACTGGGCGAAGCCCTTTACGCCCCACTTTCGGATCGTGCGCAGCCTGGCGCCGGCCGGCGGCTTCTCAAAAGCCTCAAGACCGCTCTGAGCTTCAAGGCCTCCTACGACGCTACCGGCACCTGGACCTTCGGCGTCGACCTGGCCGGAGCGCCTGGTGGAGGAGCCGACACCGGCATCCTCGACACCGACCTCAAGAAGCTCATCAACGAGCTCGCCGACGCCGCCGAAGAAGAAAGCGTCGGACTTGCGATCCTTATCGATGAAGCACAAGATCTGTCCTCCGAAGAACTGGCAACGCTCTGCACGATCGCTCACGCGGCCGCTCAGGACAACTGGCGCGTGCTGTTCGCCTTTGCCGGCCTGCCCAGCCTTCCGCGGATCCTCGCGGAAGCGAAGTCGTACGCAGAGCGGTTCCGGTACATGAAGATCCAACAGCTCGACTCCGACGTGGTTGCCGAGGCGCTGACGATCCCTGCAGGGATCGAGAATGCTCAGTGGGATGGTGACGCGATCGACCTTGTCGTCGACGCCTCGGGGCGGTACCCCTACTTCCTTCAGCAATTCGGCCAGGAGACCTGGAACGCCGCTGCAGGACCGGTGATCGCGCGACACGATGCTGCGCTTGGCGTCGCCCAAGGCATCAACGACTTGGACAACGGTTTCTTTCGCGTACGGTGGGACCGCGCGACCCGCGCAGAGCAGTCCTACCTACGCGCAATGGCCAACGATGCCGACGAAGGCAGCTCATCCAGCGAGGTCGCCACGCGCCTATCCCGAAGGCCAGCGAGCCTCGGGCCAACGCGCGCCTCGTTGATCGCCAAAGGTCTCATCTACGCTCCAGAACACGGGATCGTCGCGTTCACAGTCCCCGGAATGGCTGCGTTCATCGGCCGACAGATCGACAGCTGAGACCTGCCCGCCTCATCGGCGCTAGTCGCTTTCGCTGGCCTCGCGCGGCCAGTCTGGCGTGCCAGCTGAGCGGCCGAATCCGGCTATCCCAGCGGCACCGTTTAGTCGGCCCGGGGCCGAGGCGCCCGCCGCACGAGCGCTTTCACATCACCGGTAGTGCCGACGGCGGCGGAGAAATTCCGAAGACGACTGGCCCTGGCCACCAGCCGCGTGTGCGGAGCTCAGCACCGCCGCCGCCCGGGCACACGTACGCACGTCGGGATTCTGCACGCCGCGGCATCCGCCCTCCTTTTTGGCGAGGACGGCGTCCGAGCCGCCGATCGAGTTGTCGCGACATCTCCATCGTGAGCGCGTTGCTGTCGATGGCCGGCTGCGCCGGCGAGGACGACTTGGCTCTGCATAAGTAGCGAGGCGATTCTGCACGCCCCGGCGTCTGCCCTGCTTCCGGTTGTAACCGCGACTCTGCCGGCGTGGTGAGCGGAAAGCGACGAGGCCTTCCTCCCTGCCTCAGCAAATGCATCGTTGCTCGCGCCTTCAACGATGATGACCTGGCTGCCCTTCGGGCGAGTGCCCGCACATCGAGTGGTCGATCCGTCAGCTGCCCACCCAGCCGAAGAACAAGGCGACCGCGAGACCGAAGGCGGCGATCCCGATTGCGATCCGTAACGGGCGTTCGGGGAGAACTCGAACGACAGCCGGTCCGCTTGCGCTGCCGACGAGGATTCCGAGGGCAAGAGCTGCCGCCGCCGACCAGTTGACCGGTCCGGCGAAGGCGAAGATCACCGCTGCAACACCATTGGAGGCGTTGGTGACGACGTTCTTGACGGCGTTGGAGACCGGAAGCGGCTCCACGGCCTGCATGGAAACGAGGGCCAGCACCATGATCCCCGCCCCGGCGCCGAAGTAGCCGCTGTAGATCCCCACAAGGACAACCGGCAGGACCCGCTGCCAAGTCCGGACCGGACGGTGGACCGAACGACGCTCGGCCCGTCGCCGGCGTTCCAGCCAGCGGCGGATCTGATCACCGAGCAGCAACAACGCGCCTCCTAGGGCCACCAGCCAAGGCACTGCGCGGGAGAACACGTGAGAGCTGCCGAGCAGCAGCAAGACCGCGCCGATGGCCCCGCCCAGTCCGAGCCAGAGCATCAGCGAGGCGATCCGTCGTCCCTGTCCTCGCAACTCGCCGCGGGAACCGGCGGCGCTGCCGATCGCGTTAGTAAGCAGTCCCCAGGTGTTGGTCACGTTGGCCGCCAAGGGGGACAGCCCGACCGCCAGCAGCACCGGATAGCTCACCAGCGACGCCAGTCCCGCCACCGAACCGCACACGCCGGCACCGATGCCTGCCACCGCCAACAGGAGCAGGTGAGCGCCGCTCACCGGCCGCACGTCGCCGAGGCATGACTGATCACGCTTCTGTTATCCGCCTCGACGTTCACCAGGCTCATCAGGATCGCATCCGCCTGACCGTGACTCCCACCAAACAAAGCGAATGCACCATACGAGCGCTTTCTTCAATCCCAGTGCCCACACGAGACGACTGTTTCGCGACTAGACCATGGCGCCCCCGGGCCGGGTTATTTGGCGCGCGTCTTCTGGGCGGTGCGTTGGCAAACGAGCGCTGCTGCACGCTTCGGCGCCGGCCCCGCTTACGGCGAGGACGCCTTCCTCGGTGGGTGGAGGATTTGGGCAGTTCCATCGTCGCCCGTTAGGAGGGCAAGGTGCATGCCGTTCTGGATGACGCTGCCGGTCATCCCCGTTCGACGGTCACGATGCCTGGGTTTCACGAGGGCCGCGTACCGAGGAACAAGGGTCGTCGTTATCCGGCTGACCCGCCGACCGTGGAGGAGATCATCGCGTTGATGCGCACCGCCGGTGCCGGCGCTGACGGCGCCCGTTTGCGAGCCCTGATCGTGATCT
>JBAVWI010000247.1:0-18822 GCA_049697735.1 Solirubrobacteraceae bacterium
GGCCACGCCGATCCCAGGCCGAGCGCCGCTCGCGCACGCGCCAGGCGCTGCTGGCCGCCGCCCTGGATCAGCTCGACGCGGGGATCAGCTTTGAGGGCCTGAGCCTGCGCCGGGTCACGCGCGCCGCCGGGGTGGTGCCGGCCGCCTTCTACCGCCACTTCGCGAGCATGGATGAGCTCGGCCTGGCGCTGGTGGAGGAATCGGTGCGGTCGCTGCGGGGGATGCTCCGCGAAGCGCGCGAAGGTGGGGTCTCGCCGGAGCGGGTGATCCAGCGCTCGGTCGGGATCCTGCTCGCCCACGTGCGTGAGCACCGCCGGCACTTCGGCTTCATCGCCATGGCGCGATCCTCGGGAAACACAGTGCTGCGGCACACGATTCGCAACGAGATTCGGCTCTTCGCCAGCGAGCTGGCCACCGACCTGGCCCGTTTCCCGATCCTGCGCGCCTGGACCACCGATGACCTGCTGATGCTCGCGGGCCTGTACGTCGACACCATGATCGCCGCCATCGAGGCGATGCTCGACGCTGCGGCCAGCGGCGTACCCGGGGAAGGGCCGACGCCCGAGGCCGAGGCCGAGATCGCGACCCTTACCGAGAAGCGCATGCGGCTGATCGTGCTGGCCATCCCGCACTGGCGAAGCCCATCCCACGTGGCCGGCAAGTCAACCTAGGCACGGCCTAGGCGAGCGGATACGGTCCCCGCGGATGCCGCGGACTGAGCCGCCTGATGACCCTGAGCTCTCGTGGTCAGGCTGGGGCGACCCCGCCGAGGCTAGGGCCCTCCCGGCCGCGCTCCAGCGGCTCCTGGCCTCGGGATTGGGGGTGGGCCCACCGACTCCCCTTCCCGCATCGATCGATGACCTGGAATTGACTCCGGTCCGGCTCGCGGACGCGGCGGCCAGCGCCCTGACCGCGATCGTGGGCGGCGATCATGCCCACGCCGACCACGAGGCCCGGGTGCGCCACGCGCTGGGCAAGTCGACCCCCGATCTCCTGGCCCTGCGCAGCGGCGAGCCGATCCCGGCCCCCGATCTCGTGGTCATGCCCGGCTCCCATGAGGAGGTCCTGGCCGTACTCGGAGAGTGCTCCCGGCGGCGGGTTGCCGTCGTCCCGTTCGGCGGTGGCACCTCGGTGGTCGGCGGACTTGTCCCCGAGAGCGGCGGCTTCACCGGCTGGGTGGCCCTCGACGTGCGGCGCCTGGATCAGCTGGTCGCGCTCGACGAGGAGTCGCGGCTGGCCACGCTGGGCCCGGGCCTGCGGGGTCCGGCCGCCGAGCGCCTGCTCTCGCCCCGGGGCTACACGATCGGTCACTTTCCCCAGTCCTTCGAGTACGCGAGCCTGGGCGGCTTCGCGGCCGCGCGCTCGAGCGGACAGTCATCAGCGGGCTACGGCCGCTTCGATGATCTCGTGATGGGAGTCAAGGTGGCGACACCGGCGGGTCCGCTCAACCTGGGGCGAGCGCCGAAATCAGCCGCTGGGCCCGACCTGCGCCAGCTCGTCCTCGGGTCCGAAGGAGCGCTCGGGGTGATAACCGAGCTGACCGTTGCCGTCCGGCCCGTCCCCGAGCGACGTGAGTACGACGGCTGGCGGCTGGCCGACTTCAACCGCGGGCTGGCTGCCGTTCGCCGACTGATCCAGGACGGCCCCCGGCCGACGGTCGTGCGCCTCTCCGACGAAGCCGAAACCGCCCTCGGGCTCGCCCACCCAGAGGACCTTCGACAGGGCGGCGAGGGGGGTTGTCTGGCCATCATCGGCTACGAGGGCAGCCAGGAGGAGGTGCAGGCAACACGGTCAGCGGGGTCACGGGTGCTCGAAGCCGCCGGGGCGACGCGGGTCGAGGATGCGGGTGCGGACTGGGCGCACGGCCGCTTTGCCGGGCCCTACCTGCGCGATGCCCTGCTCGACGCCGGGGCGCTGGTCGAGACACTCGAGACTGTCACCTTCTGGAGCTCGGTCCGCGGCCTCTACGACAGCGTGACCGGAGCGCTGCGCGCTGCCCTCAGTGATCAGGGCACGCCTCCGGTGATCATCTGCCATGTCTCCCACGTATATCCGGCCGGAGCTTCGCTCTACTTCACGATCGCCTGCGCGCAGCTCCCCGAGCCGGCCGCGCAATGGCGACTTGCCAAACGGGCCGCCAGCGAGGCGATCCTCGCCGCCGGCGGCTCGATCACCCATCATCACGGCGTCGGACGCGATCATCGGGAGTGGCTCGAGCGCGAGATCGGAGAGCTGGGGATGCAGGTGCTGCAGGCTGTCAAGGCGACGCTTGACCCGGTTGGAATCCTGAATCCGGGAATACTCATTACTCCACAAACCTCGATCAACTTAGGATGAGCTCCGCCGTGGCTCCCGTAACCGAGCTGACAACCGACCATCGCGAACGCATCGCCGCCCTGGCCGATCTGGTGGTGGCCTTCGGGGCCAACCTCCAGCCCGGGCAGATCTTGGCCATCTCCTCCGAGCCCGGCAAGGAGGAGCTCGCGCGGGCGATCGCCGAGTCGGCGTACGCGCGCGGGGCGCTGTTCGTCGATCTGAGTGTCTTCGACGTCCACTTCAAGCGTGCCCGGGCGCTGCACGCCGACCCCGAGACCCTGGCCTTCGTTCCTCCCTGGCTGGGGGCGCGGGCACGAGCGCTGGGTGAACATCGCTGCGCGCGCGTATCCCTGACCGGCCCGGTGGCGCCCCTGATCATGGACGGCATCGACCCCACCCTGCTGGGGCGCGACACGCTGCCCTCGCTGCCCGAGTCGATGCAGGTCATCGACGACGCCACCACCAACTGGACGGCGGCTCCCTGCCCCACGCCGGCCTGGGCTCGCCTGGTCTATCCCGAGCTCGAGCCGGCCGAGGCGCTGGACCGCATGTGGAGGGACGTCGTTCACATCTGCCGGCTGGACGAGCCCGACCCGATCCAGGCCTGGAACGAGCGCCTCGACGCCCTCAGCGCGACGGGCGCCAAACTCGATGACCTTGCCCTTGATGCGCTGCGCTTCTCGGGGCCGGGAACCGACCTCACGATCGGCCTGCTCCCCAGCGGACGCTGGTGCGCGGCCCGCTTTGAGACAGTGGACGGGATCCTCCACGCCCCCAACATCCCCACCGAGGAGGTGTTCACCACGCCCGATCCCGAGCGCGTGGACGGATACGTGACGAGCACCAAACCGCTCTTCACCTCGGGGACGACAATTAGCGGGCTCAAGCTCCGCTTCGAGGCGGGACGAGCGGTCTCGATTGAGGCCGACGAGGGGGCCGACGTGCTGCGCGAGCTCAGCCAGCATGACCCGGGGGCGGCGCGGCTGGGTGAGGTGGCCCTGGTGGACCGCGAAGGCCGGATCGGCCCGCTGGACACGGTTTTCTACGACACCCTGATCGACGAGAATGCGACCAGCCATATCGCCCTCGGTCAGGGCTACGACCTCGCTGTCAGCGAGCCAGACGACTTGAAACGCGTCAACACGAGCGACATCCACGTGGACTTCATGATCGGGGACGACGCGATCACCGTGACCGGGGTCCAGCGCGACGGCCGCGAGGTCCCGCTGCTGCGCGAAGGCCGCTGGCAGCTCTGACCCTGCTCCGTCTGACGCGGTACCGCGTCAGACGCGCTGGCCGGTGAGGGGCGGGCGCCGCTACGCTAATCGCGGCCCTGGAGAGGTGCCGGAGTGGTTGAACGGGCGCGACTGGAAATCGCGTAACGGGGGTTAACCTCGTTCGGGGGTTCGAATCCCCCCCTCTCCGCTGATAGCTGGAGCTGATGTCCCGCGTGGCGGTCCTAGCCGCCGATGTCGGTTCCTGGCACGTGTCGTGTTCGGATGCGTCCCGGGTGCGCGATCTGCAGGCGCGAGCGCCGGCCCGGCGCCGAAGGTCGCAGCTGCTGCGGCACCGCGCGGATGACGGCCAGCCCAGCTGGGCCCGCGCTGATCGAGAAGTGAGAGACCGAGTGCCGATCTGTCAGCCCGCCGGTGCCGCCGCTGAATCCAAGGAGGACCCGCGAGGGGAGCGCGACGGCCCGTGTCATCACCGTCGTCCCGTCGATCGACACTGTCAGCGTTCCCGCCGAGTAGGCAACGACCAGGTGACGGGTCGCCCCGAACAGCTTCGGGATGGCGGTTGTCGTCTGCGCCCAGTGCAGCAGATCAGGCTTCTGAGCGGGGCCGTCGGTTATCCCGGCGAAGTTGTTGGAGGGGTTGACGCTGTTCTTGTAGGTGTCCAGGGCGACCGCGAGGCCGGGGATCCCTGAGAAGCCCAGGCCGCCGCCGTTGGCGCCCAGCGACGTCGGCTTCGCGCCGCGCGACGGATCGGCCAGGACCATCGTCATCCCGTCCGCCCCGGAGCCGCCGCCGATGTAAGCGTCAAACGAAACGGTGAACTGCGAAGTGGCGATCGAGGATGGCCAGAATGCGCTGCCTGCCTCGTTTTGCGTCGTACCGTGGGTCAGATTCAGCGTCGTACCCGTGATCGCGGCACTGCCATTCAACGTCCAGCCACCGGCTGAAGGGTCTGGAATCAGCGACGTCGAGGGCGCCGCGTAAGTGTTTGTGAATACGACCGTGTTGATGCCCGAGCTGAGATTGAACGCTGGGACCGAATAGAGACCGCCGCTCGCCGTCAGCGGCTGCGCGGGGCCGCCGTTGACCGACACGGCGGCCGTCCAGCCCGTTTCTGCTGGCGCGGCCTCCGAGAGACTGCAGGCGCTGCCGACGGTCGATCCGGCCAGCGTGGGGGTCGAGGTCGCTCCGTCGCCGAGCGCCGGCGTCGTCACGGCGCTTGGGCAGTTCCCGCTGACGACGAACGTCTGCCCGGCCTGGGGCACGCCAGTAGGCGCCACCACGTGCTCACCGATCTGGAGGGTGGGCGGCGGCTGCGGGCCGCCGGCGTTGATCACGACGTTCGATACCGCGTGGCGATCGGTGCTGCCGCCCGTGCCTCCGGAGAACCCGAGAAGGACGTTGGGCGGCAGGCTGATGGTGCTTGTCAACGCCGTCGTCCCGTCGACGAAGACCGTCAGGGTGCCCCCAGACTCGAGCACCCTGATCCGGTGCGTGGCACCGAACAGCTTCGGGATTGCGGTTGTTGTCCGCGTCCAGTGCAGGAGGTCGGGACTCGTCGCCGGTCCGTCGGTTATCCCGGCGAAGTTGTTGGACGGGTTGACGCTGTTCTTGTAGGTGTCCAGGGCGACCGCGAGGCCGGGGATCCCCGAGAAGCCCAGGCCGCCGCCGTTGGCGCCCAGCGACGTCGGCTTGGCACCGCGCGACGGGTCGGCCAGGACCATCGTCATCCCGTCCGCCCCGGAGCCGCCGCCAATTGAAGCGTCGAAGCTCACATCGAGCGTCGAGGAACTGAGCGGTGTCGGCCAGAAAGCGGTGCCACTCTGATTCGAGGCGGCCGCCGTGAGCTGGAGGGCGCCGCCGGACAGGATCGCGTTGCCGTTCAGCTGCCAGCCGCCCGCCGTCGGGTCGGGTATGACGCCGTTGCCGGTGAACTGGATGTCGTGGCGGCCGCTGCCGTCGTTGGCGGCGATTGACCATTGGTCGGATGTGGGGCCGAGTGCGGTGGGCGTCAACGCGACGGTTTCGGTCAGGGTCGCGCCAGCGGGGATCGTCGCTCCTTCCGGGAGGGCGGTGGTGGCGGTGAAGGGGCCGAGTGCTGGGGGCTTGGATCGGGTGACCGTCGCTGGCCCGCCTCCGGAGTTGGTGATCGTGAAGGACGCGGTTTTAGTCGCGCCGAGGCCGACGTCGCCGTAGGAGATGCTGGCCGGGCTGGCGGTTATCGCTGGGGGGGTGGTGCCGACGCCGGTCAGGCCCACGTTGACGTTGCCGCCGTTTGAGTCAAGCTCGATCGAATCGCTGTAGCTGTTGACCGCGGTGGGCGAGAACGCGAGGTTGATCGTGATCGAGGCGCCGGGGGCGAGCGTGTCGCCGATCGCGGGCGCGCCGGTGGCGGTAAATGGCGCCGCGGGGTACAGCACGTTGGTGAAGGTCAGCTGACTCGCCCCGTTGTTGGTGTAGGTGACGGTGCTGTTGATCGTGGCGCCGGTGGGGCTGCCGCCGAAGCTGACCACGGGCGGGTTGGCGCTGAGGCTCGGTCCCGCGGTCTGACCGGTTCCCGATAGGCTGACTGACACGGGACCGTTGCTGGTTTGCGCGGTCAGTGTCCCGGCGGCCGGACCGGCCACGGTGGGGGTGAAGGTTACCGGGATGGTCAGGGTCTGGCCGCTGGTCAGCGGGGCGGGCGTGGCCGGGGTCGGGGAGTCGATCGTGAACGCCGAACCCGCCACGCTCAGGCTGTTGATCGTGGTCGCGCCGGCAGCGGTGAAGGTCACCGTCTGGGTTTGGCTTTGACCGATCGTTGTCTTGGAGAAGCTGCCGCCTGACCCGGTCAGCTGCGGGGTGACGGGGGCGCCGAAGCCGATCACGGTCTGGTCACGGGTGCCGACGTAGATACGTCCGTTGGGTCCCACGCCCGGCGTGACGTACTTCGCCGCGGTGCCGATCGGGGCGCTGTAACGCAACACCGGACGCCCGCCCGACGGGAGCGCGTCATAAGCGCGCAGCTGCCCACCGGTCCCGGAGCGGTCAGCGGCCCACACGATCCACACCAGCGCCGTCCCCGACGTCATCCCGTCCGAGGTCACCACCGGCGCGCCCGAGCCCCACCCAAAGGCATCACTCGAGGTTGCCGCCAGCGAGAAGGTCGGCTTGCCGGCGCCATCCAGCCCGTACTTGTAGACGCGCAGATTGCCGCCGCCGCTGCCGCCCGACGCCGTGGGAATGTAGGCATAGCCGCCATCGCCCGGCCACAACGCCGCGCGTGACCACACCCCGCCATAAGGACCGATCCGCTGAACGTACTTATCGCTGCCCGCCGGACCCTGCTGCACCCCGCCGAGATCATCGCGATTCTGTAGATACACGTACCCCTGCTTGCCTTCGGTCAACATCAAATGGGGGTACTGAGCGGTCCCGAACGGCGACCCCGGCAGCTCAGTCGAATTGGGCAACGCGGTCGGCGCGCCCGACCCATAGTCAGAGTCATAGGAATCAAGCGTCGCCGCGTCACCAGGGGTAAAGAAATCCGCCGCCTTCAAACTCCCGTCTGGCTGCAAGGCCAGACGCACCGCTGACTCCCCCAGGCTGGCCGGGGGGCTGGCGCCCGGCGTCGGCCCGCTCGGCGAGTTGGTGTTACCCGTGATGAAGAAGATCCGCCCCGGCCCATCAGACATCAACCCCCCGCCCGACTGCCAAACCCCGCCTGAGCTAGTCGACTGACCACCCCCCGACGAAACCCACAACGCCGTCAACGACCCCGAAGTCGAAACCCCCGCGATCCAGCCCTGCCAGGGCGCGTGATCGCAATGGGACCCAAACCCCGCATACACCACCCCACCCATCAACAACAACCCCGGACGCTGCATCTGATTCGTAGCGTTAAACGTCACCCCCGGGTTGTTCTGCGCCGGCCCTTTAATCCGGACCGGAAAACCGCTCTTCTCCACTCCCGTCTGAATATCAACGGCGTGCATATCCCACGCCCCCGGCCCCGAACTCCCCGACACGTACGTCTTGGCCACAAAGTACTCAGTCCCGCTGGCGTCAATTACCGGCGTACTCGTAACCCCGATCGTCGGCAGCAAGTCAGCACACCCCAGGTCACTCGCGTTCCAAGGCGTCCCGACCGTCCGCGACCACTTCTCAGCGCCCGTCTCCGGATCGAGCCCATAAATGTGATTGGCCTCGGTCGCGACCAGTAGGACCCCACTCGCGACCAGCGGCTGGGCATATACCTGGCCGACGACGTTGGCCGTAAACAGCTTTCCAAATGTGGGACCCCCCACCTTCGTCGGAGCCAAGCCAGGCTGATTGCCATACCAGCCCGTCCGCAGGTCATTGCCGGCCATCGTGACCCCGTCCGCCGCCACCCCAGCCGCAAACCACAACAACCCCAACAACGCGAAGACCACGCCAAGCCAAACTCGGCCCAGCCGTTTAGCCATCAACACAGCCCCCAAACACCAACAAACCCGGTCCCTTCCGGCGCCCCGACCCGCCCACATCAGACAGGTCCCAAGCTGGCCATATTCAATTCAGCGACATCGCCGTCCTGGCGAGCCCGAACGTGTCTCCCCTCGAGGACAACCTTACTCAGGTTTTAAGCACAAAAGCAAGCTTTGTCCTCGAGGGCTCGGATCCTCGCTCGGTCAAGTCAACGCGTACGCATGCCGATACACCGGTTTAATCTTCTTGCGCCAAAGCTCGCCGTTTCGTTAGTATCCGCAGTTGGAGGAGCTTGGGCGTTGGGGGGACCAAGTCCAAGCACGGATTGCCGGTGACAGAACGACCCGCACTCAGACTCGTAGAAGGTGGTCTCGGCCACGAGGTTCCGTGGTCGTGGTTCTGCGGGCACTGCGCCGCGCCTGCTCCGCAGGGGGGTCCTCCGTCCCCCAACCACCGTGTCTGCACTTCGTGCGGGCTCGGCATCCTGCTCGAAGCGCGCGAGGACGCGATCCCCACCGGCCGCGACGCCTTCCTGGTCGTGGACTCGTCACTGCTCGTCCAGGCCATGTCCAAGGAGGCCCAGGCGTTCCTCGGGATGACCGAGGAGCTTGCCGTCAACAAGCCGGTCGCTGAGCTGCTCGTGCCAGCTGACGCCGAGGCGCAAGGACAGACCGGCTTTGCTGCCACGATCGCCCAGGCCGCCGACGGCCAGGATCCCGAGACAGCGCGCCGCGTGGTGCGGCCGTGGAACACCTTCGGTGTCCGCATGCGGGCCCGGATCGCCACCTGCGGACCACCGCGGGCGGCTCTGATCGTGCTCGAGGACAGCGCGCCGCGTCCGCTGCGCGTCGTCGAGCCGCGCTAGCCCTTCATCGAGGCGCTCTGCGCCCACCCGTCATCGGGGGGTGGTGCCCGCAGCCGGAAGCCGCGCGGGAGCCCCCAGGCCGGCCAGCACGTCGGGCAGCACGACCGAACCGTCTTCCTGCTGCCCGTTCTCGAGCAGGGCGATGATCGTGCGCCCCACGGCCACCGCCGTTCCGTTGAGCGTGTGAACGGGGGCGGGCTTGCCGTCCGGGCCGCGATAGCGGACGTCGAGCCGTCGAGCTTGGTAGTCGGTGGTGTGCGAGCACGAGGTGAGCTCCCGGTAGCGCCCTTGGCCGGGCAGCCAGGCCTCGACGTCGTACTTCATGGCCGCCGACGCGCCCAGGTCATCGACGGCGATCGCCACCACGCGGTAGGGGATCCCGAGCTCGTGCATGATCGACTCTTCGATGGCCAGCAGCCGATCGTGCTCGATCAGTGACTGATCAGGCGCTACGAAGCTGAACATCTCCACCTTGTCGAACTGGTGGACCCGGAAGATCCCCCGCGTGTCCTTGCCCGCCGCCCCAGCCTCGCGGCGAAAGCAGCTCGAGAAGCCGGCGTAGCGCCGCGGCAGCTCGTCGGCGGCGAGGATCTCGTCGCGGTGCAGCGAGGCCAGCGCCACCTCCGAGGTGCCGGCCAGGTACAGGTCATCATCGGGGAGCCGGTAGATCTGCTGTTCGGTGTCGGGCAACATGCCCGTGCCGAACAGCGCCTCCTCGCGCACGAGGACCGGCGGGATCACCGGCTCAAACCCTTCGCGTCCGAGCTTCGTGAGCGCGTACTGGACCAGGGCCAGCTCGAGCATGACCAGCGGGCCGCGGAGATAGGCAAACCGCGAGCCCGACAGCCGCGCGCCCCGCTCCATGTCGATCATCTCCCCGGCCAGCTCGAGGTGGTCACGGCCCGTGGCGCCCCCCTCGCCGACTTCGCGCAGGACCTCGTCCTGGGGCGGGGCCTGCTCGAAGGGAAGATTGGGAAGGCTGGCCAGGACCTCGTCGCGCTCGGTTCGCACCCGGGACTCCTCGTCGCTGAGGGACCGGCCGCGGGCGGCGAGCTCGGCCAGCTGCGCCCGCTGGGCCTCGGTGGGCGCCGCCTTGAGCGCGCGGCTGGCCTGATTCTGCTCGGCGCGCAGGCTCTCCAGCTCCGTGGTGAGCGCGCGCCAGCGCTGGTCGAGAGCGAGGAGGCGGTCGACAGCCTCGGCGGCGCCGGGGCCACGGCGAGCCAGCGCCGTACGCACGGCGTCGGGGTCGCGGCGGATCAGCCTGATATCGAGAACGTGCCGCCCCCGCTACGCGTGTGCACGCTTGCGCTTGGTCTTCGCCCGCTTCTTCTTGTGCGAAGACGGGGCCGTGGGGGCGCTCGTGTTCGATGGGGTGCTGGTGGTCTGCGCGGCGGCGTTGAGAGCGCTCGTGGTTGCCGTGGGCAGCGTTCCGACCGATAGCTGCTGGCAGCGGGTGACCCCGACCAGCTTGGGCGCCAGGCGGCCCGCGTACGTGGACACGAACTTGGCCACGTCAGCCGCGTCCTGGCCGACGACGATGTTCTGGGGCATGTAGGCGCCCGAGAAGCCACCGTTCTCGATCGCGTAGAGGACGCGGGTGATCGGGCGCTCGCAGCGAACGTTGAAGTTGGGGCCGTTGATGGCCTGCGCGGTGCGGATGTTGGGAGCCGAGCCGTGGGTGCCGGCGTAGTTCAGGGTGTGGCAGCCCGCGCAGCGCTCAGAGAAGAGCACCGCTCCCCGGTACACGGCGGCGTTGTTCTTGGGAACGGAGATGCGCTCGGTGCCACAGGCAGCCGTGCCAGCAGCGACCGCGACGGCCGCACCGGAGAGGACAAGGACCCTTAGCCACCGACGCATTCGGGCGCAGATCATAATCGGATCGCGATCTCTACCCAGCCACCCCGAACCCCCCTGGCCCTGCTCGTTACGGCCCTCCTCGCGCTCAGCGCTCTGCTCTGCGCGTGCGGCAAGACGACCCGCGTCAGCCGCGGCGGGACGCTCCAGGTGGCCCTGACCGAGTACCACGTCGCGCCCCAGGACGTCCAGGCGCGGGCAGGCACGGTGACAATCTTCGCCCACAACTTCGGGCGTCTCAGCCACAACCTGGTCATCTCCTACAACGGGCTGGCGCGAGCGTCCACCCAGCCGATCCCGCCCGGCCAGACCACCGAGCTGATCGCCACCCTGGGCCCGGGAAAGTATGAGATGGCCTCGACGATCCTCTCCGACCAGGCGCTCGGAGCCTACGGAACGCTCGACGTGACGCGGTGAGGGCGCAGCGGATCTCGGGGGCGAGATCGATCCGGATTTCGAAGCCGAGAAGGAGGCCGGGGCGCCACGGCGAAGTTTGCACCACCCCGGCGTCGGCTGTGTGACGTTCGCCACGGCTTACATAGCGCGTTCGTCCTCCTACGGCGGCAACCAGAGGTGTCGGCGCCGGGGCTCTGCTTCCTGACTCTGGCTGCCGGGCGCTATAAAGCCAGCGATGGCGACAGCCGCGCCCGACCCCGAGCTGTTCCGCGAGGTCTTCGGCCGATTTGCCACCGGCGTCGCCGTGGTCACAAGTGCCGGACCCGCAGGTGCGGGCGGGATGACCGCCAACGCGCTGTGCTCGCTGTCGCTGGAGCCGTTGCTGGCCCTGGTTTGTTTTGAGAACCGGGCCCGCACGCTGCCGATCGTCCGGGACGCCCGGCGCTTCGCGGTCAACCTGCTGGCCGCCGATCAGGCCGACCTGGCCGGGGTGTTCGCCTCCAAGCTGCCCGAGTCCGAGAAGCTCGAGAGCGTTTCGCACCGGCTCGAGGACGGGGTTCCGGTGATCGATGGCTCGCTCGCCTGGGCGGTGTGTGACCTACGCGAGCTGATCGCCGGCGGTGACCACACGATCGCCATCGGCCAGGTGACTTCGATGGGGCTGGGAAACGGTGAGCCGCTGCTCTGGTACTCAGGCCGGTACCACGTACTCCCACTGACCTGATCCGGCGTCACGGGGCGGTACCGGCCGCGCGTGCCAGCAGGACGACGATGACCACCGCGGCCAGCACCATCACACCGATCTCGCGCTGAACGATCGAGAGCACCACGAGCTGCTGCTCATCCTCGGGGAGCTGACCCACCGCCGCGGCTGACTCGTGCCCGCGTGCGTCGAGCACCATCTGTGCCGAGGCGATGCGCAGCTGCTCGCCCATGAAGGAGACCAGGAGCGGCAGCAGGCCGTAGATCAGGTGCAGGCTCGGCTCCTTCCTGCCCAGCAGCAGGAGCGCCCCGCCGAGCGCGACCTGGATCACCACCACCACCTGGGCTGTGCGCAGCAGCCGCCAGAAGAGCGGGCTGGCACGCACCCGGTACCAGCACCAGGCGCCCCACAGGGCCGCCGCGGTCATCAACGCGATCGAGGCCACGCCGACGACAAGGTGGACGGTGGTCACGGGCTAGGCGCTCCGCGTGGGACGAGCATGGCTTGATTGTGTCGAGGCAGGATCGCGTCGTGTCCACTTCGGCACGCGATGACTTGCCGCATTTGGCACTAAGTAACAAGTTGTTACAAGCCCGGAGTCATCGGTGATATAAGTCGTCGTCGTGCTTCGGAGCTATTTGCCGGCGATCGTGTTTCTGCTTCTCGGGGGGCTCATCGGTTCGCTGTTCTCGGTCCTGAACCTGTTCTTCGGCCACCGGCGGCCCAACCGCAACAAGGACGCGCCGTACGAGTGCGGCCTTCCGTCGGAGATCCAGCGCGGCTTTCGCTTCGGGATCAGCTTCTACCTGATCGCGATGCTGTTCATCCTGTTCGATATCGAGGTCATCTTCATCTATCCGATCGCTGTCCAGCTGCGCGCCTTCGGGACCTTCGCGCTCACCGAGACGATCGTGTTCGTCGCCCTGTTGATGGTGGCCTTCGTCTACGTGTGGCGACGAGGAGCCCTGGAATGGAAATAAAGCGCGAACCACTCGGAGCCCAGCCACCCTCTGACTTCCGCTCGCGCCAGCTGATGGCGCGCGACATGCTCGATGGTGCCCTCGAGGGCGAGGCCCTCGAGCGCTACGTGGAGCAGGGCGTCCTGACCACGACGATGGACAAGGCCGTGGCCTGGGCGCGCGGCAACTCGTTCTTCCCGCTCACCTTCGGGCTGGCCTGCTGCGCGATCGAGATGATGTCGATCGTCGCCGCCCGGGTCGACATCGCCCGCTTCGGCTTTGAGGCCATGCGGGCCTCGCCGCGCCAGGCTGACCTGATCATCCTCTCCGGGCGGGTGTCGACCAAGATGGCCCCGGTCATTCGTCGCCTCTATGACCAGATGCTCGATCCCAAGTGGGCAATCTCGATGGGCGCCTGCTGTTCCTCGATGGGCGTGTTCAACAACTACGCGCTCGTTCCCTCGGACAAGTTCATGCCCATCGACGTCCACGTTCCCGGCTGCCCGCCCCGTCCCGAGGCCCTGGCCCACGGAATCCTGCGCCTGCGCGACAAGGTCCATGGCCACGAGCCCGACGGGTGGCGCGAGCGCTATGACGCGGTCGGCACCGAGGAAGTCCTGCCCGAGACCAAAGCGGCCACGGACGGCGCGATCAACGTATTCCCGGGGGGCGACACCGCCGGTGCCTGACGCCACCGGGCTCGAGCTCACCGCCCACGAACTCCGCGAAACCAGCGCAGAGTCGATCCTCGGTACAGATTTTCACCGCGGCCGCGCGACGCTCGATGCACATCCCGAGCACGTGGTGGAGATCCTCACCGCACTGCACGGCAAGGGCTACACCTTCCTGGCCAGCCTGCACGGCGTCGATTACTACCCCGCGCAACCGCGCTTGGGCGTGCTCTACGAGCTTCTTGACATGCACAATGTCGATCGAATCACTGTTCGAGTGCGGGTCCCCACGGACGACCCTCGCGTCGCCACCGCTACCGGCCTGTTCCCGGGCGCCAACCATCCCGAGCGCGAGGTCTACGACATGTTCGGGGTCGAGTTCGAAGGCCACCCCGACCCGCGGCGGATCCTCATGCCCGAGGACTACGAGGGCTTCCCCCAGCGCCGCGACTTCCCGGTCGGCGGCGAGCCGGTCCTCTTCACCTACAACGAAGAGGACTACGGCAAATGGCAGTAGCCAAGCAACGGCGCGCCCGATGACCAGCGGGGGACTCACCGACTACCGCAAGCGCGAGGAGTCGATCACCCTCTCGTCTGAGCCGGCCCCCCACCCGGAGGGCTCGATCTCGGAGGGCGAGAGCCGCGAGCTGCTCACCCTCAACATCGGCCCCCACCATCCCGCCACGCACGGGGTGCTGCGGCTGATCACAATGCTCGAGGGCGAGGTGGTGCGCGACATCAAGCCGATCATGGGCTATGTCCACACCGGGATCGAGAAGACGGCCGAGGACAAGGCCTACTGGAAGGTCATTCCGGTCGTCGAGCGCATGGACTACGTCAGTTACTACTTCAACGCGATGGCCTTCTGCGGTGCCGTCGAGGAGCTCCTCGGCGTCGAGGTGCCCCCGCGGGCGCAGTACCTGCGGGTGATCCACCTCGAGCTCAACCGGCTCATGTCCCATCTGGTCTGGCTGGGCACGAGCATGCTCGACCTGGGCGCGATCTCGATGTTCTGGTACGCGTTTCGCGAGCGCGAGACGATCCTCGATCTGTTCGAGATGTCCTCGGGCCAGCGGATGCACACCCGCTACTTCCAGGTCGGGGGCGTGATCGAGGACATCCCCTCGGGGTTCGCCGCCAAGCTGCGCAAGTTCCTGAATGAGATGCCGGTCCGGGCCGACCAGTACGCCGATCTGCTGGAGAAGAACCAGATCGTGCTCGAGCGCCTGCGGGGGACCTGCCCGCTCGACGAGGCCACGCTGCTCGGGCTCGGGGTCACCGGGCCGCTGCTGCGCGCCTCGGGCAACCCATGGGACCTGCGCAAAGCCGCGCCGTACTCGAGTTATGACCACTTCGACTTCAAGATCCCGGTCGGGACGGTCGGCGATAACTACGACCGTTACCGCGTGCGCCACGCCGAGCTCTATGAGTCGGTGAAGATCATCAGCCAGGCGCTCGACGGCCTGCCCGAGGGGCCGTTCATCACTCCCGACAGAAAAGTGTCGCTGCCTCCGCGGCACGAGCTCGCCACCAGCATGGAGGCGCTGATCCACCATTTCAAGCTCGTCACGGAGGGATTCCGGGTTCCGCCCGGCGAGGCCTATTACCCCATCGAGGGCCCGCGCGGCGAGCTCGGCTGCTTCGTCCGGGCCGACGGCTCGGCCAAGCCGGCCCGGGTGCACATGCGCGATCCGAGCTTCGTCAACCTCCAGGCGCTGGCCCCGATGGTCAAGGACGCCTATATCGCCGACCTGATCGCCACCCTGGCCATGCTCGATCCGATCCTGGGCGGAATCGACCGATGACTCCTCAGGGCGGGCGGGTACCGGTTCCACGTTTCGAGCACGGCTCGCGCGTCCCCGGCTGGGACGACGCGGTTGACCTGACCAAACCCCCGGCGGTGATCCCCGACCCGGCCACGACCCCAGTGCCGGCGCAGTTGCGAGCCGAGATCGAGGCCGCCATGGCCAGGTACCCCGAGCGGCGTTCGGCGGCGATCCCCGCCCTGCATGCCGCCCAGCGCGTGCACGGTTGGTGCTCACCGGAGGCGATCGACCAGGTGGCCACTGTGATGGAGCTGACCCCGGCCTATCTGACCTCGGTAGCGAGCTTCTACGACATGCTCGAGCTCACCCCCCGCCCCAAGCACCACGATGTCTACGTGTGCACAAACATCTCCTGCTCGCTGCTCGGCGCCGACGAGCTGTTCGATGCCATGGTCCAGGCCGCGGACGGCGCCGACGACGTGCACGTGCGCTCGTTCGAATGCCTGGGCGCCTGCGACATCGCGCCGATGGCCTCGGTCGACGGGGAGTACATCGGACCGCTGCAGCCCGAGGACTCCGAGCAGATCATCACCGACCTGCGCGAGGGACGCCCGGTGCTCGAGGCCAAGCAGCTGCGCTTCCGCCGTTCCGTGGACCCCGGTGTCGAGGCCGGCGCGGCTGACTTCGGGCCGCCCGGAGCCGACACACCGCGCGCCGACGCGATCGGCCCTGATCCCGAAACCGGCGACCAGGCCTACGGGGGCCCGTCGCAGGGAGAAAGCTGATGCGAAAGATCCTCTTTGACCGGATCGACGAGCCGGGCCTGAACACGCTCGAGGTCTACGAACGGCGCGGCGGCTATCAGGCGCTGCGCAAGGCGCTGGGAATGGACCGCGGCGATGTCCTCTCCGAGATCATGGACTCGGGCATCCGCGGGCGCGGCGGGGCCGGCTTCCAGATGGGCAAGAAGGTCTCCTTCCTGCCCCACGGCGACATGGTCAAGTACCTGGTCTGTAACGCCGACGAGTCCGAGCCTGGCACCTTCAAGGACCGCGAGCTGATGCAGAAGAGCCCGCACATGCTGATCGAGGGGATCGTCATCGCCTGCTTCGCCGGTGAAATCGACCGCGCCTTCATCTACATCCGGGGCGAATACCAGCACCAGGCTGACATCCTCGAGGCGGCGATCGCCGAGGCGGCGGCGGCCGGCTACCTGGGCGAGAACATTCTCGGCAGTGGCCTTGACCTGCCACTCGTCCTGCACCGCGGGGCCGGGGCCTACATCTGTGGCGAGGAGACGGGGCTGCTCGACTCCCTGGAGGGAAAGCGGGGCAACCCGCGCCTGAAGCCGCCCTTCCCGGCCATCGAAGGGCTCTACCACGGCCCGACGCTGATCAACAACGTCGAGACCCTGGCCACGGTGCCGGCCATCATCCGGATGGGCGCTGCCGAGTACGCCAAGATCGGCACCCAGACCTCCACCGGAACCAAGCTGGTCTCGATCTCCGGGGACGTCAAGCGGCCCGGCAACTACGAGATCGAGCTCGGGATCCCCTCGCGGGAGATCATCTACGGGCTGGCCGGCGGTCCGCCGGGCGGCAAGGAGATCAAGTTCTGGTTCCCGGGCGGATCGAGCTCGCCGGTGCTGACCAAGCACGACCTCGACGTCCCCTACGACTTCGACAGCCTGGCCAAGGCGGGCACGATGCTCGGCTCGGGGGCGATCATCGTCGCCGACGAGTCGCGCCGCGTGCTTGACACCGCCTTCAAGCTGGCCAAGTTCTATGCCCACGAGTCCTGCGGCAAGTGCGTCCCCTGCCGGGAGGGGACCAACTGGACCCACAAGATGCTCCAGCGGATCTACACCGGCGAGGCGACGCCGATGGACCTCGACATCATGGCCTCGATTCAGGAGCAGATCATCGGCAACTGCCTGTGCGTGCTGGGTGACGCGATGGCGATGCCGATCGGCTCGATGGTGGCCAAGTTCCGCCCCGAGCTCGAGGCCGAGATCGAGGCCGCCCGCGAGCGCAACAACCTGGCCGCCGTCGAGGACGTCGTCGCGCTCGGAGTGGCCGACGAGGACGCCGGTCCCGTACCCGTTCACTGACTTTCATCTAGCTTCACCCTCGCGCACATGCCCCGCCCCGAGCAGAAGACGATCCAGCTGACCATCGACGGCCGCGAAGTGCAGGCCATCGAGGGCGCGATGCTGGTCGACGCCGCCAAGCAGGGCGACGTCGAGATCCCCTACTTCTGTTACGAGCCCAAGCTCGGCCAGCCGGTCGGCGCCTGCCGCATGTGCCTGGTGGAGGTCGAGGGCATCCCCAAGTTGCAGACCTCGTGCTCGACTCCGGTCAAGGATGGAATGGTCGTCCATACCCAGACCGATCGGGTCCGCCATGCCCAGAACGCGATCGTCGAGTTCTTGCTCATCAACCATCCGCTCGACTGCCCAGTCTGCGACAAGGGCGGCGAGTGCCCCCTGCAGGACATCACCTTCGGATGGGGCCTGGGCCGCTCGCGGATGATCGAGCCCAAGCGCCACTTCCAGAAGCCGCTGGCGCTCTCGCCCCTGGTCGCGATCGACCGCGAACGCTGCATCCTGTGCTACCGCTGCGTGCGCTTCTCTCAGGAGATCTCCGAGGACTACCAGTTGATCTTCGCCGAGCGCGGTGCCGACACGTTCGTGGCCACGCACGACGGTCATCCCTACGTGGCCCCGTTCAGCGGCAACATCATCGAGCTCTGCCCGGTCGGCGCGCTGACCTCCCAGCCCTACCGCTTTCGGGCGCGCCCCTGGGACATCGAAGGCGCAGCCGGCGTCTGCACGCTGTGCCCGGCGCAGTGCAACGTCACCTTCACGGTCCGCGACGAGCGCGTCATGCGCGTGCTGGCCCGCGACAACGCGGGCGTCGACGACGGCTGGCTATGTGACAAGGGACGCTTCGCCTACCAAGCGATTCACGTGGACGAGCGCATCACCCGTCCGATGGTTCGCGACGGCGGCGAGTTGCGCGAGGTCTCATGGGAGCGCGCGCTCGAGACCGCCGCCGGGCTCGCTCGCCACAAGGGCCGCGTCGGCGCGCTGGTTGGTGGCCAGGCCAGCAACGAGGAGGCCTTCCTCCTCCAGCGCTTGCTGCGCGAGGGGCTTGACTGCACCGACATCGACTCGCGGGGCGCGGCGGCAATCCCCACGGCGCTGATGCGCTCGCTGGCTGCGCCCGCCCTCCAGGCCTCGGTCCCCGATCTCGAGTTCGCCCACACCGTCCTGCTGGTCGGCGTCGAGCCGGTGGACGACGCGCCGATTCTCGATCTGCGCGTCCGCAAGGGGGTGCGCCGCAACGGGGTCAGGCTCGCGATCGTCAGCGCCCGACCGAGCTCGCTGGACCGTAACGCCGCTGTCAGCCTCCGTCACCCCCCCGGCGGCGAGGCCGGCCTGCTGACTGACCTGGCCGGCGTCCTGGACGGGGCCGACACCGATAGCGAGGAGCTCCGCGGGCTGGCCGCGCAGCTGCGCGACGGCGGCGAGGACGTGGTCATCGTCTGGAGCGAGCGGATCGGCGCCGAGGCGGCGGTGGCGCTCGCCCGCATCGCCGAGAGCCTCGGGC
>JBAVWI010000248.1:0-2181 GCA_049697735.1 Solirubrobacteraceae bacterium
GCGCCGGCCAGTGCCGCCCCCGTCTTGAGGCGGCGTCCGAGCCGATCGAAGCGCAGCACCTGCCAGTCGCGCTCGCGGGCGACGCGGGCCAGCGCGGTGTCGGGATTGACGGCAACCGGATGGCCGACGACCTCGAGCATGGGTAGATCTGACTCGGAGTCCGAGTAGGCATAGGAGGCGGCGAGATCGATCCCCTCCCGCGTGGCCAGGTCCTGGATCGCCTCCGCCTTGCCCGCGCGGTAGACAAACACGCCGGCGGGCTGTCCGGTGTAGACGCCGTCCACGACGGCCGAGATCTGGGAGCCGATGGCGCCGTCGAAGGCCATGACGGTGGCGAGGATGTCGGCCAGCTCCTGCGAGGCGGCGGTGACTATGAACACGCGCCGGCCGGCGTCCTGGTGCTCGTGCGCGAGGCTCAGCATCTGCGGGTAGACGCGGGGCAGGATCCCGGCCAGGACCGAGGCTCCGAGGCGCTCGAGGTCCCGGACCCGTGTCCCCTCCAGCGAGGCGGCGATCCGCTCGCGCAGGGCAAGCGAGTCGGCATCGGTGGCTCCGTGCAGGCGGAAGCGCACGTTGGCGAGTGCATCAGAGAGCAGCTGGCGTCGCCCCAGCAGACCCGCCTTGTACGCCGCACGTCCGAACTGGAAGGCCGAGGAGCCCTCGATCAGCGTCTTGTCGAGATCGAAGAAAGCCGCCGCCCTAGCTGGGTCAGCCGCCATTGACCTCGACGATGACCGCGTCGCCCTGGCCACCGCCCGAGCAGATGGCCGCACAACCGAGGCCACCGCCGCGACGGCGCAGCTCGTACACGAGCGTGCCGAGGATGCGCGCGCCCGAGGCACCGATGGGATGTCCCAGGGCGACCGCCCCGCCGTTGACGTTCACCTTGTTCTCGTCGAGGCCGAGCATCCGGATCGAGTTCAGCGTCACCGAGGCAAAGGCCTCGTTGATCTCCCACAGGTCGATGTCCTCGACGCTCAAGCCCGCCTTGGCCAGCGCCTTCTCGGCCGCCTTGGCCGGGGTTCGGGCGAGGTAGGGGAAGTCGTCGGCGACCTGAGCCTGGGCCACGATCGTGGCCAGCGCCGCCTTGCCGTTGGCCTTGGCCCACTCGTCGGAGGCGACCACGAGGGCGCCGCCGCCGTCGTTGACACCGGGTGAATTGCCGGCCGTGTGAGAGCCGTCCTTGAGGAAGATCGGCGGCAGCTTGGAGAGGGACTCGAGGCTCGTGTCGCGGCGCGGCGCTTCGTCGACCTCGACCACCGTTTCCCCCTTGCGACCCTTGACCGTCACGGCGACGATCTCCTCCGGGAGCCGTCCCTCGTCGGTGGCCTTGATGGCCAGCTCGTGCGAGCGCACCGACCAGCGATCCATGTCGGCGCGGGTCATCTCCAGTTCGGCTGCGACTTCTGAGGCCTCCTGAGCCATGTGCTTGCCGGAGAAGGGGTTGGTGAGGCCGTCGTTGATCATCGAGTCGATCGCCTTGGCGTCACCCATGCGAAACCCGAAGCGCGCGCCCTTGAGCAGGTAGGGAGCGTTGGACATCGACTCCATGCCACCGCCCACCCCCACCTCGAGGTCCCCGGCGCGGATCGCGGCATCGAGCATTCCCGTGGCGCGAATTCCCGAGGCGCAGACCTTGTTGATCGTCTCCGAAGAGACCTCCTTGGGGATGCCGGCCTTGATCTGCGCCTGACGGGAGGGGATCTGGCCCTGGCCGGCCTGGATGACCTGACCCATGATCACGTGCTGCACCGCTGCGGGGTCGACGGCGGCGCGCTCCAGCGCAGCCGTGATCGCGGTCGCGCCCAGCTCGGTCGCGTCGAGCGACGCCAGTCCGCCGCCGAGCTTGCCGATCGGCGTGCGGGCAGCGGAGAGGATGACGGTCTTGGGCATGGGCTTCTCCGGCGTCGGTGGCAGGACGGCTTGAATCCTAGTCAGGGCCACTGGTCGTCGGCCGGCTGGCCGACTGCCGGGTAAGCCGCGATCACGCTGGTAACGTGCCGCGCCGTGCAGATCGAGGCGAGTACCCAGCGCCCGCTCGCCACCGGAGCCGACACGATCGTGGTCGGCGTGTTCGAGGGCGAGGGTGTCGCCCACGATCTCCCCGGCGGCGAGCTCGAGGCCCTGCTGGACTCCGGTGAGGCGAGCCGCCGCCTCAAGCACCTGGCCGTAACCCACCAC
>JBAVWI010000249.1:0-2878 GCA_049697735.1 Solirubrobacteraceae bacterium
GCTCCGCGCTTGGGGGTGACGACAAAGCGTCCCCGGCGGCCGATGACGGCCAGGCCAGTGGCCCGGATGTGAATCCAGAACGACGCGACAGCCAGCGTGAACCCGTTCCACGTGTATGCCCCGGCGCCGGCAACCGCCACCGTGGACAGCGAGGCGCAGAAGTAGGGCGCGAAATGGAGCAGGAACTGATCGGCGGTGGCGCCGGCGAGCGGCTGGGCGCCGGTGACAATGCGAATGATCGGAAAGCTCATGTAGAGCAGCACTGTCCATCCCGACAGGAAGTACATCGAGGCCAGCAGATACTGCGCACGCACACGCAGGGGCATGCGGGCCCGCAGCGTCAGCCCGATCGACCCCAGGCAGCCGCGCGCCCAGCGCTGCTGCTGGGAGACATAGGAAGCCATGTCCTCGGGCCCGAGTCCTTTGGCCAGCACCTCGGGGACGTAGCGCGAGCGCCAGCCAAGCTCGTGCAGGCGGATCGACAGGGCGAAATCCTCGGTCAACGAGTCCTCGGGAAAGCCACCCGCCATCTCCAGCGCTCGACGTGAGAAGACCACGTTGGTCCCGGCGCAGAACATTGCCCCGAGTCCGTCCTTGCCGCGCGCGATCGGCCCGAAAAACAGTGCCTGCTGCGCCCAGGCGGCCGCGGCGATCCCACCCTGCCCGGCGTTGGCGTAGTACTGGGGCGTCTGAACGAAGGCGACGCCTTCGTTCTGGAGGTGGCCGAGCGTGGCCGTCAGCAGGTGGGGCTCGGGGACGTGGTCGCAGTCGAGCACGAGCACGTACGGCGCCGAGGTCAGGGGAAGGGCGTGGTTGATGTTGCCCGCCTTGGCCCCGGTATGACGAGTTCGGGTCACGTAACCGACGCCATGACGCTCGGCCAGGGCGCGGATCTGCGTATCGTCGCCGTCGTCGAGCAGGTGTACGCGGACGTCAGCTCCGTGCATCCGTCTGGCGGCGGCCACGGTCGGCTCGACGATCTCGAGCGGCTCGCCGTAGACCGGGATCAGCACGTCGACGGCTGGCGGGGGCCCATCCCACAGTCGTGGCCGGTAGCGGCGGGCGCCGAGCGCCGTCCACCAGAAACCCGAGGCCTGAGCGAGATTGAAAAGCTCGGCCGCGATCAGAAGCCCGAACAGGACCACCGTCCCGACGCGGGCCGGGCTCAGCAGCCAGGAGAAGTAGAACACGGCCAGCGCGGCGTCGAGGGCGACCATCAGGATCAGCCGAGCACGCAGACCGGGTTGCGCCTGCGCCCTCCAGGCCGCTGCCTGGCGCCGCGCGTCAGTGCCGGCGGAGGTTTTCCTGGCCATCGGGGCGTCGATCATCGAAACTCCCAGACCTGGACCTGGGGGCGCCGAAAGGCGCCGATCTGGGTGCGATGCGCGGCCAGCAGGCGATCGATCGCGCTGCGCACGAAACGCGCGTTCTGAGGCTGCTGCTGGAAGGAGGCCATGATGAACACGCGGCCGTGGGGATCAACCCGGGACGGATCGGCGGTGAGCGGCGCGCTGCGCATGTGGGGCTCGTAGTAGCCGACCAGGTCGTTGAGGTACTGCGGCGCGTAGAGGAGCTCGTCGCCGGGGCGCATCTGCTGTTGGATCCGGGTCAGTGCGCCCTGAAAGTCATAGATGCGGGGGTTGGTCTGCGAGAACTGCTGGTCGGTGAAGGCAAACAGGAAGCTGGCGGCGAGAATCGCCGCCATTGCCACCGAAGCCATCGTGCGCCGGCCCGGCCAGCTCGCGCACAGCCGCGCTAGGAGCAGGATCGCCACCGGCACAGCGGCGCAGAAATAGCGGATCTCGAACAAAAAGGGCTTGAACTGCCCGACGACGAACAGGATCGCCACCGGCAGGCCGGCGAAGGCCAGCAGCAGGGTCACGCGCCACGAGCGTCCGCGTCCCAGCAAGGCCAGGGTGAGAAGGATGCCCGCTGGCCACAAGGCGGTAAGCGCCGACATGGTGGGGGTCGAGTGGTAGCCCCACAGCCCCCAGATCAGGTTGGTGAGCGCCGCGTAGACGGTCGGCTTGGTGTGCCCGGCCTCGAGGTCGGTGCCGGTCTGCGATGGCGTGCCGCCAAACCCGCGCCCCGCCGCCTGGTTGACCTGGTACTGGTGCATGACGAAGGGCACCAGCGGGGCAACGCAGACGGCGATCACGGCCAGGCTGGCGAGCCAGGGCAGCATCAGCGTCCGACGATCGTCGCGACGCCCGATCATCGCCACCACGAAGGCGCCCTGCTGGGCCAGGGCAACCAGCGCCCCGAAGTACTGCGTCCAGGCCATGGCTGCCGTGCTCAGTGAGTACAGCAGCCACCAGCGCCACCGCCACGGGTCTTGTGCTCCGTCCCGATTGCGCAGAATCCGCACTTGGGCCCATAGCGCGACGCTGGCTACGAGCATGAACACGGCGTACATACGGGCTTCCTGGCTGTACCAGACCACGAACGGCGCCACCGCGGCCAAGCCTGTGGCTATCAGTCCGGTCCGCCGGTCCCACAGGTCGCGGCCGAGCCAATACAGGAGGGGGATCAGTGCCGTGCCGGCGAACAGAGACGGGGAGCGCATCGCCGTCTCGCTGTCGCCGGTCAACCGGTCGATCACCCACAGCAGGACGTCGTGCAGGGGCGGCTGCACATCGCTGGTGCGCAGCGAGGTGAGCATGGCCGAGAAGGGCATGCGAGCCTGGGTGACCGACGTTGCCTCGTCGAGCCAGAACGAGCGTCCGGCCAGCAAGCGCAGGATCAGCCCGCCGGTGGTGAGGGCCAGCACGGCGGCGGTGGCGTTGGCGGGTCGGCGCAGCCGCGGGCGGCCGCGACGGGATGGCGTGGGCTCGAAGCGTACCGGCGTGGGCTCGACGCTCCCGCGGCGCGGCACGGC
>JBAVWI010000250.1:0-3702 GCA_049697735.1 Solirubrobacteraceae bacterium
CGGCCAACTTGGAGCGCAGCCGCAGCACGGCTTTGGTGTGAAGCTGCGAGACGCGGGACTCGGTCACGCCAAGGACCTCGCCAATTTCCCTCAGGGTCAGGTTCTCGTAGTAGTACAGGGCCACGACCAGCTTCTCACGCTCGGGCAGCGCGGCGATGGCGTCGGCAATCCGATCCCGTAGCTCGGACTCGTCCACCAAGACCTGGGGATCCGGCGCTCCGCGGTCGGGCAGGGTGTCGAGCAACGACACCGAGTCCCCACTTGAGTCCGAGACGTTCCAGAGCTCATCCAGCGCGACGATGGTCGAGTTGGAGATCTGGACCAGCGCCTCCTGGAAGTCGTCGACCGAGATCTCGAGCTCGATAGCCATCTCCTCGTCGGTCGGCGCCCGCTGCAGCCTTGCCTCGAGCTTCATGTTGGTGCGTTCGAATGCCCGGGCCCGGGCGCGGACCGAGCGCGGGACCCAGTCCAGGGTGCGCAGCTCGTCGATGATCGCGCCGCGGATGCGGGTGATGGCGTAGGTCTCGAACTTGATCTCCCTCGTCAAGTCGAAACGCTCGATGGCGCTGATCAGTCCTCCCAGCCCGTAGGAGATGAGGTCGGCCTCCTCCACGTGTGCGGGCAGCCCGGATCCCATCCGGCCGGCGACGTATTTGACCAGCGGCGAATAGGCAACCACGAGGCGCTCACGAGCACGTTCGTCCGCGGAGGCCTTGTAGCGCCTCCAGAGGTCGTGTAGCTCGATCGCCTTTACATTCGTTTCCAGAATTACCCCCGTATCAGCACTTACGCGCGCGGATGAGAACGTTCATACGCTGAGCGCAACCGGGCCGACTCTACCCGAGTGTAGACCTGAGTCGTCGAGATGCTCGCGTGTCCGAGCAACTCCTGGATCGCCCGCAGATCCGCCCCCCCTTCCAGGAGGTGGGTGGCGAATGAGTGACGCAGGGCGTGCGGATGCGTCCCAGACAGGGCCGGGACCTGGCCGGAGGCCAGCCGCGACCAGGTGCGCAGGCGCCGCCGGACATCGGATGTCGAGAGCCGGCGCCCCGACTTGGAGAGGAACAGCGCCCGGGTCTCGCCGGTGCTGAGGGTCGGGCGGCCGGTGACGATGTAGCGCTCGAGCGCCTTGAGCGAGTGCTCGCCGGTGGGAACGATGCGGGTCTTCTGGCCCTTGCCCTCCACGCGCACCGACTCGCCGTCGAAGTCGATCGCTTCGAGATCGAGGGAGACCAGCTCCTCGGCCCGCAGGCCCGAGGCGTAGGCGAGCTCGAACATGGACCGGTCCCGGAGCTCCAGGGGGCTCGAGGCGGGAATCCGCTCCAACAGCGACGAGACCTCGGAGGATTTCAGGACCCGGGGCAGACGCGAGGCGCGCTTGGGCGAGTGCAGCAGCTCGGCCGGATTCTCGTGACGCTCCCCGGTTTCGATCTGAGTCCGGAACAGGCCGCGCAGGGCGGCGAGCTTGCGGGCCACGGTGGAGGGTGCCTGGCCCCGTTCGGACAGGGAGGCGACGTACCGGCGCAGGGCGCGGACGTCGATCGCCTCGGGGGTCAGCCCGGCGGCGGTCGCCCAACGAGCGAACTGGCCGGTGTCGATCGCGTACGCGGTCTGCGTCTTGCTGGCCACCGCGCGGCGGCGCAGATCGTCGCGAAAGGCGTCCAGGGCCGCCTGCCAGATTGGAGCAACGGTCTCGCCCTGCGGACTCGATGGCGTCGTGTCGTTCATGTGCGTCAGGGTTTTCGCCGTCGCGGCGGGTGCCCCTCTTTGACCGAGCCTGTCCGCGCGCCCCCCACCGGTGCTCGCGCGGACATCCGTGCCGCGGGCGCTCATCGCTACTCGACGTGGACGAGCGTCCCGATCGGGGTGTAGGGATAGATCTGGCCGGCCACCTTGAAGGGCATCTCGACGCAGCCCAGGCTCTGCGGCGACCCGTAGGAGGCACGCGTGAAGCCGTGCAGCGCGTCGCCGCCATTGAAATAGCTCACGAAGGGGATCCCCGGATCGCTGTAATGGCTTCCGTCCGGGTTGGTGCCGCTCATCGTCGTTGACGGCAGGTGCTCGAAGACCGGATAGGTGCCGGTCGCGGTCGGTGCCGAGGCAATCCCCGTGTTGACCGGGGTGGAGGCGATGACGTCCTGGCCGTTGTGCCAGAGGGTGAGCCGCTGGGAGGCGACGCTCACCGACACGAACGTATAACCGAAGCTCGAGCGGTGGCCGCCCAGGACGGCCGAGATCAGCGACTTCCAGACCACCGGGCCGGCCACGCCGTCGGCGGGCAGCCCGTGGTCGTTTTCGAAGGCCATGAGCGCGCCGCGGGTCACCTCGCCCGAAGCTCCGGGGGCCCAGAAGCTCTTCAGGGCGGAGGGCGTATTGCGCCAGCGCCAGGAGAACTTCCCCGATGGCGGGGTGACGGCTGCTGACAGCTGATCGGCGGTGGTAAGTCCGACTCCGGCGCCGCTGTAGTTGAACTTAAGCGGCAGGTAGCCGAGCAGGGCAAGAATCTGCTGGGCGCGTAGCGTCGAGCCTCCGGGCACGCTCCAGCTGCCGCCCGAGGCGCTGGTGCTCTGGCGGCCGCCGAACAGGTGGACTCCGCTGGGCAGCGCGACCCCGACGGTCGCGCCCAGGCCGTAGCCGTATCCGGTCGGGGTGAAGGTGATCGTGTGGCTGTTGACCTCGTGCCAAGCGCCGGTGGTGGCGGGTGAAACCGGCGGCAGGTGGCTGCCCAGCACCGTGGCGACCGGCTTGGAGAAGGTGAGCGTAATCGGCGTCTCGGGCTTGAGCGTGCTCCCGGGAGCGGGGCTGGCCACGGCCGTAGCCGCGCCGCCGGCCGGGAACCAGCTCACCATCGCCTGATGCGAGCTCTCCCAGGTCCGCGGCGCCGCGGCGACGAAGGCCGTACCCGCGGGGCTGCTGCGGGCAAGCGTGACGGTGCTGGTGGGCTTGCTCAGGATGCGGCGCGTGAGATGGCCGGCGGGGCCGGTGGCGAACACGGCTACGGGTGTCTTGAAGCGCAACTGGAGGGGGGCGTGACCGCGGACGGTCAGGTAATGGGTGGCCAAGCTGGCGACCGGCGCGGTTAAGTCGAGGTGCAGCGTCTCACGACTGCCCGACAGCCACGAGATCCAGCCCGGGCGCTTGACGACGACGTCCAGCGTCAGCCGCTCGCCGGCCGGGACGAGCTTGGTCGGCCAGATCTGCCCCCCGCGCAGCGAGATGGGCACGCGCTGGCTGTGGGGGCCGGTGACCGCGGTCACGCTCTGCACGGTGCCACCGCCGACCGGCATCCCTACCCGGGCCAGCGCGGTGCCGTCGGGGGTCAGGCTGGCGTGAGACGAGCTGACGATCAGCGCCCCCGCCGCCCCGGCAATGACAATGGCCAGAACGGCGGCGCCAAAGACGTAGCGGCCACGCGGAGCCCGTCCCCGCAAGACGGATCTGCCTCGCGTGCGCGCTTCCCCTACCCGGCTGCCCCCCGGCGTGCGCAAGTACGAAACGTTTGCCACCACTCAGATCCTACTGACCACGGCCGAGCGTTCAAGCCGGCCGCCGTACCGGGCGGCGTTTGCAAGATGCCTTTCACGCTCCGCGCCTGCTGAGCGGAATTGCGCAGGCTCGGGACCGCGAGGCTGCAGATGCGGCCATCCCCCGCCACCACGGGCAGATATGGCGAAGGCGGCTCCGCGCTGGGATGCGCGGAGC
>JBAVWI010000251.1:0-22800 GCA_049697735.1 Solirubrobacteraceae bacterium
GTCTGTTTCCGCCCGGGACCACAGCCCCCCCGCAGGCGGTCGCGGTCGCGCCCGGGCCGGGCGCCCACCTGCTTACCTAGTGTTCGACTAGCTGGCGGGCTCCGCGCCAAGCGCGGCGTAGACGAGCTCGTAGGCGCGGACGGCGTCCTTGCCCTGCTGAGCTTCCCGCAACGCGTCGTCGTCGATCCGGGCGGCCACCGAGTCGATGAAGCGCCACTGGAGCACCGAGCGGCGGACCGCGCCAACCTGGTCCTCGGTATACGGGTAGAGATCGAAGCCCAGCCGCTCGCCGCCGGCGCCGTAACCGCAGCGGCGCAGCTCCAGAGCCAGCTCGAGCGTCTCCATGAAAGCCGTCGTCCCGACCATGTTGTCGTCGTCGAAGGTGCCCCACCCCGAGTTGGCATGCAGATGGCCGAGCAGGCCGTCGGCGGCGAGCAGGGCCGCGTACTCGGGCAGGTGCTCGCCGTTCATGAGCAGGTGCTGCCAGTCCATGTTCACCTGCACGTTGTCCAGGCCTTCAGCGGCGAGCTTGTGCACCACGTACAGGCACATGCCGATGTTGCGCATGAGGATCTTCATCGCCGGCTCGGAGTTCTTGTGCTCGAGCAGCAGCTTGATGCCATGCTCATGGCATTCCTGGGCAGCTTCGCCGAGCCCTTGGATCAACCATCGCCACGAGTCGGCGTAGGGAGCCTGGAAGGGGTAGTTGTAGCCCTCGCCGCCCGGCCACACGATCAGGTGGGCCCCGAGTGAGCCGGCGAACTGCGCCGCCTCGCGCAGGATCTGGCGCGCCTGCGAGCGCACTTGCGGATCGGGATTGACCAGGCCGCCGCGGCCAAAGCGAGGATCGAGGTGCAGTCCGCCGGCGATGCAGTAGATATCGTGCCCACCGAGCGCGGCCCGGACCTCGTCCAGGTTGTCCGGGGAGAGCTCGGCCGGGTAGTGAAACTCGTAGCCGTCGATCAGGTCCCCGAGACCCGAAACGGCCCGGTGGACCTTGTCGGGGACGGGCTCGGCGCCGTAATCGTGGCTCGGCTGATAGCCGCCGGGAACGAAGCGGGTGACCATCGGTCCGAATGCCCAAATGCCGAGACTGGTCTTCAGCACACGGCAACGTTAGCGTTAACATCCAGTTCAGGTCCGGGCGGTCCGGTCCGGGGACGAGTTCGGGCGACTGCCAAGCGCGGAGAGGAGCGGCTGATGGATCTCGATGATCGTGCCCAGTCGTCGGCCCGGCCTCGCCGCGCTGCCGTGATGGCCGACGTGGGTCGTCTCGCCGGGGTCTCGCATCAGACCGTCTCGCGCGTCATCAACGGCAGCCGCCACGTCAGCCCCGCGACCCGGGAGCGGGTCCTCGCGGCCATGGCCGAGCTCGGCTACTACCCGAACTCGATCGCTCGGGCGCTTGTCACCGGCCGCTCACAGACACTGGGCGTGGTGAGCTTCGACACCACCCTGTACGGCCCGGCCTCGACGCTGTTCGGGATCGAGCGGGCCGCCCACGAGGCGGGCTACTTCATCATCATCGCCAGCCTCAAAGCCCTGGATCGGACGTCGGTGAGGGAGGCTCTGGACCGGCTGCGCCTTCAAGCCGTCGAGGGGATCCTGGTGATCGTCTCCGAAGAGGAGGCGGCCGAGGCGCTCACCGAGGCCCGCGCCGATCTGCCCCTGGTGGCAGTCGAGGCGGGGCCGCCCCATGGGATCCCGGTGGTAGCCGTCGACCAGCTCGCCGGGGCGGCCGCCGCCACCCGCCATCTCCTTGACCTCGGGCACCGCACCATCTGGCACGTGGCCGGCCCGCCCAAGTCGATGGAGGCGCAGCTACGCACGCAGGCATGGCGCGAGACGGTGCAGGCAAGCCGGGGCGGTGCGCCGCCACCGCTGGTCGGCGACTGGAGCGCGCGTTCCGGCTACGAGCTCGGGGGCCGGCTGAGCGTCGAGCCGACGGCCACGGCCGTGTTCGTCGCCAACGACCAGATGGCCCTCGGCGTGATCCGTGCGCTGCACTAGGCGGGGCGGCGGATTCCCGAAGACGTGAGCGTGGTGGGCTTCGACGACATTCCCGAGGCTCCCTACTTCACTCCGCCGCTGACCACCGTACGCCAGGACTTCGCCGAGCTCGGCAGCCGCAGCCTGCGCGTGCTCGTGCGCACGATCGAAACCTTCAAGACGGGCGGTTCACCGCCCGCGGGCTCGCTCATCGCTGCCGAACTGGTGGTTCGGGCGAGTACGGGCCCTGCCCACTGAAGCGCCGTTGACACGTGGGTCATGTGATCGCTAACATGGCGCCGCCACCGAGGCACCGGAGAGGATGGAAGCCGGGACACACGCAGTCGCCGGGCGGTGAGGATCTAACACCTCAAAGAAATTCAATGGACAGGCGAGTCCCGTTCTGAGACGGTTCGCGGAGCTCGGCTGGTACGAGGCAACAGGAGGAGGAGCCGATATGTCTGATGCGGATGTCGTCCACGATGCGGTTGAGCGCTTGGAGTGGGACGAAGCCAAGCAGGAGGCCTCCCATGGTGCGTCGCCCGACACCAAGTGGCGTCAGGTCACGCGCCGCGCGGCGCTGACCGGAGGCGCGGCCGGCATCGCCGCGCTCGCCCTCGAGGCCTGTGGTGGCAGCTCGAGCTCGAGCTCGACCGCGTCGGCGGCCGGAGGCGGCAGCGGGGCGGCGGGGGTCTTCGGTGGCAGCGGTGGCTACAAGTTCACGATGGTCAACCACGTGACCACCAATCCGTTCTTCACCCCGACTCAGAACGGCGCCGCGGACGCCTGCAAGCTGCTGGGTTGCAGCTATCAGTGGACGGGTTCGCAGAACAGCAACGTCGGCGAGATGGTCAATGCGCTCAACAGCGCAGTGAGCGCCGGCGTGGACGGGATCGCCGTCTCGCTCGTGGACCTCAAGGCGTTCAATTCGCCGGTCGCCAAGGCGCTGGCCGCGAAGATCCCGGTCGTCGCCTACAACGCCGACGCGGCCAGCAACCCGCGCCTGGCCTATATCGGTCAGGACCTGTTCGTGTCAGGCCAGCAGATGGGTCAGCACATCGCCGCGTTGGTCCCGTCCGGTGACGTGGCCCTGTTCATCGCCACGCCGGGGGCACTGAACATCCAGCCCCGCATCGATGGCGCCCTGGCCACGCTCAAGTCCAGTGCGGGCATCAAGACGCACGTCGTGGCGACCGGGGCGGCGCTTCCCCAGGAGCTCACGACGATTGAGTCGTACATGACCGCGCATCCGAATACCAAGGGGTACTTCGCTGTTGACGGCGGCAGCACCCAGAGCATCGCGCAGGGGATCAAGAAGAACGGCCTGCGCGCCAAGGGGGTCAAGGGCGGCGGCTACGACCTCACCCCGATCACCCAGCAACTCCTCGCCGCCGGCCAGATCGACTTCACGATCGACCAGCAGCCCTACCTCCAGGGGTTTTTGCCGATCCTGGAGCTCTACATGTACAAGGTAAGCCAGAGCCTGACCGGCATCGCCGACGTCAACACGGGGCTGAAGTTCCTCGACAAGACGACGGTTGCTCCCTACAACAGCACCAAGACCCGGTACGAGGGCACCAGCACTGCCCCCGGGGTCGCCAAGGCCTAGTCGCTGACGAGCGAGGCGATGGCGGTCACGTCGGACACCCCCCCGGCCAGCGTTCCGCCCCAGGGCCCAGCCAAGCGCTGGGCTCGTCAGGGCGGCGCGTTGAGCCTGGGTCAGCGGTTTTTGACCCTCCGCGAGGGCAGCATCGTGGTGGTCACGCTGATCGCCATCGTCTACTTCGCCACCAGCAGCAGCCGGTTTTTGACAGTTTCGAGCATCGACGCGCTGCTGCCGTACTTCGCCCCCTTCGCGATCATGGCCGCGGGCGAGGTATTCGTGATGATCAATGGCGAGATCGACCTATCGATCGGCGCCGTCTACCTGATCACGCCGTTTGTCTTCTACAAGCTCAACGTCAACCTCGGCCTTCCGCTCATTCCGGCCATGATCGGCGCGGTGATCGTGGCCATGCTGATCGGGATGATCAACGGGCTGGCGGTCTCGGTGGTGGGGATCTCCTCGTTCGTGGCCACGCTGGGCACGTTGTTCACGCTCGACGGGCTGACGCTGATCATCTCCCACGCCACCCAGGTGACAACCCCGGGTACCTCGGTGGTGAACGTAGGCACGTTCGCACAGATCTTCGGGGGCGGCACGTACTCCGAGCTGTTCTGGGCGATCGGGATCGTGCTCGTCTTGCAGATCGTGCTTTCGTTCACGCGCTGGGGTGTGTACACCATCGCGGTCGGCGGGAACCCATTGGGCGCCGCGGAGGCGGGAGTGCGGACGAAAGTCGTCATCACCCGCAACTTCGTGATGTGCGCCGGCCTGGCCGGTTTTGTCGGCATCCTCGAAGCGGTGCGCGCCTCAAGCGCCACCCCCGACCCGTCGGGCTCCAACGACATCCTGTTTCAAGCCATCTCGGCGGCGGTGATCGGAGGCACGCTGCTCAAGGGCGGGTCGGGCACCGTGGTTGGCGCCTTCATCGGCGCCATCTTCCTCGGCGTCCTTCGGGACGGCCTGAACATCAAGGGCGTCAGCGCGAACTACTTCTTCTTCTACCTCGGTGTGGCGATCGTGATCGCAATGGCCTTCAACACCTACGTGTCGCGAGTCCGAACCGGATCTGGCCATGGCTGACGCCGAGCCGACACCGGCGACGGGGGGGTCGCACGAGACGATCGTCGCTCCTCGCTCGGCCGAGGACGATGTCATGCGCGTCGAGCACGTAGCCAAGAGCTTCGGCCCCACCGTGGCGCTGCGGGACATCAGCATCCACCTGCGCAAGGGGGAGGTGCTCGGACTGCTGGGCGACAACGGCGCGGGGAAGTCCACGCTGATCAAGATCCTCTGTGGCTTCCAGAAGGCCGACACCGGGAGCATGTGGCTCAAGGGGGAGAACTACGCGCCCAAGAGCGTGGATGACGCCCGCGCGCACGGCGTCGACACCGTGTTCCAGGACCTGGCCCTGGTCGACGAGCTCAGCGTCTACCACAACCTGTTCCTGCGCCGCGAGCGACTTCACAAACCGGTCCCCTTCCTCGCCAACCGGGCCATGCGGCGTGAGGCGCGGGCCCGCCTGGATGAGATCGGGATCAACATCCCGCGCATCGACGTTCCCGTGGCCCGTCTCTCCGGCGGTCAGCGCCAGGCGATAGCTGTCGCGCGCACGATCTCCGGCGACGCCGACATCATCCTCCTCGACGAGCCTCTGGCGGCCATGGGCGCCAAGGAGGGGGCGATGATCCTCGACCTGATCCAGCGCCTCAAGGACGAGGGCAACGTGGCGATCATCATGATCCTGCACAACTACGTCCACGTGCTCGCCGCCTGCGACCGGGTCAACCTGATCCAGGACGGCGTCATCGCGCTCGACAAGCCGACGGCGGAGACATCGGTCGAGGAGCTGACCCAGATCGTGGTCGAGGAGTATCGCCGGGCCCGGCAGGAAGCCCTGCTCGGTGCCTCAGGCGGTAACGGCAACGGCGCTCCGGCCGCCGCGGGCGCAGCCCCCACACCCGGCAACGCCCCCGCCCCCGGCCAACCCCCGGCCCCCGGCGACCCCCCCGCCTCGGGCACCTGAGTCCGACCCCCGGCGTCCCAACGTGACCGAGCCGGCCTACACGGTGGGTGTCGACTTCGGCACCGAGTCCGGGCGCGCGCTGCTCCTCGACGCCGGCACCGGCGAGGAACTCGCTGTCAGCGTCGTGTCATACGCAAGTGGCGTGCTCGACACCGAGCTGCCCAGCAGCGGCGAGCCGCTGCCCGACGACTGGGCTCTCCAGGACCCCGCTGACTGGATCAGCGTGCTCGAGACCGGGATCCCCGAGGTGCTCGCGCGCGCCGGCGTGAAGGCCGCGCAGGTAATCGGGATCGGCGTTGACTTCACCTCCTGCACGGTGCTCCCGGTTGACCGTGACGGCGACCCGCTGTGTGGCCAGGAGCGCTGGCGGGGCCGCCGCCACGCCTGGCCGAAGCTGTGGAAGCATCATGCCGCCCAGCCGGTCGCCGACCGGCTTACCGAGGTGGCGCTGGAGCGCGGCGAGGATTTCCTGCACCGTTACGGCGGTCGCATCTCCTCGGAGTGGTACTTCCCCAAGCTGATCGAGCTCTGGCGGGAGGATCGGGAGGTCTTCGACGCCACCGTCGCCTTTCTCGAGGCCACCGACTGGATCATCTGGCACCTGACCGGTCACGAGTGCCGCCAGAGCTGCACCGCCGCCTACAAGGCGATGTGGTCTCCAGTCGACGGCCTGCCGCCTCGGGAGTACTTCGAGGCTGCCTTTCCCGGCTTCGGGGATCCGGCGGCCAAGCTCGGCACGCGCTTTCTCGAGCTGGGGACCCGGGCGGGGTCACTCACCGGCGAGCGCGCGCGGCGACTGGGGCTGAGCGAGCAGACCGCCGTGGCAGTGGGCAACGTCGACTCGTTCGTCTCGGTTCCGGGCGCGGGCGTCGAGCGTCCCGGCGTGTTCGTATCAGTGATCGGGACCTCGATCTGCGACATGGTGCTCGGCGAGGAAGAGGTGCGGCTGCCCGGGATCACCGGAGTGGCCCGGGACGGCATCCTGCCTGGGCTGTGGGGCTATGAGGCGGGACAGGTGGCGGTCGGCGACATGCTGGCCTGGTTTGTGCGCAACCTCGGCGGCGGTCAGACCCACGAGGAGCTCGAGCGCGCCGCCGCGCAGCTGGCGCCCGGCAGCACCGGGCTGCTCGCCCTGGACTGGTTCAACGGTAACCGTTCCACTCTTGCCGACGCTGACCTGACCGGCGTCATCGTCGGTCTGACCCTGCAGACCACGCCAGAGCAGATCTACCGCGCCCTGCTCGAATCGATCGCCTTCGGCAACCGCCGGATCATTGACAACTTCACCGAGCACGGGGTCCCGCTGACTGAGATCGTGGCCTGCGGAGGCATCGCCGAGAAGAGCCCGCTGACCATGCAGCTGTTCGCCGACATCAGTGGCCGCGCTGTCTCCGTACCCGCCTCGAGCGAGATCCCGGCTCGGGGGGCGGCGCTGTTCGCGGCCGTGGCCGCGGGGCGGTTCGCGGGCATCGACGATGCCGTCCGCGCCACCCGGCCGGGCAGCGCCCGGACCTACCAGCCCGACCCGGCGGCAGGGGCGATCTATGACCGCGTCTATGACCTCTACCGGAGCCTGTACGAGACCGTGGGCCGCTCCCAGGTCGAGCTGCTGCACGGGCTCAAGCGCATCCGCACCGAGACGAGAAGGAGAAGCCCGTGACCCAGCTACCGCAAATCGGACTCCTGGGAATCATGCAGGAGCTCTACGACGACATGATCCCGGGCATCACCGAGCATCAGGCGGCCTTTGCCCGGGAGGTCGCGCAGCGGCTGGCCGGCGTGGCCGAGGTCAGCTTCACGCGGCCGGCCCGCAACCAGGCCGACATCGAGGCGATCACCGCCGAGCTGGCCGCGGGAGGCGTCGACGGGATCATGATCGTGCTGCTCACCTACGGACCCGCAATGCGCTCGATCCGGGCCCTGACCGCGATTGACGTTCCCCTGCTGCTGGCCAACATCCAGCCCGAGCGGACCATCACCGCCGACTGGGATATGGATAGCCTGACCTACAACCAGGGCATACACGGCGCCCAGGATCAGGCCAACGCACTCGTCCGCGCCGAGGTCCCCTTCTCGGTCATCACCGGCGACTGGCGCTCGGAGGACTTCGTGTCAGCCGTCGAGGACTGGGCCCGGGCAGCCCGCGGGGTGAGCGCGCTGCGCCGTGGCACGGTCGCCCTGCTCGGCTACCCGATGAACGGCATGGGGGACATCCGCTACGACCCCGAGGCGATGCTCCGTCGCATCGGCACGACTGTGGTCAGCGAGGACCTGGGCCGGGTGCACGCCGCGCTGGAGGCGGTACCCGAGGCGGCCGTCGCGGCGCTGGTGGCTGAGCATGGCCGGCGCTTTGAGATCGACCCCGCCCTCAGCGCCGGGCGCCACGCCTACGCGGCTCGCTTCGAGATCGCGTTGCGGGCGATGCTCGAGGCTGGCGGCCACGCCGGCTTTTCCTTTCACTTCGACTCGATCGCCGGCGACGGCCGCTTCGCCCAGCTGCCGCTCCTGGCGGCCTCAAACCTGATGGCCGACGGGTATGGCTACGCCGCCGAGGGCGACACCAACACGGCCATCCTGATGTGTGCCGCGCAGGCGATGATCGGCGACGCGCACTTCTCCGAGATGTACGCGATGGACTGGGACCTCGACTCGATTCTGATCAGCCACATGGGGGAGGGCAACTGGCGCGTGGCTCGCACCGATCGCCCGGTGCGCCTGATCGACCGCGAGCTGGGGATCGGCGGGCTGGACAATCCGCCCACCCCGGTCTTCTCGGCCGTGCCGGGACGCGCCACCACGGCGGCGCTGATCCCGATCGAGGGCGAGTACTACCGCCTGCTCGTCGGCCACGGGGAGGTGCTCGACACGCCCGAGCTGCCCAACGTCCCGATGCACTATTTCCACTTCCGCCCCGACGCCGGGCTGGAGCCGTTCATGGACGACTGGCTGCGCCTGGGCGGCCCGCACCACTTCGTGACCAACCTCGGTGAGCACGCCGGTCGCTGGCGGCGGCTGTCCGAGCTGCTCGAGCTCGAATACGAGGAGATCTGAGCCATGTCCGACGAACTCCGCGCGGAAGTACTGGCGGCCAACCGGGCTCTGCCCGAACACGGGCTGGTCAAGCTCACCTGGGGCAACGTGAGCGGGATCGACCGTGAGCAGGGCGTGATGGCGATCAAGGCCAGTGGCGTCGCCTATGAAGCCATGTCCACCGACGACGTCGTGCTCGTGGACCTGGCTGACGGGAAGCCGGTGGATGACGGGCCCCGACCGTCGACCGACACGCCCACCCACCTGGCTCTGTACCGCGCCTTTGCCGACATTGGAGGCGTGGTCCACACCCACTCACCGTGGGCAACGGCCTGGGCGCAGGCCGAGCGCGAGATCCCGGTGCTCGGTAGCACCCACGCCGACCTCAGCGACGAGGCGATTCCCCTCACCCGGGCCCTGACCGCCGACGAGGTGCACGAGGACTACGAGGGCGCAACCGGCGACGTCCTCGTCGAGGCGATCGCGGGCCGTCCGGCGCAGCGGCCCTGCGCGCTGGTCCGCGGCCACGGCCCGTTCTGCTGGGGCCCAGATCCGGCCACCGCGGTGCAGAACGCCGTTACGCTCGATGAGGTGGCCCGGCTCGCATTCCTGACCATGGCCCTGCAACCCGATGTCCGGCCGCTCTCCGAAGTCCTGCGCGAGAAGCACTACTCACGCAAGCACGGCCCCGGGGCGTATTACGGTCAGTCCTAGACCGCCTACCAGCGGTCGTGAACGTGCTCGCGGATCAAGCGGTCGTAGACATCCCGCACTCCGGCCAGCTGCTCGTCGCGCAGCGGCGCCAGCGAAGCGGCTACGACGTTGGCCGCCGCCTGCTCGGGGTTGCGCGCGCCCGGGATGACGGTGCTCACACCAGGCTGATCGATCACCCAGCGCAGCGCGAACTGGGCCAGCGTCTGGCCGGGATCGACGAGCTGTGAGAGCTCGCGGGCGGCGGCCACGCCGACCTCGAAGGGCACGCCGGCGAACGTCTCGCCGACATCGAAGGCCTCGCCCCGCCGGTTGTAGTTGCGGTGGTCATCGGCGCCGAACTGGGTGTGCTCGTCGTAGCGCCCGGAGAGCAGGCCCGAGGCCAGGGGGACGCGGACGATGATCCCCACGCCGGCCTCGCGAGCGGCGGGCAGGACCTCCTCGAGGGGCTTGTGGCGAAAGCAGTTGAGAATGATCTGTACGGTGGCGACGCGGGGACGGGCGATAGCCGACAGGGCCTGCGCGCAGGTCTCCACCGACACCCCGTAGGCAGCAATGCAGCCCGCGGCGACCATCTCGTCAAGGGCTCCGAAGGCGGCGTCGTCGGCGTAGACCTCGTCGGGCGGGCAGTGCAGCTGGACGAGCTGCAGCTGCTCGGTGTCAAGATTGGCGCGGGAGCGCTCGTTCCAGGTCAGGAAGTTCTCGCGGTTGTAGTTCTCGGGCACCTGGTCGACCCGGCGGCCCATCTTGGTTGCCACCAACACGTCGGGATGGCGCTGGGCAAGGGCGGCGCAAAACCTCTCACTACGCCCGTCGCCGTACACGTCGGCGGTGTCAAAGAACGTGACTCCGCCGCCGTAGGCAGCCTCCAGCGTTTCCCGGGCGGCGGCAGGGTCGACGTCGCCCCAGTCGGCCCCGAGCTGCCAGGTACCCAGGCCGATGGCGGAGACGCTCCGGCCGAGCCGGTCGATCCTGCGCTGCTCCATCTAGGCGCAGCCGTGCGTATCTATGGCGGGGAGCACTGAGGACGCATGGTCGCACGTCCCCGTCACAATGCGGGCATGGACCCCCATGAGGAGGGCCGCGCCGCCGCGGCCGAGAAGATGCGTGCGGCCGGTGCCCACGAAGAGGCCATCCGCGGGTTTGAGAACGCCTACTCACGCTTGGTCTCCGGTCAGGAGGCGTTGCTGCCCACGGCCGAGCTGGAGCCTGCCGGGGACGTTGCCGAGCTCGATGCGCTGCCCGACGCGGACGTTGCCCGGGCGCTCGAACACGTGGTGGTGATCAAGCTCAACGGCGGCCTGGCCACGTCGATGGGGCTTCAGGAGCCCAAGTCGCTGGTGCAGGCGCGCGAGGGCCGCTCCTTCCTGGACATCATCGTCGCTCAGACGCTCGCCCTGCGCGAGCGCTTCGAGGTGCGGTTGCCGCTCCTGCTCATGAACAGCGACGCCACCCGCGACGCCACCGAGGGCACGCTTGCCGCTTATCCGCAGCTCGCGACCAAGGACCTCGCGCCGGGCTTCATGCAGAGCATGATCCCCAAGCTCGAGGCCGAGACTCTGGCGCCAGTGCAATGGCCGCCGGCACCGGCCCTGGAGTGGTGTCCGCCCGGTCACGGCGACGTGTACGGCGCCCTGCGCCGCTCGGGCATGCTCGCGGCGCTGCTGGAGCAGGGCTTTCGCTACGCGATGATCTCCAACTCGGACAACCTCGGCGCCCAGCTCGATGCCCGCATCGCCGCCCATCTGGAGGCCGAGCAGATCCCGTTTCTGATGGAGGTTGTCCAGGGGACCGAAGCTGACCGCAAGGGGGGACACATCGCCCGCCGCCGCTCCGACGGCCAGCTCGTCCTGCGCGAGACGGCTCAGACGCCGCCCGAGGACGAGGAGTCCTTTCGCGACTTTCGCCGCTGGCGTTACTACAACACCAACAACCTCTGGATCGACCTGCGCGGGCTGGCCGACACGCTCGAGCGCTGCGACGGCGTGCTCGAGCTGCCCCTGATCGTGAACCGCAAGACGGTCGACCCCCGGGACTCGGACTCGACGCCGGTGATCCAGCTCGAGAGCGCCATGGGGTCGGCGATCGAGAGCTTCCGCGGGGCCAGTCTGCTGCTCGTACCGCGGGCTCGGTTCGTGCCCGTCAAGACCACCGACGATCTGCTCGTGCTCCGCTCCGATGTGTATACCCTCAGCCCCCAGTCCGAGGTGGCCGCGCGGCCCGATCGAGCCGACGATCTGCCCTTCGTGGACCTCGACGAGCGCTTCTACAAGCTGATCGACGAGTTCGAGCGCCGCTTCCCCGACGGTCCGCCTTCGCTGCGCGAGGCCCAGCGCCTGGTTGTCCACGGCGACGTGACGTTTGGTGCCGGGGTGATAGTTCGCGGCTCGGTCGAGCTCAGCGAGCCGGCGCCGAAACGGATCGAGCCGGGCACCGTGCTGGAATCCCCGGCGTGAGCGACGAGGCCAGAGCAGGCGGCGGCGAGCGGCGCCCGGGGCAGATCACGATCGTGATCGCCGACGATCACGAGGTCGTGCGGGCCGGCCTGCGGCTCCTCCTCGATGCCCAGGACGGGTTCGAAGTCGTCTCTGAAGCCGGTGACGTCGAGCTGACCGAGCGGCGGGTGGCTGCCTATCACCCCCGCGTGCTGGTGCTGGACGTCAACATGCCGGGCGGTTCGACGCTCCCGGCCATCCCCCGGCTCCGCGAGACCGCACCCGAGACCAACATCGTCGTCCTGACCATGGAGAACGATCCCGAGCTCGCCCGCGAGGCGCTGCGGGCGGGGGCGACCGGTTTCGTGCTCAAGGAGGCGGCGCAGGCCGAGTTGATCCAAGCCGTCCGGCTGGCCGCCGAGGGCCGCACGTACCTCAACCCCGAGCTCGGGGCGCGTCTGGCCACCGAGATCCCGGTGAGCAGGACGGCGCCCGATGACCTCAGCCCGCGCGAGCTGGAGGTGCTGCGCCTGATCGCCCTCGGCCACACCAACGCCGAGATCGCCACCCAGCTATATCTCAGCGTGCGCACGGTGGAGTCTCACCGGGCCCACATCCAGCACAAGACCGCGCGTTCCACCCGGGCCGAACTCGTCGCCTACGCCCGTCAGCTCGGGCTCATCTAAACGCGCCGCAGCGCTTGGGTTGTCAGTGCCCGGGATGGCCGCCGGCGCCGCCCGCGCCGGCGATCTCGTTGCGCCGGGCCGGCCGGGAAGCCGACTTGGGAACCGCCGCGTAGCGGACCGACCCGCCCAGGCCGCTGGCCAGCGCTCGGACCGAGTGGGTCTTGGCGCCCGTCGCGCCCCATACGACCGAGATCGGCCGGTAGCTCAAGAGGGCGCTCCACGTCTGGGGCCCGATGATGCCGTCGGCGGTGAGGCCGTGGGCGGCCTGGAAGTTCGCCACCGCGGTCTGGGTGGTGGCCCCGAAGCCGCCATCGACCGAGGTCGGCTGGCCCGCCGCGGCCAGGTGCTCCTGGGCCCACACGACGAGATCGCCCTGGTCGCCCTTGCGAACGCTTGCCATCGCCGTCGCGGCCGCGTATCCGGCCAGCGGACCGGCCGGGCGCGAGAGCGCCCCCCATTCTCCGGCGCTCGCCTCCTGCCAGTCCCACCAGCTGATCCCGGGCGCCCCGTACGCGCGCGAGAGCTGACGGAAGCGCACGATCTGTCGGATCGGGGGCGAGCTGTAGACCTGCCCCAGGGGGTAGATCGTGCGGCCGTAGATCTCGTTGTAGGCGTAGGTGTGGGCGAACACCGTGTCGACGGTGACGCCGATGTCCTTCCAGTACATCTGGGGCACGTTGTACTGGGCGCCACCCGGCCCGAGGAAAACGGAGTACGGGAAAGCGGGGTGAAAGTCGACGTAGGGGAACCCGGCCAGGGCGAGCGGGAAGTTGGCCCCGATCAGCGCGCGCAGTCGGGTGATGTAGGTCTGCGCGGAGGTGTACTTGCCCTCGTACTCGGTCTCGGCGTCGATGATCAGGCAGTCGGCGCCCGCGTGGACGGCCTGGGCTCCCATGTAGGCCTCGGTGACCGGATGCGTACCGTACACGTATTGCCAGGCGCACACCTTGATGCCGCTGGCGTGCAACGTCGAGACGAGTGCCGGTGTGAATTGGCTGGTCCAGAAGCCGGTCCCGTCGCTGCTCTTGACCATCAGGGTGCCGACCCCGTTCTGCTTGGCCGAGGCGACGATCGAGGCGAGGTTGCCCCCGTTGGTGTTGGGCAGCTCCCAGATCCACATGGCCCGGCGCGCAAACGGGTTCACCGAGCCGCCCGAAACACTCTGGCGTCGGGTTGCCCCGCGCTTGCGGGTCTTATGGGTCTTGCGCGGCGCCGAGCCGTGGGACGTTTGCCCCGGGCTGGGGAGGGACACTCCACCCCCGGCTCCGAGGGCCGGACCGACCTCCACCGAGACGCTCGCCAGCGCGAGCACGACGATGAACATGCGGCGCAGCCGGCGGTGCCCCGGGGCTCGACAACCGCGTGGTCCGCGGCCTTGCACCATACGGCGAGTCACCGTAGCGAAGAACCCGCCGCAAACCCGCAAGTTGCGGTGCGGGGCCGCGCACCCGGAGCGCTTTGCCGCGTGCTCGGCATCCAGCCTCGCCGAAGACGCGCGCCGGCGTCACCCGGCTTTCTTACCGCTACTTGATGAACAGGATCTCTGAGTACTTCGGCAGTGGCCAGAGGTCGTCAGCGACAAGCTTCTCAAGCCTGTCCGCGCCGGCGCGCACCGCATCCATGGCCGGAATCGTGGTGTCCCGCATGTACTCGGCGTGCTTGAGGAGATCCTCGTGGGGCTGATTCTCCTCCAGGTTGGCCGACTCAAGCGCCCTGATGGCGTCGACGGTGGTCGAGAGTACGGCTTCCACCTCCGCGGCCAGCTCGGACAGCTGTGCGCTGAGCAGGGTGGCGATGTAACGGGCCCCCGCCGGCACGATCATCGTCCGCGCCATCATGGCTGCGACCTCGGCCTCGATGTTGAGCTTGGTCACGTACTGCTCCAGGAACACCTCATAGCGTGACTCGAGCTCGCGCTGAGACAGCACCCCGTAGTTGGAGAACACAGTCTGGGTGTCGTCGGTGATCAGGTAGGGCAGCGCGTCCGGCGTGGTGCGGAGGTTGAGCAGACCGCGCTGCTCGGCCGTGGTGTGCCAGTCCTCGGAGTAGTTGTCGCCACCGAACACGATCGGCTTGTTGGCCGCGTAGCTGCGTTGCAGAATCGGGCGCAGCGCAGCTTCGAGCTCCGTGCCGTCCTGCAGGGCGTCCTCGAGCTCCTCGGACAGATAATCGATCGCCTCGGCGACGATCGTGTTCAGGACCGTGTTGGGCAGTGACAGGGACATGCTCGAACCCAGGGCCCGGAACTCGAACTTGTTGCCGGTGAAGGCAAACGGGCTCGTCCGGTTGCGGTCACCGCCGTGCATCGGCAGGGGCGGGAGCACCGGCGTGCCGAGGCCGAGGAACGACTCGGGGGTGGACTCGCCGACTTCACCTCGCTCGATCGCCCCGAATACCTTCTCCAGCTCAGCGCCGAGGAAGATCGAGATGATCGCCGGGGGCGCTTCGTTGGCGCCCAGGCGGTGATCCTGACCGAGCGAGGCGATCGAGGCCCGGAGCAGGCCCTGGTGCTTGTTGACGGCCTGGATCACGGCCGCGCAGAAGAACAGGAACTGCAGGTTCTCGTGCGGTGTGTCCCCGGGCTCGAGCAGGTTCTCGCCCTCGTCGGTGCCCATCGACCAGTTGTTGTGCTTGCCCGAGCCGTTGACACCGGCGAACGGCTTCTCGTGCAGGAGACAGACCAGCCCGTAGCGTCGGGCGACGTTCTGCATCACCTGCATGGTGAGCTGCTGGTGGTCGGCGCCCACGTTGGAGTTCTCGAAGATCGGCGCGACCTCGTACTGCGCGGGGGCGACCTCGTTGTGACGAGTCTTGATGGGAACCCCGAGCCTGGCCAGCTCGCGCTCGGTGTCGAGCATGTAGGCGAGCACACGCTCGGGAATCGAGCCGAAATAGTGGTCGTCGAGCTCGTGGCCCTTGGCGGGTTTGGCGCCGAACAGGGTCCGGCCGGTGGTGACCAGGTCGGGCCGCTCGAAGTAGTACTGCTCGTCGATCAGGAAGTACTCCTGCTCGGGCCCGACTGTGGTGAACACCCGCGACGCCGTCCGGTTGCCGAACAGCTTCAGCGCTGCCACGGCGGCCTTGGAGAGTGCGTCCATCGAACGCAGGAGGGGGATCTTGTGATCCAGCGCCTCGCCTGTCCAGGAGGCAAACGCGGTCGGGATGCAGAGCAGCGCCCCGTTGGGGTTCTCGAGGATGAAAGCGGGGGAAGTCGGGTCCCAGGCTGTGTAGCCCCGCGCCTCGAAGGTTGCGCGGATGCCGCCGGTCGGGAATGAGGATGCGTCGGGCTCGCCCTGGATCAGCTCCGAGCCCGAGAACTCGGCCAGCGCCGTGCCCTCGTCGGTGGGCGAGTAGAAGCTGTCGTGCTTCTCGGCCGTCAGCCCGGTCAGGGGCTGGAAAACGTGCGTGTAATGGGTCGCGCCGCGCTCCAGCGCCCACTCCTTCATGGCCAGGGCCACCGCGTCGGCGAGCGAGGTGTCGAGCGCCGCACCCTTGGCCAGCGTCTTGGAGAGCCGCTTGTACACGTCCTTGGGGAGCCGCTGGCGCTGGATGGCCGGGCTGAAGACGTTCTCGCCGAAGACCTGGTTGTCGGAGGTGGTGAGGTCGGGGGCTCCGAGGCGCTTGCCGTTCGGGCTCCACTTGGTGGCGAGGACGTTCTGCTGGCGGATGGGCATGCGGTGCTAGTTCCTTCCTGTCGTCGCCCGGCGGCCGGGGCGCGAGTAGGTAATCGCGAACCGGAAGCCTAGGCGACAGCCCCGGCTGAGGTCACTATCCCAATGTCCAAACCGTTCGCGAACCGGTTCGCCGAACGGCGAAAATGCCGGGAAAGTCACGACAGCTGGGGGGACAAGCGGGGGCCGGCCGGGTGGCATGGCCGGCCGGCCGATGAAATACTCGCGCCATGCCCGATCAGACCCCTCCCGAGGCGGCCGAGCGCGGGCCGATGTCCGCGTACGCGCCCGCCCCCCGACGCTACGAGAACCTGCCCTACCGCCGGTGTGGCCGCAGTGGCCTGCTCCTGCCCGCCATCTCGCTCGGCCTGTGGCAGAACTTCGGCGACGACCGCCCGCTCGCGGCCAGCCGCGCGATCCTGCGCCGGGCCTTTGACCTTGGCATCACGCACTTCGATCTCGCCAACAACTACGGGCCGCCCTACGGCAGCGCCGAGCTCAACTTCGGTCGCATCTTCGCCGAGGACTTCGCCCGCCTGCGCGATGAGATCGTGATCTCGAGCAAGGCCGGCTACGACATGTGGCCCGGTCCCTACGGCGACCACGGCTCGCGCAAGTACCTGCTCGGCAGCCTGGACCAGAGTCTGGCCCGGATGCGCCTGGATTACGTGGACATCTTCTACTCGCATCGTTTCGACCCCGAGACGCCGCTCGAGGAGACGATGGGCGCCCTGGATTTCGCGGTCCGCTCGGGCAAGGCCCGCTACGTCGGGATCTCGTCCTACAGCGCCGAGCGCACCGAAGAGGCGATCGAGATCCTGCGCCGGATGGGAACGCCGTTGCTCATCCACCAGCCCTCCTACTCGATGTTCAACCGCTGGATCGAAGGGGGCCTACTCGATGTCCTTGAGCGTGAAGGGGTGGGGGCGATCGCCTTCTCCCCGTTGGCGCAAGGGCTGCTCACCGACAAGTACCTCAACGGTATCCCCGAGGACTCGCGCGTTCGCCGCGGCCAGGCCCTGTCCGAGGACCTGATCACCGAAGAGAACGTGCAACGGGCGCGCGCCCTGGCCGAGATCGCCGACGCCCGCGGCCAGAGCCTGGCCCAGCTCGCGATCGCCTGGGTGCTGCGCGACGAGCGCGTGACCTCGGCGCTGATCGGCGCCTCCAGCGTGGCCCAGCTCGAACAGAACGTGGCCGCCCTCGAGCGCCTCGAGCTCGACGCTTCAGAGCTCGAGACGATCGATCGTTACGCCGTCGACGGTGAGATCAACATCTGGGCGACGTCAAGTCAGGCCTGACTCTCGTCGCCAGCGCCGGCACGGACCGGCAACCGCGAAGACTTACTGGCCCGGGCCCACCACGATCTGACCGTTGTTGTTGACGTAGGACTGCTGGGGCGCCGAGTTGATGCTGACCGCGAACGTGCCCTGGGGCTGGGAGCCGTCGCCCAGGACGGCCTTGGCCTTGCCGTTCAACCCCGCCGCCACCTGCCAGGCGACCACGTGCTTGCCGGGCGAGACGGCGGTCAGCTTCCACGAGAAGCGCACCGTCTTGCCCGGGCGCAGGGGACCCAGTGCCCAGGTGTTGCTGTACGCGCTCGCCGAGCCGCCCGGGCCGCCGGCCTGACAGCTGTACCCGCAGGCGCCGGGCCCCTGGTCGACGACCCAGATCGGGCGCGACGGGTTGGCCAGGTACTGCTGGCGGAGGTCGGCCGCGAAGGCCTGCGCGCTCGTGCCCTGGCCCTTGGGGGCCGGATAGGCGCAGGTGGTGTTGCAGATCGTGACCGCCACATCCGGCATCGTCTTGTTGCCGGCGTTGCGGACGGCGATGGTCATGCGGGTGTGCTGGGAGAGCGTCTGGGAGGACGGGAAAGCCGCCGTGTTGACGTCCACCTTGAACTTGCCACTCGGCTCCTTGGCGTCCTGCCGGGCGCCGCCCGAACCGCAGGCCGCCAGGGCCAAGGAGGCTCCGATCCCGGCGATGATCCCGTAGCTCCTCATTCTCCAGGCCCTCAACGCCGCCGCAACATACCACGCGGGTAGGGTTCTCGACACCGGTTCCCAGGCCCAGCCTCGGTTCTCGGGCCCGGCCCCCGTCCCCGGACCGGTGTCAGTTGGTACTTGGTCTTTGCCGCTCCGGTGGCGTAGGCTTACGCGCCGGAGCCGCGCGCCTGCGAGCTCAGGACCCCTGGGAGAGCGAGATCAGTTGATCAGAGCAGTCGCCGATAGAGCGTTCTTGCCAACCAAGAACGTCCTCGAAGAGGTCGGCAACATGATGATCCTGACCGGGAAGACGCTCGTCTCGGCCGTGCGCCCACCGTACCCGTACGGCAGCGAGTTCGTGGGCCAGTTCCTGTTTGCCATGAAGCTGTGCTGGTTTCCGCTTCTGATCTCGACCATCGCCTTCGGCTACGAGGCGCCGGGCCTGCAGGCGGCCAACTTCCTCGTCCTGTTCGGAGCCCTGGATCGACTCGGCGGCTTCTTCGTGCTCGCCTCGATCAGGGAATTTGCTCCCTTCGTGGACGCGATCGTGCTGGCCGGAGTGGCCGGCACGGCGATCACGGCTGACCTGGGCGCGCGCAAGATCCGGGAGGAGCTCGACGCCCTCCAGGTGCTGGGCGTCGACCCGGTCAAGAACCTTGTCGTGCCTCGCTTCCTCGCCCTGATGCTCCTCACGGGCCTGTTTGACGTCTACGCCCTGATCTTCGGCGTGTTCGGCGGGATCATGGCCACGGTGGTCAACAACGCGCCCCTGGGGCCATTCTGGGCCACCTTCTTCAACAACGCCTCGACCACCGACCTCTGGGGCTCGGTGGTCAAGACGACGTTGTTCGGGGCCATCATCGCGATCGTCTGTTGTTACAAGGGGATGACCGCCTCGGGCGGCGCCGAGGGGGTGGGCCGGGCCGTCAACCAGGCGGTGGTGATCGCCTTCCTGGGTGTGTTCGCGTTCAACTACGCGTTCACCCAGACGCTCCTGGCCACCCATCCGGAAGTCACCACGATCATCAAGTAGAGGACCGTGGGCGACCTGATCACAACTCCGCGCGGCTGGATCGAGTCCTTTGGCGAGATCGTCAAGTTCACCTGGCAGATCGTCCGCGAGGTTCTCACCCTGCGGGTTTTTCGCTTCTTCGGCGAGGCTCTGCGCCAGGCCGGCATCCTGATCATCTCCTCGACCCTGGTCATCTGGGGTCTGGTCTTCATCATCGGCCTGCAGTGCGGGATCGAGGGCGCCTACTTCACCTACGGCGAGGGCACGCCGGCTTACTCGGGCGTGTTCGCTGCCTGGTGTGACCTGCGCGAGCTGGTGCCGCTGGTCTTCGGCTACATGATGGCCGCCAAGGTGGGCACCGGGATCGTGGCCGAGCTCGGTTCGATGCGGATTTCCGACGAGATCGACGCGCTCGAGGTGATGGGCATCAGCGGCATGACCTTCCTGTGCGCGACCCGCCTGCTGGCCGCGCTGCTCGTGCTGCCCTTCGTCTACCTGTGCTCGATCGGGGCCGGTTTCTTCGCCAGCTACCTGGCCGTGGTGCAGCAGATCGGTTACGTCTCCTCGGGCGGGTTCTTCCTCATCTTCTGGCAGTTCCAGAACCCGCCGGATCTCTTATTCAGCTTGATCAAGGCGATGAGCATGGCGATCGTAATCGTGCTCGTCGGCTGTTACTACGGCTACAACGCCAGCGGCGGACCGGTCGGCGTGGGCACGGCGACCGCGAAGTCGATGGTGCTCAACATCGTCGCCGTCCATCTCATCGGAATGCTCGGGACGCAGCTCTTCTGGGGCGCGAACCCGCGGGCACCAATCGGAGGCTAAATGGGTCCGTTTAATCAGGACAGGGGTGAGGGTGGCGGCTCGGGCGAGCAGCGCCAGGGGCAGACCGAGAGCAGCAACGATTCAGAGCGCGCGCAGGACGATCCCCGCAACATCGGCGATCAGAGCGAGGACAACAGCGCCGCCGCACGCGGGGCCGAAGTCGACCTGAGTCCGCAGGAGCGCGAGGAGCAGATCAAGAGCGCCGCCCCCGACGGGGGAGAAATTCAGGAGACGCCGACTTGGGAAGAGGCGCAACACGACGAGGGCAGCTCGGAGTCCGAGACCCAGCAGAAGGAGGAGGGGGGCTCCCGCGTGTCGGTCGTGGACGAGTCACCGCCCCGCCCCGAGCCACCCAGCGGGGTCTCCGACGATGAGTACAAATGGCACACCTACAAGGTGTATCCCTCGGGTCGCCCCGACGCCGTCGAGTTCATCGACACCTACAAGTCGTTCGGCCGCTCGCACATCCTGCGCGGGCTCAACATGGGCCTGCCCGAGGGCATGGTCTCGATGATCCTGGGGCCATCGGGCACGGGTAAGTCGGTCTGCATCAAGCACATGGTCGGCCTGCTCTACCCCGACAAGGGTGATTGCCTGGTCCACGGTCAGTCGGTGCCCGATATGGCCGACGATGACCTCTTCGACATGCGCAAGAAGTTCGGCCTGCTCTTCCAGGACGGCGCCCTGTTCGGCTCCATGAACCTGTATGACAACGTCGCTTTCCCGCTGCGCCAGCACACCGAGAAGGGCGAGGACGAGGTCGAGGACATCGTCATGCGCCGGCTCAACGAGGTCGGGCTGGCCAGCGCCCTGACCAAGATGCCCAACGAGCTGTCGGGCGGCATGCGCAAGCGCGCCGGTTTCGCTCGCGCCCTCGTGCTCGAGCCCGACATCGTCCTCTTCGACGAGCCCGACTCGGGTCTGGATCCCGTCCGCACCGCCCTGCTCGGCGAGCTCATCCTCGAGATCCACCGCGACATGATGGATGAGGCCAAGGAGAAGCAGAAGGAGCACCTGCCGACCTTCTGCGTCATCACCCACGACATCATGAGCGCCCGTCGCGTGGCCGACTACATCAATGTCCTCTGGAAGGGCAGGATCGTCGAGGCCGGCCCGGCCGAGGACATGCTCAACTCCGAGAACCCGTTCATCCGTCAGTTCTTGTCCGGCGAGTCTCAGGGCCCGCTGACGATGGACTAGGCGGCTACCCCCGCGCAGGTCCGGCCATCGGCGCCTGTGCCCCGGTCCCGTCGCTAGCCTGACGCGAGCGATGACAGGCGGAGAGAGGTTTGAACGGTTCGTCGCGGCCGTTTCGCGACGGCCGGCCCTGACGGTCGGGATCGTCGTCGTCCTCGCGCTGGCCGGCGGGCTGCTCGCCCTCGGGCTCAGGCCCTCGGCCGGGATCGACACCTTCGTCGCCAAGTCCTCGTCGAGTTATCAGGCCACGATCGACGACCAGCACCACTTCGGCTCTGACGCGGTCATAGTCCTCATCCACGAACCGCTCACCGACCTCGTCGAGACCAAGGACCTGGCCACCCTGACCTCGCTCGAGGCCTGCTTCGCCGGCCAGTACGCGGTGGCCAACTCGACGCTGCGCGCCTTCACCTTCACCACCAACCACACGCCCTATGGCGGCGCCGGTAGTCCCTGCGCCAAGCTGGCCCGCTACAAGCCCGCCCAGGTCGTCTACGGGCCGGGCACCTTCCTCAACCATGCCGTGGCGGCGGTTAACACCCAGATCTCGTCGATGATGGCCGGGGTCAGCGCCTCGGTCAACCAGGTTCAGCAAGCCGCCTATGCCCTGGCCATCGGCCGCCACATGTCGGCCAAGCAGGCAGCTACGGCGGCCAAGGCCGCGGGGCAGCTCCAGTACCAGCAGCAGCTGCAGACGCTCGAGCAGCTCGCGCTCAGCACCGGCATCACCGCGTTGCCCTCGATCGACTCAAAGCAGTTCATCCCGCAGATCGTCTTTGATCAGACCCGGGGGGTCAATCAGCCCAAGGCCCGCTTTGCCTATCTGTTTCCGACCACCGACTCGGCCCTGGTCCAGATTCGCCTGCGCGCTTCGCTCACCGACGCCCAGCAGGCCCAGGCCATCAGCTGGATCCGCCAGGCGATCGCGATGCCCATGTTCCGCTCCAACTATGGCGGCACGTACACGGTGACCGGGGTACCGGTAGTCCTGCACGATCTCAGTGCTGAGATCTCGGGCTCGATCGCCACCATGCTAATTGCCGTCCTGCTCGTCATGGCGGTGGCCCTGTTGCTGGTCTTCCGCTCGCCGCGCGGCAGGTCCTCCGGCTGGCTGCGGTTGCTACCCCTGGCCATCGCGGTGGCCGCCGCCGGGATCACCTTTGGCCTCCTGGCCGTGCTCGGCGCCGCACTGACCATGGCCTCGATCGCGGTGCTGCCGATCCTGATCGGTCTCGCCGTCGACTACGGAATCCAGTTCCAGGCCCGCTCCGACGAGGCCCGGAGCTCGCAGGAGGCAGGCACCGGGCAGCCACTCAGCGCCCAACGCGCTGTCGCCTCGGCCGCCGGCCGGGCCGCGCCGACTATCGCCACGGCTGCGCTGGCCACGGCCACCGGGTTCCTCGTCCTCCTGCTGTCACCCGTGCCGATGGTCCAGGGCTTTGGGCTTCTGCTCGTGGCCGGGATCGTTGTCGCGCTCGCCTGCGCGCTGACCGCCGGCTCGGCCACACTCGTGCTCGCCGGGCGCTCGGCATCCCGCCTGGCCGGCGACAGTGACGGAGGCCGGCTGGGGGCAAGCCTGCGGGGCGCGGCAGAGATTGTCGCCCCGGCGGCCCGGGGGGCCGGGGAGATC